>NZ_JBWKOZ010000009.1:395901-396923 GCF_059416325.1 Variovorax sp. GW821-FHT09D05 | reverse complement strand
AGCACTGCGACGAGCAGCATCGGTAGCCTGTCGACTGGCCTGAGCACCACGAACAGCAACGTGACCAGCCTGTCGACTTCAACGTCGACCGGCCTGAGCACCGCCACCAGCAACATCGGCAGCCTGTCCACCGGCCTCAGCACCGCCAATAGCAGCATCGGCAGCCTGTCCACGGGCGTCGCGAACTCGGTCCAGTACGACGATGCGACTCACACCAAGGTCACGCTGGGCGGCGTCGGCGCGACATCGCCGGTCATCCTGACCAACGTTGCCGCGGGTGTGAACCCCACCGACGCGGTGAACTTCAGCCAACTGACTTCGCTGTCGACCTCGGTTTCCAGCGGTATTGCCAGCCTGTCGACTTCCACCTCGACTGGCTTGAGCACTGCGACGAGCAGCATCGGCAGCCTGTCCACCGGCCTGAGCACGACGAACAGCAACGTCTCGAGCTTGTCGACCTCGACCTCCACGGGTCTGAGCACCGCCACGAGCAGCATCGATAGCCTGTCCACGTCGACTTCGACGGGCCTGAGCACGGCGACCAGCAGCATCGGCAGCCTGTCGACCGGCCTGAGCACCACGAACAGCAACGTGACCAGCCTGTCGACTTCAACGTCGACCGGCCTGAGTACCGCCACAAGCAGCATCGGCAGTTTGTCCGCATCGACTTCGACGGGCATCAGCAGCCTGTCGACCGGCCTGAGCACGACCAACAGCAACGTTTCCAGCCTCTCGACTTCGACCTCCACGGGCCTGAGCACCGCCACGAGCAGCATCGACAGCCTGTCCACGTCGACTTCGACGGGCCTGAGCACGGCGACCAGCAGCATCGGCAGCCTGTCGACCGGCCTGAGCACGACGAACAGCAATGTGACCAGTCTCTCGACCTCGGTCTCCACGGGTCTGAGCACTGCCACGAGCAGCATCGACAGCTTGTCGACTTCGACTTCGACGGGCCTGAGCACGGCGACCAGCAGCATCGGCAGCCTGTCGACCGGCCTGAGCACGACGAACAGCAATGT
>NZ_JBWKOZ010000009.1:0-395804 GCF_059416325.1 Variovorax sp. GW821-FHT09D05 | reverse complement strand
TGTGGCGAGTCTGTCGACGAGCCTGAGCGGTTCGACGAGCGCCATTGCCAGCCTGTCGACTTCGACCTCGACCGGCCTGAGCACGACAAACAGCAGCGTTGCCAGCCTCTCGACCTCGACCTCCACGGGGCTGAGCACCGCCACGAGCAGCATCGACAGCCTGTCCACGTCGACTTCAACAGGCTTGAGCACCGCGACCAGCAGCATCGGCAGCCTGTCGACCGGCTTGAGCACCACCGACAGCAACCTCGCAAGCCTGTCGACCTCGACCTCGTCGGGCCTGAGCACTGCGACCAGCAACATCGCAAGTCTCTCGACCGGCGTCGGCAGCCTGTCGACCGGCCTGAGCACGACCAATGTCAACGTCAACAGCTTGAGCACGTCGGTCAACAACATCTACAACACCGGCACCAAGTACTTCCACGCCAACTCGACGGCGGCAGACGCAGACGCCAGCGGCCAGGAAGCAGTGGCGATCGGCCCGCAGTCGGTGGCCAGCGGCGCCAACTCCTTTGCGGCCGGCAACGGTGCGAAGGCGACGGCCGACGGCGCGGTGGCGGTGGGCTTCGGCGCCCAGGCCACGGGTGCGAACGCGATCGCCATCGGCACAGGGGCGCTGGCCACGGGCTCGCAGGCGATCGGCGTGAACTCCCGCGCGGGCGGCGGCGGCGTGGCGCTGGGCGACAACGCGGATGCCGGCGGCACGCAGCTGAGCAAGGCACAGAACATCTCGCAGGGCACGGCCATCGGTTTCGGCGCGATCGTGACGCAAAGCGGCGGCGTCGCACTGGGCTCGGGCTCGGTGGCTTCCACCGCGGCGGGCGTGGCCGGTTACGTGCCGGGTGGTGCGTCGGCACAGCAGCAGGCAGCCGTCAATGCGACCACCAGCACGCAGGCTGCGGTGTCGGTGGGCGATGCGGCCAACGGGCAGTACCGCCAGATCACGGGCGTGGCAGCAGGCACGGCCGACAGCGACGCGACCAACGTGGCGCAGCTCAAGGCATCGGCAGCCGCCGCGAAGGCCGGCAGCGTGCAGTACGCGACCAACCCGGACGGCTCGGTCAACTACAACCAGATCACGCTGGGCAACGGCCAGGCAACTGGCGGCACGCGCATCAGCAACGTGGCGCCGGGCATCCTGCCGGGGGACGCGGTCAACATGAGCCAGCTGAACCAGATGCAGAGCCAAGTCGGTGACGTGGCCCGCATTGCCTACTCGGGCACGGCCATGGCCTTCGCGATGTCGGGCACCTACCTGCCGACGCTGTACCCCGGCGAGAAGACGGTGGGCGTGGGCCTCGGCAGCTACAAGGGCTACAGCGCCGTGGCGCTGACCTTCAAGGCGCTGTCCGACGACGGCAAGATGTCCTGGGGCGCGGGCCTGACGACCACGGGCAAGGAGTGGGGCGTCAACGCCGGCATCGGCTGGAAGTGGAAATAAGCCACTGAATCGGCCAGCGACCGGCCGGCTCCCGCGCTGTGATGGTGCGGGAGCCTTTTCTTTTGGTACACACTTCGCCCCCATGCGCATTGGTATTTCAGTCCTCACCCACGCGGGGCAGAACATCTGGGAGAACGGGATGGGGCAGAACGTCCTGTTCCTCGCCCGGCTGCTGCAACGCATCGGGTTCGTCGAATCCGTCACCCTGATCGACGCCGGCGACCAGCCGAGCATGCCGCCTCAGGTCGACCTGGCTGCCATGGGCCTGGCCTTCGGGCGGGCGCGCGAGCTGACCAATGCGCTGGACGTGGTCATCGAGATGGCCGGCGCGCTCGACGTGCAATGGCTCTCCTACTTTCGCGCGTGCGGCGGCCGCGTGGTGTTCCATTGCGTGGGCCAGCCTTTCGCGGCGCTGGCCGAGCCGATCGTGTTCACCGACAAGGGCCACTTCAGCAAGCCCGAGCGCTGCGACGAGGTGTGGCTGCTGCCCAAGGACGAGGCATTCGCTCCCATGATGCGCACCATGCATCGCTGCCCGGTGTTCGAGGTGCCGTACCTCTGGTCGCCGCAGTTCCTGGCCCAGCGCGTCGCGGAGGTCGAGGCCGCGGGGCATCGTTTCGGCTACACGCCCCGCACTGTGGAGCAGCCGGGCTTTCGGGTGGCGATCTTCGAGCCCAACATCTCGGTGGTGAAGTCCAGCAGCGTGCCCATGCTGATCTGCGACGGGGCCTATCGCGCAGACCCGGCGGCCGTGACCTCGATGCAGGTGCTCAACACCCTGCACATCAAGGACCACCCGACCATGCTGTACCTGGCGAACTCGCTCGACATCGTGCGCCAGCACAAGGCGGTCTTTCATGGCCGGCACGACTTCGCGGGCTTCATGGTGCAGTTTGCCGACGCAGTGGTTTCGCACCAGTGGCAGAACGACCAGAACTACAGCTACCTCGATGCGCTCTACGGCAACTACCCGCTGGTGCACAACTCGCCCTGGCTGCGCGATGCGGGCTACTACTACCCAGACTTCGACATCGCCGCCGGCGCCGCGCAACTGCAGCAGGCCGTGCGCAATCACGACCGGCAGCTGGACGATTACCGCGCCCGCTCGCAACGCGTCTTCGACGCGGTCGATCCGCTCAACCCCGCGAACGTCGACGGCTATGCGCAGCGCCTGCTGAACCTGGTGGGTGGCAATGCCGCATTCCGTGCCGACGGCGTGAAGGCTGCCGCATGAGCGAGGCACAACAACAAAAGACCGCCATGCCGGCGAAGCTGAAGGTCGGCGTTTCCATCTTCATCCGCAAGGGTGAGCAGAGCCTGTGGGAAAACGGCGTCTACCAGAACTGCCTGTTCCTCGTGATGCTGCTGCTGCGTTCGCCGCGCGTGGAAAGCGCCGTGCTGGTGGCCGGCGGCGGCGACGGCGGCCCGGCGGATGCCACCAACTTCCTCGCCGATTCGCCGGTGCCCATCATCGACATGGCCACGGCAGCGCAGGAGCTCGACCTCATGATCGAGATGAGCGCCCAGCTGGCCATGCCGTGGTCAGTGGCGTTCCGTGAGCGCGGTGGCAAGATCGTCTCGATGCGCGTGGGCAACGACTACGTGATCGACATCGAGCGCATGATTTTCGACAAGCCGCACGGCCTGCTGATCTCAGGCGCGCCCTACGACGAGGTCTGGACGATTCCCGAGTACGAGGTTTCGTGCAAGCCCTACTTCGAGAGCACCTTCCGCGCGCCGGTGCGGCTCATGCCGCATCTCTGGAGCCCGATGGTGCTGGAGCGCGCCATGGCCCGCGCGTCGGCGGACAGCCCGCCCTTTGTCTACGAGCCCGGCCGCAAGCAGTGGCGCGTGGCCATCTTCGAGCCCAACATCTGCATGGTGAAGACCAGCTTCATCCCGATGCTCGGCTGCGAGGCGGCGCATCGCGCGCAGCCGCGGCTGATCGAGAAGATGTGGGTCTACAACAGCTTTCACCTGAAGGACAAGCCGCTGTTCATCGGCTTCGCGCAGAGCCTGGACCTCGTGCAGCACGGCCTGGCCACCTTCGAGGGGCGCTTTCCGATGTACCAGGTGATGCCCGGCAAGATCGACGCCGTGTTCGCGCACCACTGGGAGAACGCGCAGAACTACCTCTACTACGAGGCGCTGTACGGCGGCTACCCGCTCGTCCACAACTCGCACCTCATCGGCGACTGCGGCTACCGCTACCACGGCTTCGACTGCGAGGAGGGCGGCCGCGCCCTGCAGCGCGCCTTCGCCGAGCACGACGCCAACCTGCCGGCCTACCGCGAGCGCGCGCGCCGCTTCATCGCCACGCTCGACCCCGAGGGCGAAGACAACGTGCGCGCCTACACCGCCGCCATCGAAAACCTTTACGCATGAGGACCGGGATGAAGCCGACCCAACGAATCTCCCGCCTGCTGATTGCCGCCCTTGCATGGGCCGCCGGCACCGCGGCGCTTGCCCAAGGCGTGCTGGTGCCCCAGGCCCCGCCCGCGGCCCCGCAGGACACGCTCACGCGCGCCGCCACCAGCGTGGGCATCAAGCGCTGCCTGCCGGCCATCACGCGGCTTTCCACGCTCACCGTGCAGGGGGCTCGCAGCCACGACGTGCTGCTCGACTGGGACCGAAAGCGCCCCGACGCCGGGCCGATGTTCTCGCTGATCGGCATGGAGTTTCCGAACGCTGGCGTAGCTGCTTCGATCACCGCCATTCCCGACGACAGTGGCGCCTGCACCGTGTCGGCCGAGCGCATCTCGGTCGCGCCCTTCACCTGCGCGAGCGTCGGCCAGCAGGAGCTGGCGAGCTACAAGATGACGCGGCTGCTGCCCAACTACGCGGTCTACACCGACGAGAAGGAGCCGACCTCGTCGGTCTCGCTGATCGATTCGCCGCCGGGCTGCCTGGTCATCCGGCGCTATGTCGAATATGGCTGGCGGGATCCAGCCGCCGCTGCTGCGGCCCAGCCTCCGAAGAAGCGGTAGGCGCGTCCGTCTCCGACAGGCCGGGGAGCCCTTGACCGGCCCTTGGGGCCAGCCACAAGCCTCAAGAATGGTGCCAATCCGCGCGCATTCGTCGCGGAAGGAGACGCACCATGCCTCTGGCGACACTGATCGGCCGATGGGCCATGCAGCCATTCTCGAAGGCGCTCCCGCCGCTGGGCGACACCGAGCGCGCGGCGCTCGAGGCGGGCACCGTCGGCTTCGAAGGCCAGCTCTTCGCAGGCCGCCCGGACTTCGATGCACTGGCGGCCATGGGCCCCAACCAGCTCACCGAACGCGAGCAGGCCTTTCTCCACAACGAAGTGCGCGAGCTGTGCCACATGCTCGACGACCACGCCATCGACCAGGCGCACGACCTGCCGCCCGAGGTGTGGCGCTACCTGCGCGAGAAGCGCTTCTTCGGGATGATCATTCCAGAGGAATTCGGCGGCCTCGGCTTCGGTCACCATGCACACGCCACGGTGGTGGCGCGCATCGCCACCGTCAATGTGGCGACGGCCGTCACGGTGATGGTGCCCAACTCGCTGGGACCTGCCGAACTGCTGCTGCGCTACGGCACCGATGCGCAGAAAGAGCACTACCTGCCGCGCCTTGCCGACGGTCGCGAGCTGCCGTGCTTCGGCCTGACATCGCCGTATGCGGGATCGGATGCGGCGTCGATTCCCGACCGTGGCGTGGTGGTCGAGCGCGAATTCAACGGCCGCATGACGCGCGGCTTCCTGGTCGATTTTGACAAGCGCTACATCACGCTCGCGCCGGTCGCCACCGTGGTCGGGCTGGCCTTCCACGCCATCGACGAAAGCAGGCCCGAGGGCGAGCGCGAACTCGGCATTACCTGCGCGCTGATTCCAGTGCCGCACGAGGGCATGGAGATCGGCCGCCGCCATCGCCCGATGGACAGCGCCTTCATGAACGGCCCGATCCACGGCCGTCAGGTGTTCGTGCCGATGGACTGGATCATCGGCGGCGAGCAGCAGGTCGGGCAGGGCTGGCGCATGCTGATGGAATGCCTGGCCGCGGGCCGTGCGATCTCGCTGCCGGCGCTGGGCTCGGCGATGCAGCAGACCGCGCTCTACGTGAGCAACGGCTACGGGCAAATTCGCGAACAGTTCGGCATGCCAGTTGGCAAGTTCCACGCGGTCGCGGGGCTGGTGGCGCAGATGTCGGCCGAGCTGTATGCGACCGACGCGGCGCGCCGCTTCACGGCGGCTGCGCTCGACAAGGGCGAGCGGCCCAGCGTGGCCAGTGCCATCCTCAAGGTGCAGCTGACCGAAGCCGGACGCCGCGCGGTCAACCACGGCATGGACATCCTCGGCGGCAAGGGCATCATCTCCGGCCCGTCGAACCTGCTCGGCGTGTCCTACCGGCAGGCGCCGATCGCGATCACGGTGGAGGGCGCGAACATCCTCACGCGCGCGCTCATCGTGTTCGGGCAGGGGGCGGTGCGATGCCATCCGCATGTGCTCGACGAAATGGCGGCCGTGCAGGCGAAGGACGAGACCGCGCTCGGCAAGGCGCTCATGGCACACGGCAGGCACGTGGCGGTGAACCTGTGGCGCAGCCTCTTCGGCGCGCCGGTGTTCGGCACGCCGCCCGATGAGTTGATGCACGAAGCGCGGCTCGTCGCGCGCATGAGCGCCAAGTACGCGCTCACGGCCGATCTCGCGATGGGCATGCTCGGCGGCAAGCTCAAGCGCATGGAGCTGCTGTCGGCGCGCCTGGGTGACGTGCTCGCGCACCTGTACCTGGCCAGTTCGTGCATCTGGCGCTATCGCGTCGATGGTGCGCCCGAACTGTTGCCCTTCGCACGGGCTGCGATCCGCCTGCAGATCGACGAGGCCGGCAAGATTCTGCGCGATCTGTATGCCAACCTGCCGACGGCGGGCCGGCGCGTGATCGGTGCGCTGGTACTGCGCCGCACCGCGCACCTGGCGCCGCTGCGCGACGTGCAACTGCTCGAACTGGCCGACCTGCTGCGCAAGGACCCGCGCATCGTCGAACGCCTGGCGCCCGACCTGAGCGAGCCCGCCGCGGGTGGCCTGCGCGACCTGATGTACGCGATGGAGCTGGGCGCGCAGCTAGGCGATGCCACGGCTGCGCTCAACAAGGCGCTGCGCCGCACGAACTCGCTCGAAGAGGCGGCCCGCTCGGCACCCGACCCCGAACTGGCGCTCGCTTATCTGAAAGCGGCCGACAAAGTCATCCAGGTGGACGACTTCGAAGGCCCGCCGCGCGATGCAGACGGCAGGGCCGACCTCAGCCCGCCTGTTGCTGCTGCGCAGCCAGTGCCATCAGCGCCGCAGCCGTCTGCTCATCCGCCGGAAAGAACGACTCCACCGCGAGTTCCTGCAATGTGACGTCGACCGGCGTGCCGAAGATCGTGATGGTGCTGATGAAGCTCAGCACGCCGCTCGGCATGACCACCTGAAAGGGCACGGCCACCGCAGACAGCGCGGTGTCGATGACGGGCGCGTCATGGCTCACGGCGGGCGAGGGATAGGCCGCAAGTTCATCGTGCAGCGCTTGCAGCACCGCGTCGCCCGTGGCGGCAATCTGCTGTTGCAGCCGTTCGAGCAGGTGAGTGCGCCACTGCGCGAGATTGGCAATGCGCGGCGCCACGCCGTCGGGGTGCAGGCTCAGGCGCAGCACGTTGATGGGCGGCTTCAGCAGCTCGGGCGAGGCGCCTTCCATCAGCAGCGGCACCAGCGCGTTGTGCGCGACCAGGTTCCAGTGGCGGTCCACGGCCAGCGCGGGAAAGGGCTCGTGGCCTTTCAGCACCAGATCGACCGCGCGGCGTGCCGCGGCCATTGCCGGATCATCGAGCGAGCGCTGCCGATACATCGGCGCGAAGCCGGCGGCCACCAACAACGCATTGCGCTCGCGCAGCGGCACCTCGAGCCGCTCGGCCAGGCGCAGCACCATCTCGCGGCTGGGCGCGGCGCGGCCGGTTTCAACATAGCTCAGGTGGCGGGTCGAGACCTCGGCCTCCTGCGCCAGGTCGAGCTGGCTCAGGCGGCGGTGGGTGCGCCAGTGCCGCAGGTGGGCGCCGAACGGGTCGCGCGCGCCGGGCTGGCTGGCCTTGGTCGGATGGGAGCGGGTGGTGTTCATGAGGCGCATTCTGGCGTGGCGGCGGCGCGGCGCCATGACCTCCCAGGTCATCGACGCGATCCACGCTGGCCGGAATCATTGGCTCCAACGCGGCAGGACTGGCTTGCCGCGCAACCACCAAGGAGATCCTCATGTCCGTCTTCGCATCCCCCCGCTTCCTGCCCGCCGTGATGTGGGCCGACGCCGCCTCCTGCGCCGCGACCGGCGCGCTGCAGGTGGCATTCACCGGCGCACTGGCCGGGTTGACCGGGCTGCCGGCGCCGCTGCTCATGGGTACGGGCGTGTTCCTGCTGGTCTATGCCGCCGCCGCGGCCTTCATGGCCAACCGCAGCACGCCGCCACGCACGCTGATCGGCCTGGTCGTCGCCGGCAACTTCGGCTGGGCCGTGGCGTGCATCGCGCTGCTGGTGAGCGGCATGTTTGCGATCACTGTGCTGGGCATGGCCTGGGTGCTGGCGCAGGTGGCGTGCGTGGTTGTGCTGGCCGAGCTGCAATGGACTGGCCTGCGCCGCACCCGCGGCAGCGCAGGCGCGGTCACCGGGCTGACGCCCGCCGGTCGTTGGTGATCTGATCTCGCCCAAATGCCGGCGACACCCCTTTACCCGGCATTTTTCGCGATGAGGAACAGGGCGGCAGAAGGCGGGATCGGAGAAGACCGACTACAACGGCTGACATTGATCCCTGATATCTTTGAGAGGCTTCCACGAACAAACAGGAGTCTCTCCATGGCCAAAGCCCCGGCGCATGCGTTTGCGTCCACCCTCAAGACCTTCAAGACCCCGTCAGGCAAGTCCGGCAAATATTGGTCCCTGAAGGAACTGGCCAAGCAATACCCCACCATCGACCGCCTGCCCGTCTCCATCCGCATCGTGCTCGAATCGGTGCTGCGCAATTGCGATGGGCAGAAAGTCTCGGCCAAGCACGTCGAAGAGCTGGCCCACTGGGCGCCCAACGCCGAGCGCGTAGACGAAATTCCCTTCGTCGTCACTCGCGTGGTGCTGCAGGACTTCACCGGCGTGCCGCTGCTGGCCGACCTGGCCGCCATGCGCAGCGTGGCCGCCAAGCTGGGCAAGTCGCCCAAGACCATCGAGCCGCTGGTGCCCGTCGACCTGGTGGTCGACCACTCGGTGATGGTCGACTACTACGGCACGCCCAAGGCGCTCGACCTGAACATGAAGCTGGAATTCCAGCGCAACAACGAGCGCTACCAGTTCATGAAGTGGGGCATGCAGGCCTTCGACACCTTCCGTGTCGTGCCGCCGGGCTTCGGCATCGTGCACCAGGTCAACCTCGAATACTTTGCACGCGGCGTCTACAAGAGCCCGAGCGACAAGGGCGACAAACCAACGTATTACCCCGACTCGCTGGTCGGCACCGACAGCCACACCACCATGATCAACGGTATCGGTGTGGTCGGCTGGGGCGTGGGCGGCATCGAGGCCGAGGCGGCCATGCTGGGCCAGCCGGTCTACATGCTCACGCCCGACGTGGTGGGCTTCGAGCTCACCGGCAAGCTGCGCGAAGGCGTCACGGCAACCGACCTGGTGCTGTACGTCACTTCCATCCTGCGGGCTGAAAAGGTGGTCGGCAAGTTCGTCGAATTCTTCGGCCCCGGCGCCGCATCCATTGCCGTGCCCGACCGCGCGACCATCGGCAACATGGCGCCCGAATACGGCGCGACCATGGGTTTCTTCCCGGTCGACGACATGACCGTGGCGTATTTCGAAGGCACCGGCCGCACCAAGGAAGAGGTCGAGCGCTTCGCCGCCTACTACAAGGCGCAGGGCCTCTACGGCATGCCCAACCCGGGCGACATCGACTACACGAAGATCGTCAAGCTCGACCTGGGCACCGTCTCGCCCAGCCTGGCCGGCCCGAAGCGCCCGCAGGACCGCATCGACCTCGGCCACCTCTCCACCAAGTTCTCGGAGCTCTACAGCAAGCCCAACGACGCCAACGGCTTCAACCAGCCGGCCGACAGGCTCAAGCTGCGCTATCCGCTGGTCGCGGCCGGCAAGGCCGGTGACGAAGAAGCCGCCCCGCCGCCGGCAGGCGCGCCGCTCGACGTGGTCGAGATGGTGGCCAACCGCTCGACCAACGCCGCAGCGCACGTGAGCGCCACCGCGCCTTCGGCGCCCAAGGGCGAAGTCACCATCGGCAACGGCGACGTGCTGATTGCGGCCATCACCTCGTGCACCAACACCTCGAACCCGAGCGTGATGCTGGCCGCCGGCCTGCTGGCCAAGAAGGCCGTCGAGGCCGGCCTCACGGTCAAGCCGCACATCAAGACCTCGCTGGCTCCCGGCTCGCGCATCGTGACCGAATATCTCGAGAAGGCAGGCCTGCTGCCGTACCTCGAAAAGCTCGGCTTCTACCTTGCGGGCTACGGCTGCACCACCTGCATCGGCAACGCCGGCGATCTCACGCCCGAGATCAACGAGGCGATCACCAAGAACGACCTGATCGGCGCGGCCGTGCTGTCGGGCAACCGCAATTTCGAGGCGCGCATCCACCCGAACCTGAAGGCCAACTTCCTGGCCTCGCCGCCGCTGGTGGTTGCCTTTGCCATCGCCGGCAACGTAATGACCGACCTGATGACCGAGCCCGTTGGCAAGGGCAAGAAAGGCAAGGACGTGTACCTCGGCGACATCTGGCCCACGCCGAAGGAAATCGACGACAACCTGCGCTACGCAATGAATGCCAAGTCGTTCCGCTCCAACTACGACAAGGTCAAGACCGACCCGGGCAAGTTCTGGAGCAGCATCAAGGGCACCAATGGCCAGGTGTACGACTGGCCGAAGTCGACCTACATCGCCGAGCCGCCGTTCTTCGAGGGCTTCAAGATGAAGCCGCATGCGTCGGACGCGGGCTTCAAGGGCGCGCGCGTCATGGCGCTGTTCGGCGACTCGATCACCACCGACCACATCTCGCCGGCCGGCTCCATCAAGGAAAGTTCGCCCGCGGGCATCTGGCTCAAGGCGCACGGCGTGCCCAAGGCCGACTTCAACAGCTACGGCTCGCGCCGCGGCAACCACGACGTGATGATGCGCGGCACCTTTGCCAACGTGCGCATCAAGAACCTGATGATTCCGCCGGATGCCAACGGTACGCAGGAAGAGGGCGGCGTCACGCTGTTCCAGCCGGGCAACCAGAAGATGTTCATCTACGACGCCGCCATGAAGTACATGGAGCAGGGCGTGCCCACGGTGGTGTTCGGCGGCGAAGAGTACGGCACCGGCTCCTCGCGCGACTGGGCCGCCAAGGGCACGCAGCTGCTGGGCATCAAGGCCGTGGTGGCGCGCAGCTTCGAGCGCATCCACCGCGCCAACCTGGTCGGCATGGGCGTGCTGCCGCTGCAGTTTCGCGGCGCCGATTCATGGCAGACGCTGGGCCTCACGGGCGACGAGCAGATCGACGTGGTGATCGGCAGCGAGCTGAAGCCGCAGATGGACGTGAAGCTGGTGGTGCACCGCCCCGACGGCACGCACCAGGAGGTGACGGTGCGCCTGCGCATCGACACGCCTATCGAGGTCGACTACTACAAGCACGGCGGCATCCTGCCGTTCGTGCTCCGACAGCTCCTGGAATAACTCCCGGGAGCACGCCCGTCGGCGCTGCTACTTCGAGGCGGCGTCGAGTCGCTGCGCAAGCTGGTCGAGCAACGGGCGGATCTTTTCGCCGACGCTGATCTGCGGGTTCGAGAAGCCGTCTTCCTTGCCGGCCTCGATCTCGCGCTGCTTGATCAGCGGTACGGCCGCTGCGAAGGCGGTTTCGAAGGAGCGGGTCTTGCGCAGTTCCTCGTTGAACATCGCGCGGCCGAAGAAGGTCAGCTCCGACAGCCGGCCGCATCCGTACGAGGTGTGCGTGGCGTCGGCGGCGGTCATCACCAGCGTGTTTTCGTTGGCCAGCGGTTCGATCCACCCCCCTGAATAGCAGGCCGACACCGCCACCACCCGGTGGCGAATGCCGGCTTCGTCGAGCGCTTCGCGCAGTTCTTCCGGCGTGAGCCAGGGCACGGCCAGCGGCCAGTGCGCGGCGGCCAGCTGGTGGTCGCGCGCGCCGTGCGAGGTGAGGTAGACGATCAGCACGTCGTTCTCGCGGTCCATGCGCTCGGCCAGCGCGGCAATGGCACGCTGCAGGTTGAGCGGGGTGGCCCAGGGCAGCGTCTCGGCTGTGGTCGCGTGGTTCATCAGGTGGATCACGCGGCCCTTGGCGTCGAAGCGCTCTTCCAGCAACTGGGTGACCATGTTGCTTTCGCGCAGGAACACGTCTTCAGACGCGTAGGGCGCAAACACCAGCCCGTAGACGTTGGTTTGCCCCGGCTTGCCGGCGGGCAGGGCCGCGACCGTGCGCTCCCACAGCGCCTGTTGCTCCTCGAAGAGTTCCTGCGTCAGCTGCATGCGCGGACGCTCGGGCTGGGTGGATGCGCTGGTGGCATCGGGCTGCCACATGCGGTCTTGTGTGTTGAGCGATTGCCAGAAGGTCAGCGTCAGCAGGGCCACGAACGCGGGCGCGAAGATCGCAAGCCGCCAACGTGCGCCGGCTTCGCGCGCGGTGAACCGCACCAGCGCCAGCACCATCCACGCGCATCCCAGGCCGAAGACGACCCAGTAGCCGGGCGAGGTGGCGATCGCCGACGGCAACCAGCCGCGTGTGTAGCCCAGCGCCAGCATGCCGAGCGCCAGGTTGGCCGGGAACATCGCCCAGGTGGCCAGCACGAACCAGCGCGCCAGTCCGCCGCCGCGGGCCCGCCCGGACAGCGCGAACCAGCCCAGCCACGCGAGCACGCCGAGCACCCAGAGCGTGTTGAGGCCGACGGTTTCGTAGAGCCGTGCGGGGCCGGCGATTTCGAGGCGCGCCAAGCCAGTCCAGACGAGTTCGGGCAGCAGCACGAGCAGCAGCAACTGCCAGGGCGCGGGTCGTGCATCGACGCGCGGCTCCAGCAGGAGCGAGGCGCGCAGGCCGCCGACCAGCCAGTGCAACAGGCTCGCGCGCGGCGGGGTGTCCTGCGTGGGCGGAGGCGAAGCGGATGCTTCTTCGGTGTTCTCGGGAGGCTGCTGCGGTGCGATGATGTCTTCGGGCATGCCGTCGATCATGCCCTTGGGGGCCGTGCTTCTTGCCGGCTGTCGCCCCGGGTTTGCCTGAATAACTTTCTTCTCCTGCCCATGCTTCGCATCGGTCTGATCTCCGACACGCACGGGCTCATGCGGCCCGAGGCCATCGCCTTCCTGAAGGGCAGCGACTTCATCGTGCACGGTGGCGACATCGGCAGCGCCGGCATCCTCGAAGCGCTCGCGGCCATTGCGCCGTTGACGGTCGTGCGAGGCAACAACGACCGCGAACCCTGGGCAGATGCCATTGCGGAAACCGAACTCGCGAAGTTCGGCGGCGTGCACCTCTATGCCATTCATGACCTTGCGCAGCTCGACATCGACCCGCCCGCAGCCGGGGTGCGCGTGGTCGTCTCGGGCCATTCGCACAAGCCGAAAGTCGAAGAGCGCGCTGGTGTGCTCTACGTCAATCCGGGTAGTGCGGGCCCGCGGCGGTTCAAGCTGCCGATTTCCGTCGCCGAACTCGTTATCGACGGTGCGTCAGTAACTGCGCGCGTCGTCTCGATCGACCCGCAGGGTGGTCTTCCCTCTACCGGGGGAGGCACCTGAGACCCGGCCTTGAGCCGGTTTCTTGGTGTTTCTGGGTCGATAGAGCCTGATTTCGAGGGGTTGGTCAGGTATTTGTGAGTGAGAATTGCTAGCATCTAGGTTTTGCTTACCGGCGCGCCCGATATCCCGGGCGTCCTCTCACCGTGCGAACCAACGATTTCGGCGCAGCGCCGACCACCGCCGTCGCCCTGCGCCTCGACCAGCTTCCGAACAACCAGTGGGCCACCGTGCTCGACGTGGCGCGCCCCGACAACGCCGACGACCGGGAACTCGTCCTGCGCCTGACCGAAATCGGCTTCGTGCCGGGAGAGGCCGTGCGCATCGTCGCCAGCGGCATTCCGGGCCGCGAGCCGCTGGCGGTGCGCCTCGGCCACACCACCTTCGCACTGCGCCGCCACGAGGCCGCGCTGATCCACGTCACGCCGGGAGCCACAAACCATGGTTGAAGCCGTCATCCAGGGCCCCGGCCGCCTCGCCGCCACCGCGCAGCCGGGCCGCATCGCCCTGCTGGGCAACCCCAACTGCGGCAAGACCGCGCTGTTCAACCTGCTCACCGGCAGCCGCCAGAAGGTGGCCAACTACGCCGGCGTGACCGTCGAGCGCAAGGAGGGCACGCTGCGCACGCCCTCGGGCCGCCGCGTGTTCGTGCTCGACCTGCCGGGCGCCTACAGCCTGAATGCGCTGAGCGCCGACGAGGCCGTCACCCGCGACATCGTCACTGGCCAGAGCAAGGAAGCCCTGCCCGACCTGCTGGTGTGCGTTACCGACGCCACCAACCTGCGCCTGAACCTGCGGCTGGTGATCGAAGCCAAGCGGCTCGGCCTGCCGATGGTGGTGGCGCTGAACATGACCGACATGGCGAAGAAGCAGGGCATTGTGGTCGACACGGCCGTGCTCTCGCGCGAACTGGGCGTGCCCGTCATCGAAACCGTCGGCGTGCACACCGGCGGCGCGCAAGGCCTGCTCGCAGCGCTCGACACGCCCGTGGCCGCCGCCACGCCGCAGCCCTGGCAGGCGCCGGGCCTCGACGACGTGCTGGCCACGCAGCGCGAGGTGCGCCGCATCCTCGGTCTCACGGTGAAGGAGCCGGTCGGCAGCCTTGCCACCAGCGACCGCATCGACCGCGTGGTGCTGCACCCCGTGTGGGGCATGCTGGTGCTGGCCGTCACCATGTTCCTGATGTTCCAGGCCGTGTTCAGCTGGGCTAACGTGCCGATGGACGCCATCAAGGCCGGCACCGAGGGGCTCGGCAACCTGCTCAAGACGGCCATGCCCGAGGGCATGCTGCAGAGCCTGCTGGTCGACGGCGTGATCGCAGGCGTGGGCGGCGTCATCGTCTTCCTGCCGCAGATCCTGATTCTTTTCCTGTTCATTCTTGCGCTGGAAGACTCGGGCTACCTGCCGCGCGCGGCCTTCCTGCTCGACCGCGTGATGGGCACCGTGGGCCTGTCGGGCCGCTCGTTCATTCCGCTGCTGTCGAGCTTTGCCTGCGCCATTCCGGGCGTGATGGCCACGCGCACCATCAGCAACTGGCGCGACCGCATCACGACCATCATGATCGCGCCGCTCATGACCTGTTCGGCGCGGCTGCCGGTGTATGCGCTGCTCATCGCGGCCTTCATTCCGGCGCGCACCGTGGGCGGCGTGTTCAACCTGCAGGGCGTGGTGCTGTTCGCGCTGTATGTGTTCGGCATCGTCTCGGCGATGGCCGTGGCCTGGGTGATGAAGCGCTTCCGCGACAACACGCAGCATTCGCCGCTGCTGATGGAGCTGCCGGCCTACCGCTGGCCGAACCCGCGCAACCTGGCGCTGGGCCTGTACGAGCGCGCCTGGATCTTCATCCAGCGCGTGGGGACGATCATCCTGACGCTGACGATCCTGCTGTGGTTCCTGTCGACCTTCCCGTCGCCGCCAGAAGGCGCGACCGGTCCGGCCATCCAGTACAGCCTGGCCGGCATGATCGGCCGTGGGCTGGAGCACATCTTCGCGCCCATTGGCTTCAACTGGCAGATCTCGATCGCGCTGGTGCCCGGCATGGCGGCGCGCGAAGTGGCCGTGGGTGCGCTCGGCACGGTGTACGCGCTGTCGGCCACGGGCGACGACGTGGCGGGCCAGCTGGAGCCGCTCATCGCCGGCAGCTGGTCGCTGGCTACCGCGCTGTCGCTGCTGGTCTGGTACGTGTTCGCGCCGCAGTGCATCTCGACGCTGGCTGCGGTGAAGCGCGAGACGGGCTCGTGGAAGTACGTCTGGATCATGGCTGGCTACCTGTTCGCGCTGGCCTACATGGCCTGCTTCATCACCTACCGCGTTGCGGTGGCACTCGGAGCGGGTTAAAACCTGTCATGAAAGGTTTGAAGAAGAAATGGCACAGCAACTGATCGTCGGATTGATCGTCGCGGCCGCCGCGTTCTACGCGGTCTGGCGCTGGATGCCCGCAGGCTGGCGCCGCGGCGCGGCACAGAAGCTCGCGGCCGGCACGCATCGCGCGGGCTGGGTCGACGAAGAACGCGCCAAGGAACTGGCTGCATCGCTCGCCAAGACCTCGGGCTGTGGCTCGTGCGACAGCTGCGGAAGCTGTGCCCCCAAGACACCTCTCAAACAACCGGAAGCCGACCAGGCCACCATCAGCCCGTCCACGCACGGCCGCTGAGACCGATGCCCGCGCACATCCTCGTCGCCGGGGGCGGCATCGGGGGGCTGGCCACTGCGCTGGCGCTTTCCAAGGGCCGGCACCGGGTCGACGTTTTCGAGCAGGCCGCCGTCTTCGGCGAAATCGGTGCCGGCGTGCAGCTCGGGCCCAATGCCACGCGGCGTCTTCAGCAACTCGACCTGGGCCCCGGGCTCGCGGCCATCGCGGCGCGGCCCGATGCGCTGGTGGTGCACCGCGCAGAAAGCGGCTCCGAACTCGCCCGCATGCCGCTCGCCGACGCCATGCAGCAGCGCTACGGCGCTCCCTACTTCTGCGTGCATCGCGCCGACCTGCACGGCCTGCTGCTCGATGCCGTGCGTGCGCGCGGCACCGGCTCACTCGTGACTGGCGCGCAGATCAGGCAGGTGGAAACCAGCGATGACCTCGTCTGCCTGTCGAGCACCGACGCGCGCGCCTGGGAGGGCGAAGCCATCGTCGGAGCCGATGGCCTCTGGAGCATGGTGCGTCGGCAGCTCGATTGCGCGTCTGCCGCGCAGCCACCGCGCGTTACTGGCCACACGGCCTGGCGCGCGCTGATCGAACAATCGAGCCTGCCTGCCGCATTGCGCCGCAAGCAGGTCGATGTGTGGCTCGGCCCACGCCTGCATGCCGTGGCGTACCCGGTGCGCGGCGGCGACTGGCTCAACGTGGTGGTGATCGCCGAATCGGCCCCGGCCGGCGACGCGCGCGACTGGGACCAGTCCAGCAGCATCGCCGCCCTGAAGCAGGCCATGGGCCGCAGCTGCGCCGGCCTGCAGTCGTTGCTCGATGCCATGCCCGGCTGGCGCGCGTGGTCGCTCGGCGACCGCGCCCCCATGACCAGCGCAGCCGAGATGGCGCATGAGCGTGTCGCGCTGGTGGGCGATGCCGCGCATCCGATGGTGCCGTACCTGGCGCAGGGCGCGGGCATGGCCATCGAAGACGCGGTGGCGCTGGCCGATTCGTTAGCCGACGGCAGTGCGGCCGATGTGCCCGCTGCCTTCGCGCGCTATGCCGAGGCGCGCTGGGCGCGCAACGCGCAGGTACAGGCACGTGCGCGCCGCAACGGCGAGATCTTCCATGCCACGGGCGCCGTGCGCCTGGGCCGCGACATGGCGATGCGCCTGCTGGGTGCAAAGCTGCTCGACCAGCCCTGGCTGTACGGCGGCTGAGCGAACGGCGCGCCGGCGCCTTTCAGAGCCGGAAGGTCTGCAGGTGCTCGATGCGTTCCGCGAGCCCCTCTTGCCCGAGGTAGTGCCCGTGCGTGCCGTCCTGCATCTGCGCGAGCGTGGTCTCCAGTTCGAGCAGCATCGCATCGCGCTCCGCAACGAATGCGGGTGCCACATCGATGCCCGCCTGCGCGCAGGCATCCGCGATCAGGTGCGCGCTCGCGGGCGCTCCGCACGCCGCGCACTTGACGATGGCCGTCACGTTGGGCTCCGCGCCGTTGGCAAGCAACGCGCTCGTGAGTTCGGGAGCGATCTGCCCGTCGATGTTGCGCAGGGCGTCGGCCGCCACCGGCGCGCCTGCGCGCACCAGCGCCGCGGCTGCGGCGAAGGCGCCGTGCCCCACCGCGACGTCGGTCGCGAGCGCGCTGCCCTGATGCGGCCCGTCGAAGCCCACGCCCGAGGCGGCGAGTTCGGCGACCAGCCCGGCGTCGTCGGCCGCGATCGCATGGCGCAAGGCCACGCGCGCGATCGACGGATGGTGGCGCAGCGTGCCTTCGGCCAGCGGCGTGTGCCAGTCGACCACGGCGTGGCAATAGAAGGTCACCAGCTTGTCCATCAGGTCGAGGTCGAGCCCGTGGTCCTGGTGGCGGTCGTCGAGGTAGCCGAGCAGCGTCTGTCCCGAGAAGTAGTCGCTCGTGGGCGCCAGCGGGTCTTCGTCGAGCTGCAGCGCCGCGAATGCGCCGCGCAGGTCGGGCGCGATGGTGTTCACGCTGTCTTCATGCAGCGCGTGCGTCCAGGCCGGTGGCAGGCCCTTCTTCCACGCGACGATCTGCCCGTGCCCGGCACCGGGTTCGACCACCGCGTAGACGCGGTCGGTGTACTCGAAGCCGCCGAAGGGCAGGTGTGTGAGCTTGCCGCTCGATGGCTTGCCACCGTCCTCGGCGGCTTCCTTGACCAGTTCCAGTTCGTGCTCGATCCAGCCCTGCAGGTCGTGGTAGCCGTCGCTGCCGTTCCAGAACAGCTCGTTCCAGCTGATGGCTTCGAGGTTGCCGTTCATTTCGAGCGACAGGTCGTAGTCGAGCCGACCGCCCGCCGTCTGCTGCCACAGCGTGAGCAGCGCTTCGGGAATGGGGCCTGCGCACAGGGCCTGCACGGCGTCGATCTGCTGCGGCGGCATTGGCGGCTGCGCGTCGAAGATCACGCGGTCGGCGAACAGCACGACGCCATGTTCGCGCAGGGTGGAGAGCTCGTCGGGTGTGAACCGGATGTCGTGCATGGCGGGGGCCTCCGTTGTTTTCAAAACTGTAGCGCTTTGCGCCGACGGAACAATCAGGTCCACCCCAGCTTCATGAGGGCGTTTGCGTGGTACTCGTCCAGTCGATGCGGTCGAAAAGCCTCATCAGCCGGGCCTTGCGCGTCGGGCTGAACTGGCCGATCCATGCGATGTGGCCCAGCAGGTGACCGCGAAAGTCAGCCGCCTTTGCGTGGTTCTGGCCGGCGGGGCCGTCGAGCGCGCAGCGATGCAGCACGGCCTTGAGCCGGTCGAAGTCTTCGCGCGGCGCGTTTGCCTTGTCGTTGACGACCACGCCGGTCACGCGCTGCTGGCGGTGTTGAGGCATGCAGCGCACCTTGCGCGGGTGCAGCTCGAAGCCCTCGTCGGCCGCGATGCCGTCGACCCAGGCGCGCAAGGCGGTGAACCGCGCGCGCAGCGAGGCCGGCCCGGAGAACACCAGGTCGTCGGCATAGCGCGTGTAGGTGGCGCCGAAGACCCATGCCAGGCCTTCGAGCCGCAGGTCGAGCCGGAATGCGCAGAGGTTGGCCAGCGCGGGCGAGCAGGGCGAGCCCTGGGGCAGGTGCGGCGCGGCGAGGCGCTTGGCGCCCATCCAGTCGAGCCCGCCGTCGTCGCGCAGGCGCTCGATCACGGCGGCATCGGTGCGGTGCGTGCACAGTGCGGTGAGGGCGCGCGCCACGCCTTCGGGGTAGCCCAGCGTGCGCCACGTGGCATGCACGCGCGAGGCGCGAACCGCGGGGAAGAAGTCGCGCAGGTCGAATCCGATCACGACCTCCTTGCCGGCGTGGGCGGCCGCGTGGCTCGCGACCGAGCGGCCCGGCACGAAGCCGTGCGCCGCTTCATGCACGGGCACGTGCTGCAGAAGGTCGTCGAGGATGCGGCGCTGCGCGCGCTTCAGGCCGGCCTTGGGAATCTCGAGCAGGCGCAGGCCGCCGAGGAGCTTGGGCTGCAATTGGTAGCGGTAGTGCGATGAGAGCTGCACGCCGGGATCGCTGGGTGCGCGAAAAGCCTGTGCCGGCGATGTGAGCCAGGCCAGCCGGTCCGCGTCGAGCTCCAGCCACTGCGCGAGGTCGGCGAGCGTCGGGATGTTCGGCAGCGCGAAATGGTCCAGCCCCATCGGGCGGGGGAACATCTCCGCAGGCCGGAGGATGATTCGCCGCACGCGTGGCTCCTCGTCCTGCTCGAAGGCCGCATCGAACTCAGGCATTTCATGGATCGCCTTCGCCAGCGTGGGCAGGTCGGTGCGCCGCCAAGTGGCTCGCGACCGGTTGCCGAGCGCTTCCGCCAGCGGCTTCAGCCAGGGCGCGTCGGCGCCCAGCGTTGCCGCAGCCCGCGCACGTAACGCACCGGGCGCGGTGCCGCCGGGTTGCCTCGCATCGGCAAGCAATGCGCGCGCGAGGCTTTGGGCGATCCATTCGCTGTAGCTCAGTTCACGCGTCATGAATGAAGATGGCGAGGCCTGTGAAGGTGGGTGGCAACCAGCCCTTCAACCAGCCGGTGATGCGCTAGCTGGGCTGCGCGGTAGCGCAGGTCCGCTCACGCGCCGGAATGTGTAGCCATCCATCCACCACGGGGTTCCCCCGCAGTACAAGACCAGGCGACGGATCGCAGAGCCTTGTCGAGTCTTGAAGTGCTGGTGCCGCGCGGATTGTAGGAGCCAACTTCGCGCGCGGCCTCGCGGGCTACAGGTCGGTGCGCAGCTTCCAGATTTCCGGAAACAGCACCACGTCGAGCATCTTGCGCAGGTAGCTCACGCCGCCCGTGCCGCCGGTGCCTCGCTTGAATCCGATCACGCGCTCGACCGTCGTCACGTGGCGAAAGCGCCAGAGGCGGAACGCGTCTTCCAGGTCGGTGAGCTTTTCGCCGAGCTGGTACAGGTCCCAGTGATCGTGCGGATTGCGGTAGACCGTGAGCCACGCCGCTTCGACACCATCGCTCGATTCGTAGGGCTGTGTCCAGTCGCGTTCCAGCCGGTCGGCGGGCACCGGCAGGCCGTGGCGCGCCAGCAGGCGCAGCGACTCGTCGTACAGCGAAGGCGCGCGATAGGCCACCTCGACCTGCGCCAGCAGATCGGCGCGGTGCGCATGCGGCTTGAGCATGGCGGCGTTCTTGTTGCCGAGCGCGAATTCGATGCACCGGTACTGCGCACTCTGGAAGCCGCTGGAGTTCGCGAGGTAGGGGCGCATCGCCGTGTACTCGGGCGGCGTCATGGTCGAGAGCACGGTCCATGCGCTCACCAGCTGTTCCATGATGCGGCTCACGCGCGCGAGCATCTTGAATGCGTCGGCCAGCTTCTCTTCGGCGATGTGGGCGGTGGCGGCGCGCAGCTCGTGCAGCATCAGCTTCATCCAGAGCTCGCTGGTCTGGTGCTGCACGATGAACAGCATTTCGTCGTGCGCGGGCGAAAGCGGGTGCTGCGCGTTGAGGATCTCGTCGAGGTGCAGGTAGTCGCCGTAGCTCATGGACTTGCTGAAGTCCAGCTGCGCTTTTTCCTCGTGGACGATTTTCTCGGGGGACTTGTCGGTGCTCATGATGTTTGCTGGCGGGTCATCGCCAGACCACGGCGGTGTAGGAAGGAAGGCCCATGCCGGACTCCTTCTTCGGATAGACGAAGCGCACGACCTCGTTCTTGCGCTTGTATTCCTGGTAGGTCTCGCCGCCGGGAATGCGGCCCTTCTCGCCCGGCTTGTAGCCGGTGTCGCGTGCCTCCTTCACGAGGCGCTCGAAGGCGGCCTTGTCGGTCAGCGAGAGCTGCACGCCGTCCTCGCTGCGGCGGCTTTCCACGTAGGTGGACTTCATCAGGTGCGTGGTCTGGCCGTCGACGAACTTCTCGTACTCGATCATGCTGACCTCGTCGGTCACGGTCTTGTCGGCATACGAGAAGCCCTGGCTCTTGATCTGCTGGCGAAAGGCGTCGGGCGTCAGTTCGGCGAAGGCCTTCAGTTGCGGCAGCGTGAACGCCGGTTGCTGTGCAAGAGCGGGTGCCGCCAGCATCAGCAAGGCGGTGTACAGAATGATCAGTCGGGATTTCATGGCTGGCTTCGTCTCAGGTTACGGCGTTCTTGCGGTTGAACTCTTCGCGCTTCCACTCGCCCGTCTCCAGCACCTGCGCCAGGTGCTCGACCGAGTTCCACACGTCTTCGAAGCTCAGGTACAACGGCGTGAAACCGAAGCGCAGGATGTCGGGCATCTGCGAGTCGCCGGCGCGGTAGTCGCCGATCACGCCGCGTGCGATCAGCGCCTGCACGATGGCGTAGGCGCCTTCTTCTTGGCTCAGGCAGACCTGCGAGCCGCGCAGTGCGTGGTCGCGCGGGGTGACGAGCGAGAGGCCTTGACCGGCGCAGCGCTCTTCGACCAGTGCGATGAACAGGTCGGTGAGCGCGAGCGACTTGGTGCGCAGCGCGGCCATCGCGCCGTTCGTGCCGTTGAAGGCTTCGGCCGCGAGCACGGTGTCGAGCCCGCATTCGAGCCCGGCCAGCGCGATGATCGGCTGCGTGCCGCAGAGGTAGCGGCCGACACCTGGGGCAGGCCGGTAGTGCGGCGTGAACTCGAAGGGCGCCGCATGGCCCCACCAGCCGGACAGCGGCTGCTCGAACTGGCCCGCATGCTTCGTGTTCACCCACGCGAACGCCGGCGCGCCGGGGCCGCCGTTCAGGTACTTGTAGCCGCAGCCGATGGCGTAGTCGGCCTCGCTGTCGTTGAGCGCGACCGGCACGGCGCCCGCACTGTGCGCGAGGTCCCACACGGTCAGCGCGCCCGCGGCATGCGCGGCGGCGGTGATGGCCTTCATGTCGTGCATGGCGCCGGTGCGGTAGTTGACGTGCGTGAGCATCAGCACGGCCACTTCGTCGGTCAATACTCCGGGCAATTCGCTCGCGTCGATCAGCTTGAGCGTGAAGCCGCGCTCGCGGCACAGCGATTCGGCGATGTACAGGTCGGTCGGGAAGTTGCTGCGCTCGCTGATCACCAGCTTGCGGCCGCTGTCCTTCTGCTGGGACAAGGCAGCGAACAGCACCTTGTAGAGGTTGACCGAGGTGCTGTCGGTGCACACCACTTCGCCGGGCGCGGCGCCGATCAGTCGGGCCACCTTGTCGCCCAGGCGCTGCGGCAGGTCGAACCAGCTCGCGGTGTTCCACGAACGGATCAGGCCTTCGCCCCATTCCTTGGTCACGACTTCGGCGATGCGCGCGGGCGCGGCCTTGGGCATCACGCCGAGCGAGTTGCCGTCGAGGTACAGCACGCCCTCGGGAATGGTGAATTGGTCGCGCAAGGCGCGCAGCGGGTCTTGCGCGTCGAGCGCGCGGCAGTCTGCAAGTGTCGTCATGGTGGAGGTTTCAGCGGGGGAGTTCGCGCAGCACGGCGCGAACGGGGGAGGCATCGGCGCTGACCAGCTTGAGCGGCAGCGCGATGAGTTCGTAGTCGCCCTCGGGCACGTCGTCGAGCACGAGGTTCTCGAGCACGCGCAGGTCGAGGCGGCGAATGCGTTGGTGGCTTTCCAGCGTCTTGCTGTCGGCCGGGTCGATGCTGGCGGTGTCGATGCCGATGAGCTTCACGCCCATGGCCGCGAGGCGCTCGACGGTGGCGGGGGCGTAGGCTGCGAGCTGCGGGTCCCACTGGCCGACCGGCATGGTGGTGTAGGTGCGCACCAGCACGCGCGGGGGCAGGGTGCTGTCGACGGCGTGGGCGATGTGATCCCACTCGACGAGCGGGCCCTTGTCGATCGCGTGGATCACGCGACAGGGGCCGAGAAAGGGCGTGAGGTCGACGTTGCCGATGGTCTGGCCCTCGGGGTCGTAGTGCAGCGGCGCATCGGCGTGCGCGCCGACGTGGGGCGAGAGCTTGATCTCGCTGACATTCACCGGGCAGTCCGGTGAAATGGTCGCCGCCCAGCGCTGCTGGTAGGGCGTGTCGCCAGGAAAGACCGGCGCGCCTTCATACACGGGCGGCGAGATGTCCCAGATGCGTTGCTGATGTGATGGAGCCATGGCGCGAAGTTAGCGCCGGGCGAGGGGTCGTGGTGTCGGTTATTTCCAACACCGAACGTGACGAGTTGAACGGATCAGTGCAACGACGACAGCGCTGGCAACCCGTGCCGTGCCCGCGCCCGCTCGCATGCGTCGCTGCCAGCTTGAAGCTCGTGGCACGGATTGGGGCGCCATTCGTAGATGCCGCAGCCCACGGACTGGCCGACCTTGCCGGTGAGCGCGGCGCAGCGCATGGGCGTGTGGTCGGTGCCGCGCATGCGGCAGATGGCGTCGTTCACCTCGACGGCGAGGCCCGAGGGCACCTTGCCGCCGTTGTCGTCGAGCTCATGCACGCTGAAGTCGACGCGATAGCTGGCGCAGCAGGCGCCGCATTGCTGGCAATCGGACATGCGGCTGCGCCTTGTGCTTCAGGGAGTCAGAGCCTGCCGAGGAGCAGGAACTCCATCAGCGCCTTTTGTGCGTGCAGGCGGTTCTCTGCCTCGTCCCACACCACCGACTGCGGCCCGTCGATGACTTCGGCCTGCACTTCTTCGCCGCGATGGGCAGGCAGGCAGTGCATGAACAGGGCGCCGGGCTGGGCGATACGCATCATGTCCTCGTCGACACACCAGTCGGCAAAGGCCTTGCGGCGCGCCTCGTTCTCGGCCTCGTAGCCCATGCTGGTCCAGACGTCGGTGGTCACGAGGTCGGCGCCGCGGCAGGCTTCCATCGGGTCCTTGAAGACCTTGTAGCTGTCGCCCGAGCGGATGCCAGCGATCGACTGGTCCACCTCGTAGCCGCTGGGCGTGCTCACGTGCACCGTGAAGCCCAGGATCTCGGCCGCCTGCAGCCAGGTGTTGGCCATGTTGTTGCCGTCGCCCACCCACGCCACCGTCTTGCCCTGGATGGAGCCGCGGTGCTCGATGTAGGTGAAGATGTCCGCGAGGATCTGGCAGGGGTGGAACTCGTTGGTCAGCCCGTTGATGACCGGCACGCGCGAGTGCGCGGCAAAGGTGTCGATCTTGGTCTGCTCGTAGGTGCGGATCATCACGATGTCGACCATGCGGCTGATGACCTTGGCGCTGTCCTCGATGGGCTCGGCGCGTCCGAGCTGGCTGTCGCCGGTGGTCAGGTGGACCACGCTGCCGCCGAGCTGGTACATGCCGGCCTCGAAGCTTACGCGGGTGCGCGTGCTGGCCTTCTCGAAGATCATGGCCAGCGTGCGGTCGACCAGCGGCTGGTGCTTTTCGTAGGTCTTGAACTTCTTCTTGATGATCGCCATGCGATCGAAGAGGTAGGCGTACTCGTCGGCCGTGAAGTCCGAGAACTGCAGGTAGTGCCGGATGGCGGCGGGTGCGGTCGTCGTGGCGGTCGTCATTGGGCGGCAGGCTCCGACAGGAAGTTTTTGACGATGGGCGCGAGGATGGCAACGATCTCGTCGGCCTCGGCAATGCTCAGGATGAGCGGTGGCACGAGGCGGATCACCTTGTCGGCCGTCACGCTCAGCAGCAGGCCGGCGTCGCAGGCGCGGTTCAGGATCACGCCGCAGGGACGGTCGAGCTCGATGCCCAGCATCAGGCCCTGGCCGCGGATTTCCTTCACGCCGGACAGGCCGCCGATTTCGCGCTCCAGCGCGGCCTTGAGGTGGGCGCCGACGGTGGCGGCGTTTTCGAGCAGCTTGTGCTCTTCCATGATGCGGATGGTTTCGATGCCGGCGCGCATGGCGAGCGGGTTGCCGCCGAAAGTGGTGCCGTGGTTGCCCGGACCGAAGATGTTGGCGGCCTTGGGGCCGGCCACCACGGCGCCGATCGGCACGCCCGAGCCCAGGCCCTTGGCCAGCGGCATCACATCAGGCTTGATGCCCGCCCATTGGTGGGCGAACCACTTGCCGGTGCGGCCCATGCCGCACTGCACTTCGTCGATCATCATGAGCCAGTCGCGCTCGTCGCAGAGTTGGCGCACCTGCTTGAGGTATTCGACGCGCATCGGGTGGATGCCGCCTTCGCCCTGGATGGTTTCGAAGAACACGGCAACCACGTTGGGGTTGCCTTCGGTGGCCTTCTTCAGCGCCTCGATGTCGTTCAGCGGCACGCGGATGAAGCCCTCGACCAGCGGGCCGAAGCCGGCCTGCACCTTGGGATTGCCGGTGGCCGACAGGGTGGCGATGCTGCGGCCGTGGAAGGCGGCTTCGTAGACGACGATTTCGGGGCGCTCGATGCCCTTGTCATGGCCGAACTTGCGCGCCAGCTTCAGGGCGGCTTCGTTGGCTTCGAGGCCGGTGCAGCAGAAAAACGCGTTGGTGAGGCCCGAAATCTCGGTCAGCTTGGTGGCGAGCTGTTCCTGGCCGGTCACATGGTAGTAGTTGGAGCTGTGGATCAGCTTGGTCAGCTGGTCCTGCAGGGCGGGCACCAGCTCGGGGTGGTTGTGACCCAGCGTGTTCACGGCAATGCCGCCGAGGCCGTCGATGTAGGCCTTGCCCGTGGTGTCCCAGACTCGGCAACCCTGACCGTGCGACAGTGCGATCGGCAGGCGACCGTAAGTGTTCATGACGTGGGGCGAGGTGGGCTGGGCGGTAGCGCTCATTCGGGTTCTCCAGATAGGGAAGGCGGATTCTAGGCGTGCCGTTTGACGGCTTCGTTGAGGATTCCGCATTACAGCAATGCCCCATGTTCAGGATGCAAAAAGTGCCGCGGATAGAATCGCTTGCTGCACCGCAGCACCCGCTCCGGTCGCCTCATTCAACGATGATTTCCCCCACTGCCAAAGAAATCTTCATCCAGGGCATCACCAAGGATGGCCGGACATTCCGCCCCAGCGATTGGGCCGAGCGTCTGGCCGGCGTGATGTGCTCTTTTCGCCCCGGTGGCGCCTATCCGGGCAGCCACCTGAGCTACTCGCCCTGGTGCATTCCGACGACCATCAACGGCGTGAAGTGCGTGATCGTGAACCGCGAGCTGCGCGATGCCGAGCCGATGGCCTGGGATTTCTGCGTGAACTTCGCGAGAGACAACGACCTGCAGGTGGCCGAGGCCTGTCTGGTGCCCGACACGCCCATCCCCCCCAAGAAGGCCTGAGCGGCCTTTTTTCTTGCCCGTCGCCCTGGGGCGCAAATCGAATGGGCATGAAAAAACCGCCCGAAGGCGGTTTTTCACTTTGCTGCAGCGCACCCCGATCAAACGGCGGACTGGAGAATTCCGGTCCGGGCTTGCCTGACAGGTGTCAGGCGGCGGCCTTTTCAGGCGCGAGGGCGAGGGCCTTGACCTTGGCCGACAGGCGGCTCTTGTCGCGGGCTGCCTTGTTCTTGTGGAAGATGCCCTTGTCGGCGACGGTGTCGACGATGCTCTGGGCCTTCGCGAACAGTTCGCTTGCCTTGGTCTTGTCGCCAGCCAGAACAGCCTTTTCGACGTTCTTGACAGCGGTACGGTATTTGGAGCGCAGCGAGGTGTTCGCAGCGTTGAGCTTGGTGTCCTGGCGGACGCGCTTACGGCCGGAGGCGAGGCGCGGGTTCTTCTTCTTGGGCTTGGCGGATGCCATATTTAATGTTCCTTAGGTGTCTGAGGATGATGCAGCAAAGCCCTCCATTATAGGCCGGGTTGGCCCTTTTGCCCAATTCGCGCCCGAATCGGCCCGTTTCGGCACCTTCGCGGGCCCTACACTCGGCCCCCGTGTCCCTGCTCAAATCCGCCTCCACCGTCTCCCTGCTGACTCTCGCTTCGCGGATCACGGGCCTTGTGCGCGACGTGCTGTTTGCCTCGGTTTTCGGCGTCAGCGCGCTGACCGACGCCTTCAACGTCGCATTTCGCATCCCCAACCTGTTCCGGCGGGTCTTCGGCGAAGGCGCCTTCAGCCAGGCCTTCGTGCCGGTGCTGGCCGCGCGCAAGGCCGAAGACGGGGAAGAGGGCGCCCGGCAGCTGATCGACCATGTCGCCACGCTGCTCACCTGGACGCTGCTGGTCGTGTGCGTGGCCGGCGTGGCCGGCGCGCCGCTGCTGGTCTGGGCCATGGCGAGCGGACTGCCCGGCTTCGACCCGGCCGTGATCATGACGCGCTGGATGTTCCCGTACATCGGCTTCATGTCGCTGGTGGCGCTGGCGGGCGGCATTCTCAACACTTGGCGCAAGTTCGCGGTGCCGGCGGCGTCGCCGGTGCTGCTCAACATTGCGCTGATTTTGGCGATCGTGGTCGGGGCGCCGCTGTTCCGCCGGTGGGGCATCGAGCCGATCTATGCGCAGTGCGTGGGCGTGCTGGTGGGCGGTGTGCTGCAGCTGGCCCTGCAGATTCCGGCGCTGCGCAAGCTCGGGCTGATGCCGCGTGTCGGCGCGAGCTTCCGGGCGCTGCGGACCGCATGGACCGACCCTGCCACGCGCAAGGTGCTCAAGCTGATGCTGCCCGCGCTGCTGGGCGTGAGCGTGGCGCAGATCTCGCTGCTCATCAACACGCAGATCGCCTCGCACCTTGCAGTGGGCAGCGTCACCTGGATCACCAACGCCGACCGGCTGATGGAATTCCCCACCGCCATGCTCGGCGTCGCGCTCGGCGTGGTGCTGATGCCGCAGCTGGCCGGCGCCCGCGCCGCCAAGGACGACGCTCGCTATTCGTCGCTGCTCGACTGGGGCCTGCGCCTCGTCGTGCTGCTTTCGGCGCCTTGCGCCATCGCGCTGCTGCTGTTCGCCAAGCCGCTGGTGGCGGTGCTCTTCCACAACGGCGCGTACACCGGCGAGGACGTAGGCCGCACGACCCTGGCGCTGATGGGCTACGGCGTCGGGCTGGTCGGCATCGTGGCCGTGAAGGTGCTCGCGCCCGGCTACTACGCAAAGCACGACACGCGCACGCCGATGCTCATTGCCGTGGGCGTGCTGGTGCTGACGCAGGTGCTCAATATCTTCCTGGTGCCGGTGCTGCAGCACGCAGCGCTGACCCTGACCATCGCCATCGGCGCGCTGGTCAATTCGACCTGGCTGCTTGTCGGCCTGATGCGCCGCGGCAGCTACAAGCCCGAACCGGGTTGGGGCAAGTTCGCGCTGCAGGTGCTGGCGGGCACGCTGGTGCTGGCCGGCCTGCTGTTCTGGGGCTCGGGCCATTTCGACTGGGTCGGCCTGCGCGAGCAGCGCCTGCTGCGCATCGGCCTGCTCGCTGCGCTGATCGCCGGCTCGGCGCTGCTCTATTTCGCCGTGCTGGCGGCCGTCGGCGTGCGGTTGCGCAGCTTCCTGCGCCGCTGAAGCCCGCGCGCAGGGCGTTGGCAATACGCACGTGTTCCGCCTTGACGCTCCCTGAATGCTCCTCTACAAAGACACATGACGTTCAGCTTTCAGGTTCCTACCGCACTGGAGTATTTCGAATCGCTGGTTCGCAGCGACGATCAATTTCCGTTGCTCGAAGCTGCCGCCAGCCTGGCGCAGGACGAATACCCCGATCTCGACGTTCAGCAGGTGCTTGGCGATGTAGACCAGCTCCTGGCCCGCCTGAAGCGCCGCCTGCCGGCCGACGCCGCACCGCTGGCCCGCCTGCGCGCCCTGAACCAGTTCTTCTTCAATGACCTGAGCTTCGGCGGCAACGTCAACGACTACTACGACCCCGACAACAGCTACCTGAACGCCGTGCTGCGCACCCGCCGCGGCATTCCGATCTCGCTGGCCGTGCTGTGGATGGAACTGGCGCAGGGCCTGGGCCTGCAGGCACGCGGCATCGGGTTTCCGGGGCATTTCATGCTCAAGGTGACGCTGCCCAAGGGGCAGGTGGTGATCGATCCTTTCACCGGCAAGTCGCTGTCGCGCGAGGAACTCGGCGAGCGGCTCGAACCCTACAAGCGCAGCAATGGCCTGGTCGGCGATTTCGACGTGCCGCTGGGCCTGTACCTGCAGCCCGCAAGCCCGCGCGAAATCATCGCGCGCATGCTGCGCAACCTGAAGGAAGTGCACCATGCGCAGGAAGACTGGCAGCGCGTCATCGCCGTGCAGGACCGCCTGATCGCCCTGCTGCCCAGTGCCTGGGGCGAGTACCGCGATCGCGGCATCGCGCACGCCGAGCAGGGCAACACGGCGCAGGCCGTGCGCGACCTGGAAACCTATCTGGGGAAGGCCGAGGACGCCCTAGACATCGACGCGATCGCCGAGCGCGTCGCCATGTTGCGCCGAATGGCCAGCTGAAATGAACACCAAGGCCGGTGTGAGCCCGGCGCCCGACCTGGGCACCCTGCATGAATTCCACGGCGTGCAGCCGGTGCTGCCGGTGTCGGACGTGTCGCGCGCCGCGCGCTGGTTTCGCGACGTGCTGGGCTTCGAGCTCGACTTCATCGCGGGGGAGCCGCCCAGCTACGCCCGGGTGAAGAAGGGCGACCGCAGCTACGGCGACCCGGTCTACCTGAGGCTGTGGCAATGCAACTCGCGCGAGGCCAAGCCCTGGCGCGGCGAAATCGTGATCCACGTGGGCAAGGACATCGACGGCCTGCACGCCGCCTACGTGAAGCGCGGCGTGACGGTCATCGAGCCGCCAACCTCCCAGCCCTGGGGACTGCGCGAATTCGCGATCCGGGAGCCCGACGGCCACGTGCTGCGCTTCTGCGGCTACCTGCCCTGAAGCCTCAATTTAAGAAACACAAAATTACAAATAGATCGATGCGATCGTGTCGATCCGTCTTCCGCTCGTCCGACGTGTGAACAGGAGCAGGCAAATTTCATTCGTCAGCCGCTCCCAGTCTCATCAACCTTCAGGAGAAACGACATGCGATTCATGATTCTGGTCAAGGCCAACGCCGATTCCGAAGCCGGCGTGATGCCCAGCACCGAGATACTCACCGCCATGGGCAAGTTCAACGAGGAACTGGTCAAGGCCGGCGTGCTGCTGGCGGGCGAAGGCCTGCACCCCAGCTCCAAGGGCGTGCGCGTGCGCTGCGAAGGCCCGACCAAGCGCACCGTCATCGACGGCCCCTTCGTCGAAACCAAGGAGCTGCTGGCTGGTTTCTGGCTGTTCCAGGTCAAGTCAAAGGAAGAAGCCATCGAGTGGATCAAGCGCAGCCCTTTCCAGGAAGGCGAGATCGAGATTCGCCAGGTGTTCGAGGCCGCCGACTTCGGCGATTCGATGACGCCCGAGCTGCTCGCCCAGGAAGACCGCCTGCGCGCCGAGACCGAGGCCCGCGCGAAGGCCGGCAGCTGAAGCAGCCGCAACCGAATCGAACCCAAGGAGATCCACCATGCGATTCATGCTGCTGATGATTCCCCACGGCTACGAAACCGCCGCGCCCGGCACCATCCCCGAAGACGTCGATGCGGTGTCGGCCATGATGGCCTACAACGAATCGATGCAGAAAGCCGGCGTGCTGATCAGCTGCGACGGCCTGCATCCGCCCTCGATGGGCGCGCGCGTGAGCTTCAAGGACAAGAAGCCCAAGATCGTCGACGGCCCCTTCGCCGAGGCCAAGGAAGTGCTCGGCGGCTTCTGGGTCATCGACGTGCCCTCGCGCGCCGCCGCCATCGAATGGGCTGCCCGCTGCCCCGGCTCCGACAACGAAGTCATCGAGGTGCGCCAGATCCAGGAAATCGGCGACTACCCGCCCGATGTGCAGGCGCTGACCAGCGAGTTCGCGTCGATGCAGACGGTCAAGAAGACCGAGCCGTAAAGCTGTGATCAGGGAAGAGGGCCGCGCGGACGTCGCCGCCATCCACCGCACCATCGAGGCGGTGTGGCGCATGGAGTCCGCGAAGATCATCGCCACCGTCGCGCGCATGGTGCGCGACGTGGGCCTGGCTGAAGAGCTGGCCCAGGACGCGCTGGTCTCGGCCCTCGAGCAATGGAGCGAATCCGGCGTGCCCGACAACCCCGCGGCCTGGCTCACGGCAGTGGCCAAACGCCGCGCGCTCGACCGCCTGCGCCACCTGCAGCTGGCCGAGCACAAGGCCGGCGAAATCGGCCGCGAGATCGACGCGCAGCACGAAATGGCACAGGACGATTTCGCCGAGGCGATCGATGCCGCGCTGGACGACGACATTGGCGACGACCTGCTGCGGCTGGTGTTCACCGCCTGCCACCCGGTGCTGTCGACCGAGGCTCGCGTGGCGCTCACGCTGCGGCTGATGGGCGGCCTCACCACCGATGAAATCGCGCGCGCCTTTCTCGTGCCCGAGGCCACCGTGGCGCAGCGCATCGTGCGCGCCAAGCGCACGCTGGCCGAGGCGCGCGTGCCCTTCGAGGTACCGCGCCGGCACGAGCTCGAAGCCCGGCTCGCCTCGGTGCTCGAAGTGATCTACCTGGTCTTCAATGAAGGCTACTCGGCCACCGCCGGCGACGACTGGATGCGCCCCACGCTGTGCGACGAGGCCCTGCGCCTGGGCCGCATCGTGGCCGAGCTGGTGCCGAAGGAGGCGGAGGTGCACGGCCTCGTGGCGCTGATGGAAATCCAGGCCTCGCGCACCGCCGCGCGCATGGGGCCTTCCGGCGAGCCGGTGCTGCTGCTCGAACAGAACCGCGCGCGCTGGGACCAGATGCTGGTCCGTCGCGGCCTTGCGGCGCTCGCGCGTGCTGAAGCACTCGGCGGCGCGCTAGGCCCCTATGCGCTGCAGGCCGCCATCGCCGCCTGCCACGGCCGCGCGCGCACCGCCGACGAAACCGACTGGGGCCGCATTGCGGCGCTCTACGACGCGCTGGCCGAACTCACGCCATCGCCCATCGTCGAGCTCAACCGGGCGGTCGCGTTGTCGATGGCCTTCGGGCCGGCGACGGGGCTGGAGGTGGTCGATGCGCTCATGGACGAGCCCTCGCTGAAGGGCTACCACCTGCTGCCGACCGTGCGCGGCGATCTGCTCTTCAAGCTAGGCCGCCGCGATGAGGCGCGCAAGGAATTCGACCGCGCCGCAGCGCTCACGCGCAACACGCGCGAGCGGGCCCTGCTGCTCGCGCGTGCGCGGGCCTGCCTCCTCGATGGCCCCGCCGGGTGAGCTGAACGCCGGCTGAAGCTGCGCTGGCCCGCGCGGCCGGTGCCGGGAGAAAATGCGCGCCATGCTGCGCACCCCCTCCCTCCGCCTCCTGTGCGTTTCCTGCCTGGCCCTGCTGCCAGCCCTTTCGGCCCAGGCCCAGTTCGACCCCGCCAAGGCGTGGGTCGAGCCGCAGGCCATCGCCGCGCGTTTCCCCAATCCGCCGGTGAGCTACGCCACGCCGGGCTTTCGTGCCGGGCGCACCGACTTTCCCTCGCACGTCGAGGTGCTGGCCTTCCTGAGCGACCTTGCGCGCCAGTCGCCGAACGTTCGCGTCGAGCGCCTGGGCCTGACGCAGCAGGGACGCGAAATGCCACTGGTGGTGCTGGCCGACCAGGGGCGAATCGATCCCGCGCGGCCTACCGTGATGGTGATCGGCCAGCAGCACGGCAACGAGCCGGCCGGTGGCGAAGCGGTGTTGGCATTGGCGCAGCAGTTCGCCAGCGAGCCCGGCGCCGCGCTGCTGAAGAAGGTGAACCTGGTGCTGGTGCCGCGCGGCAACCCGGACGGCGCCGAGCGCTTCACCCGCGTCACCGCCAACGGCATCGACGTGAATCGCGACCACCTGCTGCTGCGCACCCCCGAGGCGCGCATGCTCGCGGCCGCCACCTTGCGCTACCAGCCGCAGGTGGTGCTCGACCTGCACGAGTTCACCGTCGGCGGCCGCTGGATCGAGAAGTTCGGCGCGGTCATGAAGTACGACGGCCTGCTGCAGCCTGCCACCGTGGGCAATCTCGACTCCGCCATCGCCCTGAGCGCGCAGCGCGACTATGTCGACGCCATCCAGGCCGCATTCACGCAGGCCGGCTTGCAGGGCTTCAAGTACCACACCACCTCCGGCGGCAAGAGCGAAGACCGCACCGTGTCGATGGGCGGCGTGCAGCCCGACACCGGACGCAACGTGAGCGCGCTGCGCCAGGCCGTGAGCCTGCTGCTCGAAGTGCGCGGCGTGGGGCTCGGGCGTGCGCACTTTGCGCGCCGCGTGCACACGCAGGTACTGGCCGCCACCACCGTCATCGAGACGGCCGCGAAGCAGGGGCCGGCGCTGATGCAGCTCACCGCGCAGGCTGGCCAGCGCGCCAAGGCGCAGGCCTGTCATGGCGATCTCGTGGTTGAGGCCTGGCAGACGCCGACGCGGCAGCGCCTCGAATTCCTCGATGCGAAGACCGGGGAAGACAAGACCGTCGACGTCGAATGGCGCGCCGCCGAGCCGCTCAAGATTGCCAACGCGCGCCCGCGCCCGTGCGGCTATCTGCTCGCGGCCAGCGAGACCACGGCCGTGCAGCGCCTGCAGATGCTGGGCGTGCGCGTGGAGCGCATCGACAGCGCGGCGCCCTGGCAGGTGGAGCGCTACGAGATCCTGTCGCAGACCGACGGCCAGCGGCAGGATGCGCGCGGCGCCATCGAGGACGGCGAGGCGATCCGCGCCTTCCGCGTGCGGCCGCGGGCCGGTCGCGCGGTGGTGCAGCCGGGGAGCTTCTACGTGTCGCTGGCGCAGCCGCTGTCGCCGCTGGTCAGCGCGGCGCTGGAGCCCGACTCGCAGAACAGCTATGCGGCCAACCGGCTGCTGGAGATCGGCGACGACAGGCTGCTGCGCGTGCCCGGGCCGGCGCCCGTCGGCGTCTGGCACTGAGCGTTTTTAGGCCTTGAAAGCCGAGCCCGCCTCCGAAGGCGAGCCCGGCAACCCGAACTGGTGCCACGCGCGGCGCAGTTGGGTGTCCGAGCCGAAGCCCGATTGCTCCGCCGCCCGCGTCACGCTCGCGCCCGAGGCCAGCGCGAGTTGCGCAGCTGCGAGCCGCAGCCGCCGCAGATAGGCCAGCGGCGCCACGCCCGCATGCTCGACGAACAGCCGCGTGAGATGCCGCGCCGAGGTGTGCCCCACCTCGGCCATGCGCGGCACGCTCCAGTCCGCCTGTGGCTGTTCGCTGACCGCGTCCTGCACGCGATGCAGCGCGGCATGCAGGTGGTTGCGGTAAGCGAGAAAGGGCGACAGCTCCGGGTCGTGCGGGCCGCGGCGCAGCGCCACCACCATGGTCTGCGCGACCTGCGCTGCGAGCGCTTCGCCGCACAGCCCGGCGATGCGGTGCAGGACGAGGTCGATGCCGGTCGTCACGCCCGCGCTGCTGTACAGCGGCGGATCGATCACGAACACGCGGTTGCTGACCACGTCGCAGCGCGGCTCCACGGCACGAAGTTCGTCGAGGTGCTGGTGGTGCGTGGTGGCGCGCCGGCCCGCCAGCGCACCGGCATGCGCGGCCAGCACCGCGCCGGCGCAGATCGTCAGCAGCTCCAGCCGGTCGCGTTCGAAGCGCAGGCCGCGCAGCCAGTGCAGCAGGTCTTGCGTCTCGGGGTTGTCGATGGCGATGGTGTCGCCGGGCAGGCCGACCAGCACGATCCAGCCGGGGCCGTCCCACTGCGTCGGCAAGGGCGAAAGCCCGGCCAGCGCGACGCCGACCGAGCCCATCGTCGTCGGCCGGGGGCTCGCGAACTCGATGGCAAAACGCTCGGGCTGGCCCATTGCGCGCAGCCGCTGGTTGGCGATGCGCAGCGCCTCGGCCGGGCCGGCCCAGTCGAGCACGATGCTGCCGGGCAGGAGGACGAAGACTACGCGGATGGGTCGTGGCCGGGGTTGCGGGTCCATGCGTAGTCCATCTGGCGCGCGGTGCGCTCGGCCAGTTCGCGTCCGGCCAGCCGCTCGACGAGGTGCAGGCTCATGTCGATGCCGGCGCTGATGCCCGCGGAGCTGACGATGCGGCCGTTGTCGACCCAGCGCACTCCGTCGCGCACGTCGAGCGAAGGAAAGCGCTCGCGCAGGTCGGCGATGTCTTCCCAGTGGGTGGTGACGGTGTCGTTCGTGATCACGCCGCTTTCGGCCAGCAGGAAGGCGCCGGTGCAGACCGAGGCGACGACCTGCGCACCGGCTGCGCTGTGGGCGATCCAGCGCAGGGTGTCGGGGCTGGCCATCGGCGCGTCGACCACGCCGCCGGGAACGATCAGCACGTCGGCCTTCGGGCTGTCGGCCAGCGTGTGGTTGGCCAGCAGCTGCAGACCGGCGCGCGCCTGCACGGGCTGGCCGTGTGCAACGTGGGCCACCGATGCGACATCGAACGGCGCCGCGGTGCCCGGCTGCATCCGCTGGCTGACCCGGCTCGCGGTGGTGAGCACTTCGAAGGGGCCGGCGAAGTCCAGCGCTTCGACGCCGTCGAAGGCGAGGATGAGCACGCGCAAGCTCATGCCGCTCACGCCACGGCCCGCTCGAGCGCCTGCGCCACGGTGCAGACGGTGGCGAAGCGGCCCTGCAGCACGGTGGCGGTGCGGGCCTTGATGTCGGCGGCTGAAAGCGGCTGGCCGTTCGGCTGCACCATGTCGAAGGTGAGCGTGGCGTCGGTCACGTAGTCGACCTCCCAGCCCAGGTCCGAGGCGTGGCGGGTTGTGGTTTCGCAGCACTGCTCGGTGCGGATGCCGCTCACGATCAGCCGGCCGATGCCGTTCTGCGTGAGCCAGATGTCCAGCCCGCTGTTGACCAGCGCGCTGTGGCGGTGCTTGGTGAAGGTGGCTGCTGCGGCAAAGTCGGCAAGCCCGCCGATGGGGCGCACGTGGCCCGATTCGACGGCAAACGGGTTGCTCGCATCGGAGGGCTCGTCGGTGTGAAAGACCCGCGCGATCGGCACGCCGGCGGCGGCGCAGCCTTCGATCAGCGCGTTCTGCGCGGCGAAGTAGGGAGTGGCCTGGCTCTCGGACCAGTACGCGCGCTGGCGGAACGATTCCTGGGCGTCGATCACAATCAGACAGGTTTTCATGGCGGGGCTCGCAGAGGCAAAGTGGATGATGCCGCCTATTCTTCTGCCTTGCCAGCCCGCAGTCCGCTCGCGGCCGGACCAAAACCGATCAGATCAGGACATTGCTGCCCGACGGTTGCCTCAGACCAGCGATGCCGCCTGCAGCTCTTTCTTCAGGTACGCGTAGTACAGCGGCGCCGCCACCAGCCCGGCTGGCCCGAACACCGCCTCGGCCACGAACATCACAGCCAGCAGCTCCCACACGCTCATCTGCGTGCGTGCACCGACCACCTTGGCGTTGATGACGTACTCGGCCTTGTGGATCACGATCAGGAAGATCAGGCACGCCGCCGCCGTGACCGGCGACACCGACAGCCCCACCAGCGTGATCACCGAGTTGCAGACCAGGTTGCCCACGATCGGCACCAGCCCCGCCAGGAAGGTGAGGGTGATGAGCGCCGGCGTGTACGGAAGGTGAGCCCCCCACGTCGGCATGATGAACAGCAGAAAGATCGCCGTGAGCAGCGTGTTGAAGGCCGCGATCCAGAACTGGGCGGCCACGATCTGGCCGAAGGCTTCGCCGAAGGTCCGCACGCGCTGGTGTAGCTGGTCGGCCAGCGGCAGGCGGCGCAGCGGCGCGTGCGCCACGGCGGCCAGGCCGCCCACGATCAGGCCCACGTACGAAAAGAGAATGCCGTGCAGCCAGGCGCGCCCAGCCACGGCCAGCGAGCCGGCCTGCGCGCGCAGGTAATTGGCGATCACCCGCTGCACCTCGGCCGCGCCCTCGGGCAGGTAGACAGCGATCTCGACCGGCAGCTTGGAGCGCAGCTCCAGCACCGTGCGCGCCGTGTAGTCGAGCAGTTCGCGGTACTGGTCAGGCGCGTCGACGATGTATTCGCGGGCCTGCGACAGCAGCAGCGTGATCAGCGCGATCGGCCCCACCAGCACGAGGATGACGGCCAGCACGCCGGCCCAGCCATCGGCGCGCTGGCCGCCGAGTGCCGGAATGCGCCGCATGCCCGCACTCAGCACCCGTGCGAACCACCGCGTGGCCAGGAAGCCGATGCAGACGCACAGCAGCCCCGGCAGCAGGTGCTCCCACATCACCAGCAGCAACGCGGCCAGCATCAGCAGGTAGCTTGCGATCATCACGCCGCGCGAGGCGGCCGGGCGGTGGACGGGGGCCGTTGTCACGGCGGGGCTGATGGGTTGTGGCTTCTTGGCCATCCGGTGCGTCGCGTGCTCTGTTCAGGACATTGTGGATGGGCAGCCGGCGCTCAGCCGACGACTACCGCGGCGCCTTCGCCGCGCTCGGCGATCACGCCGATCTCGTGCACCGATTCGCCAGCGGCGCGCAGCGTAGCGGCGCAGGCGGCGGCTTCAGCCGCGTCGATCACGACCACCATGCCGATGCCGTTGTTGAAGGTGCGGTTCATCTCGATGTCGTCGATGCCGGCCACCTTCTGCAGCCAGGCGAACAGCTCGGTCTGCGGCCAGCTGCCCTTCTTGAGGTGGGCGGCGGTGCCTTCGGGCAGCACGCGCGGGATGTTCTCGAGCAGGCCGCCGCCGGTGATGTGGGCCAGCGCCTTGATCGGGTGCTTGTCCAGCGCTTCGAGCACCGGCTTCACGTAGAGGTGGGTGGGCTCCATCACGGCTTCGCGGAAGGGCTTGCCGTCGAGGGTGGCGGGCAGGTCGGCCCCGGCGCGTTCGATCACCTTGCGCACCAGGCTGAAACCGTTGGAGTGCACGCCGGCCGAGGCCAGGCCCAGCACCACGTCGCCGGGCTTGACGTTCTGGCCCGTGAGGATCTTCGACTTTTCGACCGCGCCGACCGCAAAGCCCGCCAGGTCGTACTCGCCGGCCGGGTACATGCCGGGCATTTCGGCGGTTTCGCCGCCAATGAGAGCGCAACCCGACAGTTCGCAGCCGCGGGCGATGCCGCCGACCACGGCAGCGGCCGTGTCCACGTCCAGCTTGCCGCAGGCGAAGTAGTCGAGGAAGAAGAGGGGCTCGGCGCCCTGCACCAGCACGTCGTTGACGCTCATTGCCACCAGGTCGATGCCGACCGTGTCGTGCATGTTCCATTCGAAGGCCAGCTTGAGCTTGGTGCCCACGCCGTCGGTGCCGCTCACCAGCACCGGCTCCTTGTAGCGCTTGGGCACCTCGAACAGGGCGCCGAAGCCGCCGATGCCGGCCAGCACTCCTTCGCGCATGGTCTTCTTGGCCAGGGGCTTGATGCGGTCGACCAGCGCGTCGCCGGCATCGATGTCGACACCGGCATCCTTGTAGCTGAGAGGAGTGGGCGTAGGGGAAGTCATGGGTGGTCGAGGTCAGGAAGGACGCGAAGAGTAGGAGCGGAAGGCGGCGCCGGTAACCATGGTGGCCGGGCCGATAGAATTCCTCACGATTTTAAGGGCCCTCGCGGCCCCCTCCATGAACCTTCCCGGGATGAAACAGCTCGCGCTCGATATCGGCATTGCGACGGGCCCCAGCTTCGACGCCTTTTTTGCCGGCCCCAACGAGGCGGCGCTGCGGCACCTGCAAGTGTGGGTGGGCGGCGCCGGCAGCCCCGCGCTGCACTCGCCGGTGCCAACCTATCTGTGGGGCGAAGGCGGCAGCGGCAAGAGCCATCTGCTCGAATCGGTGCGTGTCGCACTGCGCGAGCAGGGCGCCAGCGTGGGCTGGCTGCACGCCGGCCTGCTGGAGCCGCCCGAGTTCGACGAGCGCTGGGGCGCCGTCCTGCTCGACGATGTGCACCTCTACACCGCCGTGCAGCAGCACGCGGCCTTCAACTGGTTCGTCAACGCCCAGACCCTGCAGCGTGGCGTGGTCGCCGCTGGCGCCTTGCCGCCGGCCGACCTGCCGCTGCGCGAAGACCTGCGCACCCGCCTCGGCTGGGGCCACGTGTTCCACTTGCAGGTGCTGAGCGAAAGCGAACGCCGCGCGGTGCTGCGCCAGGCCGCCGATGCGCGCGGCGTGATGCTGTCCGACGACGTGCTCGACTACATGCTGCACCGATTCAGCCGCGACCTCGGCAGCCTGATGGAGCTGCTCACACAGCTCGACGGCTATGCCCTGCAGACGCAACGCGCGATCACCATTCCGCTGATCCGCTCCATGCTCGAGAACGAATAAAAGAGCGAACTAGGCTTTCAACCAATAATGATCAAGAAATTCATCGACAAGCTGCTCGGCAAGACCGCCGGCGGCACGCAGGGCAAGAGCCGCTTCGGCAAGCGCCAGGAGGTGCCGGCAGAGGTTCACAAGATCGATCCGGCCCTGGTCGACGAACGCGCGAAGAACGTGGTCACCACACTGCAGCAGGCCGGCTACGAGGCGTACGTGGTGGGTGGCGCGGTGCGCGACCTGCTGCTGGGGCTGCGACCCAAGGACTTCGACGTGGCCACCAATGCCACGCCCGAGCAGGTCAAGTCGCTGTTTCGCCGTGCATTCATCATCGGGCGGCGCTTTCGCATCGTGCACGTGGTGTACGGCCGTGGGCGCGAGCACGAGGTGATCGAGGTCTCGACCTTCCGCGCCTACATGGACAACGCCGCGGCCGAGCAGGTGGCGGGCAACGAGCGCACCAGCAAGGGCGAGCTTGCCAGCATGAAGCACGCCGTGGACGCCAGCGGCCGCGTGCTGCGCGACAACGTCTGGGGCCCGCAGGAAGAAGACGCGGCGCGCCGCGACTTCACCGTCAACGCCATGTACTACGACCCGGCCAACCAGGTCGTGGTCGACTATCACAACGGCATCAAGGACGCCCAGAAGCTCACGCTGCGCATGATCGGCGACCCGGCCACGCGCTACCGTGAAGACCCGGTGCGCATCATTCGCGCCATCCGCTTCTCGGCCAAGCTCGCGGCCCTGGGCTTCAAGATGGAAGCCAAGACGGCGGCCCCGCTGGTCGAATCGAGCAAGCTGCTGGCTGACGTGCCGCAAAGTCGCCTGTTCGACGAAATGCTCAAGCTGCTGCAGACCGGCCACGCGATTGCGACCGTCGAGCAGCTGAACAAGCTCGGCCTCGCCCGCGGCATCTATCCGTTGCTCGACGTGGTGGTGGAGCGCGCCGACCAGCCCTTCGTGAAGGCCGCCCTGCAGGACACCGACCGCCGCGTGGGCGAAGGCAAGCCCGTGGCGCCCAGCTTCCTGCTGGCCTGCGTGCTGTGGGCCGACGTGCGCGACGGCTGGGCCCAGCGCCAGGAAGGCCGCCACGGCCAGCGCCCGCAGCCGCCGTTCCCGGCGCTGCAGGACGCCATCGACGATGTGTTCAACGCCCGCATCGGCGATGTCTCGGGCCGCGGCAAGCTGGCCGCCGACATGCGCGAGATCTGGATGATGCAGCCGCGCTTCGACAAGCGCACCGGATCCACGCCCTACAGCCTGGTCGAGCAGGCGCGTTTCCGCGCCGCCTTCGACTTCATGCGCCTGCGCGCCGACGTGGGCGAGGTGAGCGAGGCGATTGCCGAGTGGTGGCAGGAATTCAGCACCGCCGACGACGTGCGCCGCCAGGACCTGCTGGAGCAGGTGCGTGAGGAGCAGAAGGTGCGTCAGCGCGTGCGGGTGCGCGAAACCCCGGCGCCGAAGCCGCGCGGCGGTGAACCGGCTGCGCGCAAGAGCCAGGCCCCCGATTCGGAGCAGGACGACGAAGTCGAAGAGGTTGAAGTAGAAGCCGGCGCCGTGCCGCCCGATGGCGAGGCGGTACCGCGCAAGCGCCGGCGTCGCCGCAAGCCCCGCACCGGAGGTGGTGGCGGTGCTGGTGGTGGGGGCGGCGGGAGCGCCGGAGGCGCATGAGCACGCCCAACCGGCCGAAGGACGGCAAGCCAGGCCCCAAGGCCAAGGCTGCACCGCCGCGTGCGGGCGGTGGTGCCAAGCCACCGTCTGCAGGCGCCAAGAGCGGACCGCCCGCGCGCCGCGCGCCCACCCGTGCTCCTTCGCGCAGCCCGCGCGGCCCGCGGGAGGACTACCCCACGGCACAGGCTTTCATCGCCATCGGCGCCAACCTGGGCGATGCCGAGGCAGCCGTGAAGGCCGCCATGGCCGACATCGGCGCGCTTCAGCGAACCGTGGTGACGGCCCGTTCGTCGCTCTATCGCAGTGAGCCGGTGGATGCCGAAGGCCCCGATTTCATCAACGCCGTGGTGGCGGTGCGCACCGGCCTGGATGCCGAGCAGTTGCTCGTGGCGTTGCAGCGCCTGGAGGCGCTGGCCGGCCGCGAAAGGCCGTTTCCCAACGCGCCGCGCACGCTCGATCTCGATTTGCTGATGCACGGCAACTCGGTGATCGACACGCCCACGCTGACCTTGCCGCACCCCCGCATGCGCGAGCGCGCCTTCGTGCTGAAGCCGCTCGCCGAAATCGCGCCCGACAAGGTGCCGCGCGCGGCGCTGGCGCGCGTTACGGGCCAGGTGGTCAAGCGCATCGTCTGAAGGCTGTGCTGCTCTACGTCCTCGATCTCGCCGGCGTGGCGGTCTTCGCGGTCAGTGGGGCGCTGGGGGCCGGCCATGCGGGCCTCGACTGGCTGGGCGTGGTGGTGATCGCTTCGGTCACCGCGGTGGGCGGCGGCACGCTGCGCGACCTGCTGCTCGACCGCCATCCGGTGTTCTGGATCCGCGACACCCGGTATGTCTACGTGATCCTCGCGGCTGCGGCGCTCACCATCGTCTGGGTGCACCTGTTGCCAGTGCCGGAGCATGCGCTGGCCGTTGCCGACGCCCTGGGGCTCGGCCTGTTCGCCATCACCGGTGCGCAGGTGGCCGAGGAGCGGCGCCTGCCGGCCGTCATCGTGCTGCTGGTCGGCACCATGACCGGTGCGGCCGGCGGGCTGCTGCGCGATGTGTTCACCGCCCGCGTTCCGCTGCTGCTGAGCAGCGGCATCTACGGCTCGGCCGCCATCGCGGGCATCGCGGCCTACCTTCTGCTGCAGGCGGCTGGAACGCCGCGGCGCTGGGCCTTTCACGCCGGCGTGCTGCTGATCGTGGCGCTCCGCCTGGGCGGAATCTACGGCGGCTGGCACCTGCCGGTGCTGCGCTTGCCAGCCTGAATTGAGGGGGGGCCGGCGGCCCCGAAAAGCCGGCCGGGCCGGGCAGGGGCCGCGCGCCCGTTAAACTTCGCCGGTTTTTCATCAAGGCGTCATGAAACTGTGATTGGCGCTCCCCTGGAGTTTTCATGTTCGGCAAGCTGCTGCCCCGCGAGGGCAATTTCTTCGAGATGTTCAACCAGCACGCCGAGCGCATCGTGGAGGCGGCGAGGGCCTTCGAGCAGCTCGTTGCCAACTACAGCGACGTGCATCTGCGCGAGCAGTACAACCGCGACGTCGACAACGCCGAGCGCGCCGCCGACCGCGTGACGCACGACGTCAACCGGCTGATCCACAAGACCTTCATCACGCCCATCGACCGCGAGCAGATCCACAAGCTCATCAACACGATGGACGACGTGGCCGACCTGATCCAGGACTCGGCCGAGACCATGGCGCTGTACGACGTGCGCCACATGACCGACGAGATCGTTCGCCTCACGGCACTGAGCGTGAAGTGCTGCGACCGCCTGAAGGACGCCGTCAAGTTCCTGGGCAAGATCGCCGACCCGGCCGTGGCCGAGGCCACGCTGAAGACCTGCGAGGAAATCGACCGCCTCGAATCGGACGCCGACCGCGTGATGCGCAGCGCCATGAGCAAGCTGTTCCGCGAAGAGCCCGACGTGCGCGAGGTGATCAAGCTCAAGGCGATCTACGAGCTGCTCGAGACGATCACCGACAAGTGCGAGGACGTGGCCAACGTGATCGAGGGCATCGTCCTCGAGAATTCCTGAGCGGGCAGCGCTGATGGCAACGGTTCAGGTCGCCCTCTGGGTGGTGATAGTGCTGGTCGCGCTGGCGATCCTGTTCGACTTCATGAACGGGTTCCACGACGCCGCCAATTCGATTGCGACGGTGGTGTCCACCGGGGTTCTCAAGCCGGGGCAGGCCGTCGTGTTTGCGGCCTTCTTCAACCTGATCGCGATCTTCATCTTCCATTTGAGCGTGGCCGCCACCGTGGGCAAGGGCATCGCCCAGCCGGGGGTGGTCGACGTGCACGTGGTGTTCGGTGCGCTCGTCGGCGCCATCAGCTGGAACCTCGTGACCTGGTACTACGGCATTCCGAGCAGCTCGTCGCACGCGCTGATCGGTGGCATCGTGGGCGCGGTGATCTCCAAGACCGGTACCAGTGGCCTGGTGGCCTCGGGCATCTGGAAGACGGTGGCCTTCATCTTCGTGTCGCCGCTGCTGGGCTTCCTGCTGGGTTCGATGATGATGGTCGTGGTGGCCTGGGGCTTCCGGCGCGCCACGCCGTCGCGCGTGGACCGCTGGTTCCGCCGGCTGCAGCTTGTTTCGGCCGGCGCCTACAGCCTGGGCCATGGCGGCAACGATGCGCAGAAGACCATCGGCATCATCTGGATGCTGCTGATCGCCACCGGCTATGCCAATGCCGGCGACGCGAGCCCGCCGACCTGGACCATCGTGAGCTGCTACGCCGCGATCGCGCTGGGCACGATGTTCGGCGGCTGGCGCATCGTGAAGACGATGGGCCAGAAGATCACCAAGCTCAAGCCCGTGGGCGGCTTCTGCGCCGAGACGGGCGGGGCGCTGACGCTGTTCCTGGCGACGGCGCTGGGCATTCCGGTGTCGACCACGCACACCATCACGGGCGCCATCGTCGGTGTCGGCTCGACGCAGCGCGCGAGCGCGGTGCGCTGGGGCGTGGCGGGGAACATCGTGTGGGCGTGGATCTTCACGATCCCGGCCTCGGCGTTCGTGGCGGCGATTGCCTACTGGATCAGCATCCAGCTGTTCTGACGGCTACTGCGAGATCTTCCGGCCCTCTTCGACCTGGTGCTCGAAGTAGCGCTGGAAGCTGAACACGATGCTGGCCATCAGGATCGTGCTGCCGAAGAAGAGCGAGAGCACGACGGCACCGATGGTGAACCAGTTCGTGCGGCCGGGTTCCGCGTCGGCCGGCGCGCTGGCGTTGAAGCGGGCATTCCACTTCTCGGGCGTCATGAGGCCATAGATGATGGCCATCAACGCGCAGCCTGCGATGGTGAAGCCCAGCAGCGGGATCAGCGCCCAGCTAACGCCGTCGTCCACGCCGTACATGCGCACGCGCTCGATGCCGTAGATGCCCAGCGCCGTGGGAATGGGCAGCAGCCAGCCGAGCAAGTCGCCCATGCCGCGCAGGTAGAAGCGGTGCAAGCCGAGCGGGCCGCCGAGGAAGGAGAGCCAGGCGGCAACAGTCTTGTTTTTCATTCGGGTTTGGTGGTGCTGCCTTCGCCGAGCACTTTTTCCATCAATACGACATCACGCCATTCGCCGAACTTCCAGCCGCAGTCTTTCAGCACGCCCACGTGCGTGAAGCCCTGGCTGCGGTGCACGCCGACGGAGCCGGCGTTGGCCGAATCGCCGATCACCGCGATCAGCTTGCGCACACCGGCCGCCTCGGCAGCCTGCGACAGCGCTGCCAGCAGCTTGGCGCCCAGACCCTTGCCGCGTGCTGACTCCGACATGTAGATCGAGTCTTCGGCCGAAAAACGGTAGGCCGGGCGCGGCTTGAACCAGTTGCAGTAGGCAAAACCCAACACTTCGCCATTTTCTTCGGCAACCAGATACGGCAGGTTCTTGCCCAGTACGTCGGCCCGGCGGGCGGCCATGTCGGCGGGGGAAGGAGGCTCCGTTTCGAAGGTGCCGGTGCCGTGCAGCACGTGGTGGGCGTAGATGGCGGCGATGGCCTCGACGTCTTCGTCGCGGCTGGGGCGGATGGTGAGGGGCATGCGGTGGAAACGGGTGGCGCAAGGCCGGAATTCGGAGAAAACGCGGGTCGGGCTATAATCGCGGGCTTTTCAGCGTGTCGCTGGCCGGGTGGCCATGTCGCGTGTCTCGACGCTGGAAGAACATTGTGAGCGGGCCTCTTCTTCATCCATAAGGCCTGCTGACCACCCAAGGATAAATCATGGTCGTCATTCGACTCTCCCGCGGCGGCTCCAAAGGCCGTCCGTTCTTCAACATCGTCGTGTCGGACAAGCGCGTTCGCCGCGATGGCCGTTTCATCGAGCGCCTGGGTTTCTACAACCCGACCGCCAAGGAAAACGAAGAAAGCATCCGTATCGCCCAGGACCGCCTGGCCTACTGGAAGAGCGTCGGCGCACAAGCTTCGCCCACCGTTCTGCGCCTGATCCGTCAAGCCGCCTCGGCAGCTCCCAAGGCGGCGGCCTAAGCCGTCCGCACGGCGATGCTGCCCGCACTCGAAACCGCCGAATTGCCGGCGGATGCGATTGAAGTAGGGCGCATCGCCGATGCCTGGGGCATCAAGGGCTGGTTCAAGGTCCTGCCCCACAGCGCCCAGCCCGAGGCGCTTTTTTCTTCCAAGCGCTGGTTCCTGCAGGCTCCCGGAGCCTCGGCAAGCACCGCTTTCCGGCTCGCGATCCGCGAGGCCAAAGAACATTCCGACTGCATCGTCGCCACATCCGAGGACGTGCCCGACCGCAATGCGGCCGAGGCGCTGCGCGGTGCGCGCGTGTTCGTGCCGCGCTCGAGCTTTCCTACGGCCGGCGACGACGAGTACTACTGGGTCGACCTGATCGGCCTGTCGGTGGTCAACCGCGAAGGCGTGGTGCTCGGCACCGTGCGCGAGCTGCTCGCAACCGGCCCGCAGACCACGCTGGTGCTCACCGCCGAAGAAGACGGCAAGGCCATCGAGCGCATGGTGCCCTTCGTCTCGGTCTTCGTCGACAAGGTCGACCTGGCCGGCCGTCTCATCACGGTCGACTGGCAACCCGATTTCTGATCCGGACCTTGCGCGCATGCGCTTCGACGTCCTCACGCTTTTTCCTGAACTGTTCGCTCCTTTCATGGCCAGCGGCGTGACGCGCCGTGCCTACGAGTCGAAGCAGGTCGAAGTCGTCTTCTGGAATCCGCGCGATTTTGCGCAGGGCAATTACAAGCGCGTGGACGATCGCCCCTTTGGCGGCGGTCCAGGCATGGTGATGATGGCGGAGCCGTTGGCGGCCTGCCTTGATGCGGCGCTGGCTGCACGCGGCGCAGAGGCGCCCGTCGTGTTGTTTTCTCCGATCGGGGAGGCGCTGCGCCATGAGGCGGTCGAGAAGTGGTCGGCCAGCGAAGGCGCGGTGCTGATCTGCGGCCGCTACGAAGGCATCGACCAGCGCTTCATCGACGCGCGCGTCACTCACCAGATCAGCCTCGGCGATTTTGTTCTCTCCGGCGGCGAGATCGCAGCCATGGCGCTGCTCGATGCCGTGGCCCGGCTGCAGCCGGGCGTGCTCGGCGACGAGGCCAGCCACGTGCAGGACAGCTTCAATCCCGCGCTCGACGGTCTGCTCGACTGTCCGCACTACACGCGGCCCGAACAGTGGAACGGGCAGGGCGTGCCGGCGCCGCTGCTCTCGGGTCACCACGCCCAGATCGAGCGCTGGCGGCGTGACCAGCGGTTGGTCATCACGGCCGCACGGCGCCCCGACCTGATCGACGCCGCCCGCGCGGCGGGTCGTCTTGGCAAAGCCGATGAGGCCGCGCTGAAAAAAAAGCTATAATCCTCGGTTCCCCGATCCTCTGCCCGGCCGCGCCCGGTCTTTTCCCGGTCATCCCGTGAAAGCCCAAGGCGCCTTTTGTGTAGCCCGACACGATCGACTTTCAGGAAATCATGAACCTCATCCAGACCCTCGAGCAGGAAGAAATCTCCCGTCTCGGCAAGACCATCCCCGATTTCATGCCCGGTGACACGGTCATCGTCAGCGTGAACGTCGTCGAAGGCACCCGCAAGCGCGTGCAGGCCTACGAAGGCGTTGTGATCGCCAAGCGCAACCGTGGCCTCAACAGCGGCTTCACCGTGCGCAAGATCTCCAGCGGCGAAGGCGTGGAGCGTACGTTCCAGACCTACAGCCCGCTGATCGCCGGTATCGAAGTCAAGCGCCGTGGCGATGTGCGCCGCGCCAAGCTGTACTACCTGCGCGACCGCAGCGGCCGTTCGGCACGCATCAAGGAAAAGCTGCCGAGCAAGTCGACGGCTGCAGCGGCTGCCAAGTAAGCAGCTCGCCTGTCGTGCAAAAAAGCCGCCGCTCTGGCGGCTTTTTGCATTGTTGCCCCCGCTCAGCGACAACCTTCCTTTTTTCCGCTCTACTTCTTTCTTTCCTCCGCCTCAGGTACGTTTCATCTCTTGACCAACTCATCCATTCCTCCGCAGGCCGTATCCGTCGAACCCGTCAACGCCGTGGCGCCGCCCACGCTGCTGCAGTTCGACCCGCGCAAAGTGCCGTTTGTGGCCGGAGGAGTCGAGGGATTGCCGGCGGTGTCGGCCGTGCAGCTGACGGCACAGGCATTGCGGACGCGCTTCGCGACACCGCCTGCCTGGACGCCGGAGCTGCGGCGTGATCCGCGGATGACCGACCGCGTTCCCGCGCAGGCTGCGGTGCTGGTGCCGATCGTGCAACGCCCCCAGGGCGCGACCGTGCTGCTGACCGAGCGGACCTCGAATCTGTCGACGCATTCGGGGCAGGTTGCGTTTCCCGGTGGCCGCGTCGACCCGGAGGACGCCAACATCGCGGCTGCCGCTTTGCGCGAGGCCTGGGAGGAGGTCGGCCTCTCGGCGCAATACATCGAGGTTCTGGGCAACCTGCCGACCTACACGACGGTGACCTCATTCATCGTGACGCCGGTGGTTGCGCTGGTGCAACCTGACTTCGAGCTCACCATCAATCCTTATGAGGTCGCGCAAGCCTTCGAGGTGCCGCTCGCATGGCTGATGGACCCGGCCAATCACCGCCACCACACCGTGCCCGCGCCCGATGGCACCCGGCGCCAGTGGTACTCGATGCCCTACCAGGACGGGCCCGACGAGCGCTTCGTGTGGGGCGCGACCGCGGGCATGCTGCGCAATCTCTATCGTTTCCTCGCGGCCTGACTGAATCCGCGGCTCGAATGAAGATGGCCTGAACCTTCAGGCGCTCTCGCTATCATCGAAGGATGAGCTTTTTTGCCATCCTGTGCGCGCTGCTGATCGAACAGGTGCGGCCCCTGGGCCCGCACAACCCCGTGTACGGCGCGGTGCTGGCGTGGACACGCTGGACCAGCCGCAACTTCGACGCGGGCAAGCCGCATCACGGATGGATCGCTTGGGGCCTCGCGGTGTTCGTGCCCACGCTCGGCGCGCTGGGTGTGCACTGGCTGCTGGTGCTCACGCTCGGCCTGCCGTTCGCGGTGCTCTGGAGCATTGCGGTGCTCTACGTCACGCTGGGCTTCCGGCAGTTCAGCCATCACTTCACCGACATCCGCGACGCGCTCGACGAAGGCGACGAGCCGCTCGCGCGCTCGCTGCTCGCGCATTGGCAGGGCGTTGATGCGGCCAACCTGCCGCGCAGCGAGATCGTGCGCCACGTGATCGAGCATTCGGTGATCGCAGCGCATCGCCATGTGTTCGGCGTGCTCGCGTGGTTCTCGATCATTGCGGCCATCGGTCTTGGGCCTGCGGGCGCAGTGTTCTATCGCATGAGCGAGTTCGTCTCGCGCTACTGGGCGCACAAGAACGGCGCTGCCGTGCAGCCGTCGAGTGTTTCGGTGCAACAGGCCGCGGATCGCGCCTGGCACATGATCGACTGGCTGCCCGCGCGCATCACGGCGCTGGGTTTCGCGGTGGTCGGCAGCTTCGAGGAAGCGATCGATTGCTGGCGCAATGACGCACAGCGTTTCCCCAATGAGAACGACGGTGTGATCCTCGCGGCCACGTCGGGTGCGGTCAACGTGCGCCTGGGCGGTGGTTCGCTGCGCCCGATTCCGGTCACCGACCCGCTGCCGCGCGCCCAGGCCGGCGAATCGCTGGCCGACGGCCGTCGCACCGACACCGGCAGCACGCCGGGGCGCGAGCCCGAGCCCGGCCACCTGCGCAGTGTGGTGGGTCTGGTCTGGCGCTCGGTCGTGATGTGGATGGTGCTGCTGGCCTTGCTCACCCTGGCTCGCCTGCTCGGTTGAGCGAAGCGGCGAACGAACCATGACACATCCCGTGCCGGCCTTCTGGAGCCCGCGCATCGGCGCGCTCGAACCCTACGTGCCCGGCGAGCAGCCGCGCATCGCGAACCTTGTCAAGCTCAACACCAACGAGAACCCGTATCCGCCGTCGCCAGTCGCCATCGAGGCCATCCGGCGTGCGGCCGAGAACGGCCTGGAGCGCTATCCCGACCCCACCTCGCTCGCGCTGCGTGAAGCCGTAGCGCGGCGGCATGGCCTGCGGGTCGACGAAGTGTTCGCGGGCAACGGCTCGGACGAAGTGCTCGCGCACGCCTTCTTCGCGTTCTTCCAGCAGGCCGAGCCGCTGCTGATGCCCGACGTGAGCTACAGCTTCTACAAGGTCTACGCGCAGTTGTACGGCATCGTCTGCGAGCAGCAGCCGGTGGACGAGGGCCTGCGCATCGATGTCGACGCCCTTGCAGCGCGTGCCCGCCAAGGTTGCGCAGGCATCGTCATCGCGAATCCGAACGCGCCGACCGGCATCGGCCTGCCGCTGTCGCGCATCGAGCAACTGCTCGAAGCCTGCCCCGATCGCGTGGTGCTGGTCGACGAGGCATACGTCGATTTCGGTGGCGAGAGTGCGTTGCCGCTGATCGACAAGCACCCGAACCTGCTCGTGGTGCAGACCCTGTCCAAGTCGCGTTCGCTGGCTGGCCTGCGGGTCGGCTTTGCCTGCGGCCAGGCGCACCTCATCGACGCGCTGGTGCGCGTCAAGGACAGCTTCAACTCGTACCCGCTCGACCGGCTGGCCTCGGCCGGCGCCGTCGCCGCGCTCGAAGACGAAGACTGGTTTCGCAGCACCCGCGACAAGATCGTCGACACCCGGGAGGGCCTCGGCCTGCAGCTCGAAGACCTGGGCTTCGAGGTGCTGCCGTCGCAGGCCAATTTCGTCTTCGCACGCCATCCGCAGCGCGACGCTGCCGAACTGGCGGCCCTGCTGCGCGAGCGTGCGGTGCTGGTGCGGCATTTCAAACAGCCGCGCATCGCGCAGTACCTGCGCATCAGCATCGGCACGCGCGAGCAATGCAGCACGCTGGTCCAGCGCCTGCAGGACATCCTCACTCCAAACCCCTGAAGGAACCCCTGGCGATGCCAACCCACGACACCGATCCGCGCACAGCGGCCTGCACAGGCTTCTGGCAAGCAGTGAGCGCCCGGCTCGAGAGCCTGCGCGCCTTGCCCGCTCGCGAATTGATGGAAGGGTTGAACGAACTGCTCGAACCCTTCTTTCCGCGGCTGGCGGCCGAAGTGGCTGGCGAGCCGCCTGAGTTCAAGCTGGTGCTGACGGCGCACGGTTCGGTAGACGACTTCGAGGATCTGATGGCGCTGGTGCAAAGCAGCCCCAAGCTGCCGCAGGTCGAGGTGGAAGCCTTTCGTCAGCGTTCGAGCGATGGCTTCGGCATGCGCATGAACGACTTCGAATTGGCAAGCTCCGAAGTTCTTGTGAAGCACGAGCTCTACCGGGGGCGGGTGGCGCTGGAGATCGGCTTCGCCAAGCCCATCCCGATGGACATGCAGGACCATGCGCGCCACATGAGCCTCATCATGCTCGACCATATCCTGGGCGAGTACGACTTCGCGGTGAAGGTCGGGGCGGTCGACTACGTCGAGGCCGACGCGCACGCGGATTTCGATGGCGTGCCGCTCGACGATTTCGTGCCCGTGTTCGACGCCTGCTGGCGCGACGAACTCGGCCACACCGGTGTGTTTCCCCAGGGTGAACACGCCTGGTCGGGCATGAACGCGACGCGCATGGCCGAGGACGACCGCGAGATCGAGGTGATCGTCATGCGCAATGACGCGGCCACTGCCTTGGTGGGGCGCGCCGACCTGTGCCATCGCCTGTCGACGGCAGTGCCGGTCGAATCGGGTGAGGAGTTGGAAGAGGCACGCGTCTACGAAGACCGGCTGACGGCGCGGCTGCAGACGCACGAAGCAGGCTGCTGCACGCACGTGGTGTTGGAGGAGGGCGTTCGCACCGTCCACTTCCAGGTGTCCGACCCTGAGGCAGCGATTTCGCATGCTCAATCGCTGCAGGACGACATGGACCTGCCGGTGACGTTGGACCTTGTCTTCGACCCGACCTGGAAGTCCTACCGCATCTGGCTCGGCTGAAGCTGCCTTTCGGTCAGTACCGCTTCTGGCTCAACTCGGCGAACAGCTCGCCATAAATCTTGTAGCGGCTCGCGCTGATGGCGCCTGGTCCGCTGCTTGCTGTTTCCACGTTCGCAATCACGCCGCAGCCCGGCTCGTGCAGATGCGTGCAGTTGTAGAACTTGCAGTCGTTCGCATGCTCGGCGATGTCCGGCATGAGCCCGGCGAGCTGCATCGGCGCGATGTGGTTCAGGCCGAACTCCTGGAAGCCCGGCGAGTCGATCAGGCCGGTGGTGCGGGCTTCATCGATCCAGTACCAAGTGGTGCTCGTGGTGGTGTGCTTGCCCGAGTTCAGCGCCTGCGAAATCTCCTGGGTCAGCACGGTCGCGCCCGGCACCAGCAGATTGGTCAGCGTGCTCTTGCCCGATCCGGAAGGGCCGAGCACCAAGGTGGATTTGCCGGCCAGAAGCTTCATCAGCGAGGCGTAGTCCGCCTCGCCTGACGCCTTCAGCGACAGGGGCAGCACGCCGTGGTGCATGCGGCGGTAGGGTGCCAGCTTGGTCCATGCGCGCTCGAAGGGCTCGACAAGGTCGCTTTTGTTGAGCGCGATGATCGGCGTGATGCGCTCGGCCTCCGCCGCGATCAGCGCGCGGGCCAGCTGATGTTCGGAAAACTCCGGCTCGGCCGCGATCAGGATCAGCACATGGTCGAGGTTGGCAGCGAACGACTTGGTGCGGATCTCGTCCTGCCGATAGAACAGGTTGCGCCGCGGCAGCACCTGCTCGATGGTGCCTTCGTCCTCGCTGGCCTGCCAGTGCACGCGGTCGCCGACCACGGCCTGGCTCTTCTTGCCGCGCGGGTGGCAGATCAGCCGCTCGCCCGTGGGCGTTTCGACGAGGCAATGACGCCCGTGGCTGGCAACGACAAGGCCGTCGTGGAGTGCCTTCGCAGCAGCGGCTGCGGGCGTGGCGCGGCCGGGCTTAGCCAAGGGCTCGTTCCGTCATGCGGCGGGGGGCGCGACCAGCGCGTCGGCCTGGCGGGCGCAGTCGAAGTCGGTGACCGACAGGCCGCCCACGTCGTGCGTGTTGAAGCGCACTACGCAGCGGTTGTAGTGCACCGCCAGGTCGGGGTGGTGGTCTTGCGTGTGCGCCACGAAAGCCAGCGCGTTCACGAAGGCGATGGTCTCGAAGTAGTTGGCGAAGCTGAAGGTTTTCTCGATGGCGACGTTGGCGCCGTCGCCGGTGAGCATCCAGCCGTCGAGGCGCGCCAGGCCGGCCACGATCTCGGTGGCGCTCAGCGCCTTGCGGGGAGGGAGGTTCTTCCAGTCCTTGGGCTTGAACATGCTGCTCATGATGGGCTTCTTCGAAATGAGGGGGTCGGGTCAGGCGGCCGTCATGCGCGCAAGGCGCTCTGAGGCCGGCGGGTGCGAATAGTAGAACTTGACGAACACCGGGTCGGGCGTGAGCGTCGAGGCGTTGTCCTGGTAGAGCTTGAGCAGGGCGGCCGACAGGTCGGCGCCGCTGGTTTGCGCCACTGCGTAGGCGTCGGCCTCGAACTCGTGCTTGCGCGACAGTCGTGCGGGCAGCGGAGCAACGAAGAAGCCGAACACCGGCACGGCAATCATGAACAGCAGCAACGCCAGCGCGCTGTTGGGTGCCGTCATGTTGGGCTGCACGCCCAGGCCCGTGTAGAACCAGACCTGCGTCGACACCCAGCCCAGCAGCGCGAAGCCAGCCAGGCTCAGGGCGAACATCGCGACCAGCCGCTTCACGATATGGCGGTGCTTGAAGTGTCCCAGTTCGTGCGCGAGTACGGCCTCGACCTCGCCGGCGTTGAGCTGGCGCAGCAGCGTGTCGTAGAACACCACGCGCTTGCTGGCGCCGAAGCCGGTGAAATAGGCGTTGGCATGGGCGCTGCGCGTGCTGCCGTCCATCACGAACAGGCCCTTGGCCGCGAAGCCGCAGCGCTTCATCAATGCCGTCACGCGCTCCTTGAGCGTCGGGTCGTCGAGCGGCTTGAACTTGTTGAACAGCGGTGCGATGAAGGTCGGGTAGATCAGCATCAGCAGCAGGTTGAATCCCATCCACGCGCCCCAGGACCACAACCACCACAGCTGCCCGGCCGCGCCCATGAGCCAGAGGATCAACGCCGCGATCGGCAGGCCGATCACCGCGCCCAGCAGCGTCGACTTGAGCGTGTCGGCCAGCCAGAGCTTCCAGGTCATCTTGTTGAAGCCGAAGCGCTCTTCGAGCCTGAAGGTCTGCCAGAGCGTGAAGGGCAGTTCGAGCAGGCCGCCGATGGCCGCGAAGGCTGCCAGCAATGCCAGCTGCTGCGCCATGCCGCCGCCGATCCACGCCAGCAGAAGCTTGTTGAGCACGTCGAGGCCGCCGAGCAAGGTCCAGCCCAGAAGCAGCGCTGCGCCCCAGGCCATCTCGACCAGGCCGAAGCGCGCCTTGGCGATGGTGTAGTCGGCCGCTTTCTGGTGGGCGGCGAGGGTGATGGTCTGCGCGAAAGCGGCCGGCACGGTGCCGCGGTGCTGCGCCACATGGCGCACCTGCCGCGTGGCCAGCCAGAACTTCACGAGCAGGCCTGCGACCAATGCTGCCGCAAAGGCGATGGTGAAGATGAGCGAATAGGACATGGAGCGGTGAGTTTAGTCCCCGCTATCTGGGGCCGCAGCCCTTCGACGACAATCCTGCGATGCCTGAATCCCTTGAACCGACGCCCCCCGCAGCTGCGCCCACCCTGAAGAAAAGCGACCAGAACCTGGTCTGGCTGGACTGCGAAATGAGCGGCCTCGACCCCGAAAAAGAGCGCCTGCTCGAAATCGCCGTGGTCGTTACCGGCCCCGACCTCACGCCCGTCATCGACGGCCCCGTGCTAGTCATTCACCAGAGCGACGCCGTGCTCGACGCCATGGATGCCTGGAACAAGGGCACCCACGGCCGCAGCGGCCTGATCGACAAGGTCAAGGCATCCACCCTCGACGAAGCCGCCGCCGAGCAGCAACTGCTGGAATTCATCGCCAAATACATCCCGCGCAGCGGTTCGCCCATGTGCGGCAACACCATCGGGCAGGACCGGCGCTTCCTGGTCAGGTACATGCCCAAGCTGGAGGCGTACTTCCACTATCGCAACCTGGACGTCAGCACCCTCAAGGAGCTGGCCAAGCGCTGGAAACCCACGGCCTACAGCAGCTTCAAGAAGCAGCAGGCGCATACCGCGCTGGCCGATGTGCACGAATCCATCGAGGAACTGGCGCACTACCGTGAGACCTTTCTGCGCCTGACGGATTGAGCAAAGCCGGGGATTAGGTAAAAACCCGAATCCATGCCATAATCGCAGGCTTCGCTGATCGGGAAGGTATTTCAAGCCCGGCCAGCGTCTCTTGCATCTCCCTATCTTGCACACCGCGCCCGATCGCATTCGCTGATCAAAAAGGGCCGCAACCTCAGGCGTCAGCCCGAAGTTGAATGTCGTTGGATGGTTGATGTTTTTAACCACCAACGGGGCGCCGCCTACGGCAGCGCTCGCGTTTGAGATTGATATTCATGACCGACGCTTTTGAAGCGCAGGGCGAGTTCGCGCCTGTGCAATCCGCTACCCACAACGAATTCACCGCCGCCACGGACACCATGTCCGAGGCGCCCATCCTCGAGGCGCTGGATGCAGCTGCCCCCGAAGCTGCCGCGGCCGAAGAGCCCGCCAAGCCCAACGGCTTCATCAAGCTGGGCCTCGCGCCCGAGCTGATCGCCGCCGTGGCTGACCTGGGCTTCACCCAGCCCACCACCGTGCAGGAAAAGGTCGTGCCGATCGCCATGGGCGAAGAGGGCGCTGCCCGCTTCGTCGACCTGATGGTGTCGAGCCAGACCGGCTCCGGCAAGACCGCCGCCTTCCTGCTGCCCGTGCTGCACACGCTGCTCAAGCGCCAGGCCGAGGCAGAAGCCGAAGCCAAGGCCGAGTTCCAGCGCCTGGCCGCCGAAGCTGCTGCCCGCGGCGAAGCCCCGCCCAAGAAGCCGAAGCGCAAGGATCCGACCAACGCCCGTCATTTCAAGGCCGCCACGCCCGGCGCCCTGATCCTGTGCCCGACGCGCGAACTCGCGCAGCAAGTCGCGCACGACGCCATCGAACTGGTTCGCCACTGCCGCGGCCTGCGCATCGCCAACGTGGTGGGCGGCATGCCTTACCAACTGCAGATTGCCAAGCTGCAGAACGCCGACCTCGTGGTTGCCACGCCCGGCCGTCTGCTCGACCTGCAACGCTCGCAGCAACTCAAGCTCGACCAGGTCAAGTTCCTGGTGGTCGACGAAGCTGACCGCATGCTCGACCTCGGCTTCTCCGACGACCTGGCCGAAGTCAACCAGCTCACCATCGAGCGCCAGCAAACGATGATGTTCAGCGCCACCTTCGCGCCGCGCATCCAGCAGCTGGCCCAGCGCGTGATGCGCGAACCGCAGCGCATCACCATCGACAGCCCGCAGGAAAAGCACGCCAACATCAAGCAGGTGCTGTTCTGGGCCGACAACAGCCAGCACAAGCGCAAGCTGCTCGACCACTGGCTGCGCGACACCAGCATCAACCAGGCGATCGTGTTCGCGAGCACGCAAGTCGAGTGCGACGGCCTCGCCAACGACCTGCAGCAAGAAGGCTTCAGCGCCGTGGCGCTGCACGGCGCCCTGAGCCAGGGCCTGCGCAACCGCCGCCTGATGGCGCTGCGCCAGGGCCAGGTGCAGATCCTGGTGGCCACCGACGTTGCCGCCCGCGGCATCGACGTGCCGACCATCACCCACGTCTTCAACTTCGGCCTGCCGATGAAGGCCGAGGACTACACCCACCGCATCGGCCGCACCGGCCGTGCCGGCCGCGACGGCCTGGCCGTCACGTTCGCCGAGTTCCGCGATCGCCGCAAGATCATGGACATCGAGCACTACAGCCGCCAGCAGTTCAAGGCCGAAGTGGTGCCGGGCATGGAGCCGCAACAGCGCATGCCGCAATCGCGTCCGCCGCAAGGCGAATTCCGCGGCGGCCGTGGCGACAACCAATCGCGCGACCGCAAGTTCGGTGGCGGCGGTGGCGGTGGCTACCGCGGCGGTAATGGTGGCGGCAACGGCGGCAACGGCGGCAACGGCGGCTATGCCGGCGCCAGCGGCTTCAACGACCGCAACTCGCGTGGTCCGGCCGCACCGGGCCCGCGTGGTTTCCAGGGCGGCCAGAATGCCGGTTTCGGCGGCGGCCGTGACGAAGGCGGCAACGGCGGCGGTGCCGGCTACGGCCGCAAGCCGGGCTGGGGCGACAGCGCTCCGCGCGGCGGCCACGGTCACGGCGGTGGCCGCGGCGATGGCGGCTTTGCACCGCGCGAGGGCTTCGCGCCCCGCGGCAATGGTGCTGCCGGTCATGGCGGCCCGGGCAAGGTGTTCGTGCCCCGCGACGCGCAAAAGCGCGCGTTCAAGCCCAGCCGCTGATCCTGCTTCCCGAGCGGCCTGACGGCCGCCTCGCCCCCAGAAAGCCCGCGCTTCTAACGAACGCGGGCTTTTTCATTTCGGGTTTCCGAGCAATCAGGTGACGTCGAATTTGATTGACATCTGAATCGATGAAAAGTAATGTAATAAGGCATTATTTCCCCGGATCCGTCCTGCGGCCGCCGGCTCATCGACACCTGCTTTTCGACTTTCGACATGAAAATTGCGATTCTTGGGGGTGGCCACGGCGCCTATGCGGCCGCCGCGGACCTGTCTGAAACCGGCCATGAAGTGCGCCTGTGGCGCCGCGACGCCGCCGCGCTCGAGCCGCTGGTGCGTGCCGGCTCGATCACACTGAAGGACGCCGACGGCGCGCGCGAGGTGCCCATTGCGCTGGCCACCGCCGACATCGGCGCAGCCCTGAAGGGCGCCGAGCTGATCGTCATTCCCACCCCCGCGATCGCCCAGCACGACATCGCACTCGCGATGGCGCCGCATCTGGTCGACGGGCAGGTCGTGTTCCTGCCGCCGGGCACCTTCGGCAGCTACGTGATGGCGAAGACGGTGAAAGAGGCCGGCAGCCGTGCCGACGTCGCCTGGGCCGAGACCGGCACCCTGCCTTACCTGGCGCGCAAGCACGGCGAGCGCGAAGTCAACGTCACCATCCGCGCCATCCGCCTGCCTACCGGCGTCTATCCGGCCCGCAAGGAGGCGCAAGCCATCGAGGTGATCCGCAAGGCTTATCCGTCCGTGCACGGCTGCGGCGATGCGCTCTCGGGTGCACTGATGAACGCCGGCCCAGTCATCCACCCGCCGTTGATGGTGATGAACGCCGCGCCGCTGCAGCACTTCGAGCGCTGGGACATCCACAACGAAGGCACGCAGCGCGCCGTGCGCGACGTGACCGACCGGCTCGACCAGGAACGCATTGCCGTGCGCGAAGCCTTCGGGCAGGGCGCGCCGCACTATCCGCTGGCCGACCACTACAACAACGACCAGTGGATGTACGGCGACGCGCACAAGCAGCTCGTCAAATCGGGCGACTGGCGCGAGAACATCGACCTGCACACGCACCGCTACATCACGGAAGACACCGAGCTCGGCCTGGCTTTTCTGGCTTCGGCCGCGCGCCACGCGGGCGTGGATGCACCCATCGCCCACGGCCTGCTGGCCATCGTCGGCGGCTTTCTCGGGCGCGACCTGCGGCGCGGGCCGCGCACCTTCGAAAGCCTGGGCCTCGCCGACCTGAGCGCGGCGCAACTCAAGCAGAGGCTGCACGATGGCGAATGACGCCGCGCTCCCCCGGTTCGCGGCGGTCGGCGCGGGCCGCATGGGGCGCGGCATCGCCATCGCATTCGCCTATGCCGGCCACCGCATCTCGCTGATCGACCTGCGCCCGCGCAGCGACGAAGCCTGGCAGCGCCTGCGCGATGAAGCAAAGGCCGAGATCGAAGCCAGCCTCTCGGGTCTCGCGCAACTCGGCGTGATCGACGCATCGCAGATCGAGCGCATCGCCGCGCGCGTGGACTTCGTCAACGCCGCGGCCGCCCCGCAGGCGCTGGCCGCAGCCGAACTCGTGTTCGAAGGCGTCCCCGAAACCATGGAAGCCAAGCGCGAGGCCTTCGAGCAGCTCAACCGCCATTGCCGCGACGACGCGATCCTCACCTCGACCACCAGCAGCATCCTCGTGACGCAGCTGGCGTCATTGGTGCGGCTGCCCGGGCGCTTCCTCAACATGCATTGGCTCAACCCGGCCTACGTGATCCCCGTGGTCGAGCTGAGCTGCCACCCCGGCACCGACGCCGCCGTGCTCGCTCGCACCAAGACGCTGATGGAAGAGATCGGCAAGCTGCCCGTGGTTTGCGGTGCCTCGCCAGGCTACATCGTGCCGCGCCTGCAGGCGTTGGTGATGAACGAAGCCGCGCGAATGATCGAAGAGGGTGCCGCCACCGCCGAAGAAATCGACAAGGCCACGCGCTACGGCCTGGGCCTGCGCTTCGCCGCGCTGGGCGTGGTCGAGTTCATCGACTTCGGCGGCTGCGACATCCTGCATCACGCGAGCCGCGAGATGTCGGCCTCGCTCGACGCCGGCCGCTACACCGCGCCTGCCATCGTCGGCCGCATGGTCGAGCAGGGCCGGCTGGGCCTCAAGAGCGGCAGCGGCTTCTACGACTACGAAGGCCGCGACATCGCGGCCTACCGGCGCGACGTGCTCTCGCGCACGCTCGGCGAACTGCGGCATGCGGGCCTTTGGCGCGCGCCTGCGGACGAGACCTTGCCATGAGCATCCGCCGCGCCTTTGCCGACCTGTCGGTGGGGCAGGTGCACTACGCGGCGTGCGGCGACCACCAGGCGCCGGCCGTGCTGTTGCTGCATCAGTCGCCGCGCAGCTGGGCCGAGTACCGCGCAGTGCTGCCGTTGATCGGCGCGCATCGTCGGGCCATCGCGATGGACACAGCCGGCTTCGGTGATTCGGTCGACGGCGGAGTGCCGGCGAGCATCGGGCAATGGGCACGCGTGGCCTGCGAACTGCTGGATGCGCTGGGCATCGCGCAGGCCGACGTGGTGGGGCATCACACAGGCGGCGTTATCGCAGTCGAGCTCGCGGCAGCGTTTCCTGAGCGCGTTCGCAGCCTGGTGCTGTCTTCGACGCCGTACACCGACGAGCCCTTTCGCAAGGCACGGGCGCAACGTCCACCCATCGACGAAGTCGCGCCGAGCGAAGACGGCTCTCACCTCGCAGCGCTGTGGCAAAAGCGCCAGGGTTTCTATCCGCTAGGACGTCCCGACCTGCTCGAAGCCTTCGTGCTCGATGCATTGAAGGTCGAGCGTGTCGAAGAGGGCCATCGCGCCGTCGCGTCGTACCGCATGGAAGAGCGCATCAATCGCGTCACGCAGCCCACGCTGATCGTTCGCGCCACCGCCGACCCGTTCGCGGCGCCGCATGCCGAGGAGCTGCAGCACCACCTGCCGCAAGCACGCATCGTCGACATCGAAGGCGGCATGGTGCCGCTGCCCGACCAGATGCCTGAAGCCTTCGCGCGTACGGTGCTCGATTTTCTGGAGACGCTGCCGTGAAGGCAGTGCGCATCCACGGATTCGATGCGATCCCCGTGCTGGAGGAGATTGCCGACCCTGTCGCGCGGCCGGGCCGCACCCTGGTGCGCATGGAGGCCGCAACGGTCGGGCACATCGACCGCACAGTGTGGCGCGGGAGTTTCCTTCGCCATCCGCCGTTGCCCTACACGCCTGGCGTGGAGGCTGCAGGTGTAGTGATGGCAAGCGAACGGTATGCCATCGGCCAGCGCGTGTGGCTGCGCGGCAGCGGACTCGGCACGCTCTTCGACGGCACCTGGTGCGAGCAGATCGATGCGCCCGACGAAGCGCTGGGCCTGTTGCCCGACGCTGTGCCGATGGCGTTGGGCGCTGCTTTCTTCTCGCCCACGACCTCGGCATGGGTGGCGCTGCACGAAGTCGCGAAGCTGCAGGCCGGTGAGCAGGTGCTCGTGACCGGCGCGAGCGGCGCCGTCGGCTCGCTCGTGATGCAACTCGCACGCGACGCAGGTTGCACGGTGAGGGCAGTGAACCCAGATGCCGCGCCGCCACCCTCTGCCAGCGCCGATCTGCTGATCGACACAGTCGGCGGAGATGTGCTCGCCAAGGTGCTGCCTTCGGTGCGGCCAGGCGGCCGTGCCGTGCTGGTCGGCTATACCGCCGGCCCGACGCTGCAGCTCGACATCGCGCACTTCCTGCAACGCGACGTTGCGCTGTTGCCTCTCAACATGTTTCGACGTGAAGCCGTCGGCCGTGCCGCGGCGCCCGAATTGCTCGCGAGGCTGGCCGATGGCCGCCTGCACCTCGACGTGCAGCCGTTCGCATTTGCCGATGCAGCTCGCGCGCTTGAATGGATCGCACAACGCGGCCACCGCGGCCGCGCCGTCCTCGTGCCCCGCCTCTGAGCGGAGAGGCGAGCGAGCAAGCTCAGTCTTCTTGCGGCTCCTCGACCGGCACATGCACGTGCAGGTCGATCATCTGCCTCAGCGTTTGCTTGAGCTCTTCGGCGCGTCGCAGCCCGAAGGGTTCGAGCACGCGCCGCTCGTGGTCGCGTGCCAGTTCCATCAGGTGCTCGACCGCCTTCAGCCCCTTGCGCGTGATGCGCACCAGCGTGATGCGGCGATCACTTTCGTGGGGCAGGCGCTCGACCTGTCCGCGCGATTCCATGCGGTCCAGCAGCCGCGTCACCGTGGGTTGCTTGGTCACTGTCACCTGCGCGAGCTGGCCGATGCTGATCGGCTCGCTGCCGGCGAGCGATGCCATCACGCGCCACTCCGATACGGAGAAGCCCTGCTGCCGCGCAACCTCGTGGAACTCCGAGGAGATCAGCTGGCTGGCCTGCGCCAGCAGTGCCGGCAGGTAGTCATCGACGAAGCGATGCGATTCGACGGGTTGTTCTTCAGCCATGAAGGCACCTCACAGTCGCCGCGGGCACGCTGTTTGCATGTCTAGGGTAATTCATGATTGTGGATACATTCATTTGTCAACATTATATGAACCGCGATGCAGCTCCCCAAGCTCATCGTCCCACGATAGACAACAAGGACCCAGATGGCCGAGCGTTCATTCGTTGAAGAAGTCAAGAAGCTGCGGCTTTCTGGTGGGGAAGTCTTCCGTGGGGAGGGCATTCTGGCGGTTACCAAGGCCTTGCTCGAATCGGGAGTTTCCTATGTGGCGGGCTACCAGGGTGCACCCATCTCGCACCTGATGGACGTGCTGGCCGACGCGCAGGACATCCTCGCCGAGCAGGGCATCCGCTTCGAGAACAGCGCGAGCGAGGCCACCGCCGCCGCCACGCTGGCCGCTTCCGTCAACTACCCGCTACGCGGCGCCGTCACCTTCAAGGCGACCGTGGGCACCAACGTCGCGTCTGATGCGCTGGCCAACCTGGCATCCGGCGGCGTCACCGGCGGCGCGCTCATCATCGTCGGCGAAGACTACGGCGAAGGCTCGTCCATCATGCAGGAGCGCAGCCATGCCTTCGCCATGAAGTCGCAGATCTGGCTGCTCGATCCACGCCCCAACCTGCCGAGCATCGTCGATGCGGTGAAGCAGGGCTTCGATCTTTCAGAGGCCAGTAACACGCCGGTGATGCTGCAGCTGCGCATTCGCGCCTGCCACGTGCACGGCCACTTCATTGCCGGCGACAACCGCCGCCCGAAGTTCACGCTGAAAGACGCGCTCGAGAACCCGCAGCGCGATGTCAGCCGTATCGTGCTGCCGCCCGCGAGCTTCGTGCACGAACAAGAGAAGGTGAAAGACCGCTGGCCCGCCGCCGTGCACTTCATCGAGGAGCGCAAGCTCAACGAGTTCTTCTCCGAAGACGCCGACGACATCGGCATCATCGTGCAGGGCGGCAGCTACAACACGCTGCTGCGCGCCCTCGAGCGACTGGGCTTGGCCGACGTGTACGGCAACACGCAGGTGCCGCTCTATGTGATGAACGTGGCCTACCCCGTCATCGAGAGCGAGGTGATCCGCTTCTGCGAAGGCAAGCGCGCCGTGATGGTCGTGGAAGAGGGGCAGCCCAACTTCGTCGAGCAGAACCTCGCGACCATCCTGCGCCAGGCCGGCTCGACCACCGCGCTGCACGGCAAGGACATGCTGCCGGTGGCCGGCGAGTACACCGCCTCCGAACTGCTGAAGGGCGCACGCAGCTTCTGCGAGCGCTACGAACGCCTGGCACCGCTGCCGGTGCCAGTGCCGGTGCGCAAGGTGATTCCGTTGAAGGAAGTGGCCGCCATCGGCGTCGATGCCGCACCCGAGCCCGCGCAGCCGTCGACAGCATTGGGCGAAGTAGTCCACGCCCGTCCGCCGGGCTTCTGCACCGGCTGCCCCGAGCGCCCCATCTTCAGCGCCATGAAGCTGGTCGAGCGCGAACTCGGAGCGCACCACGTGAGCGCCGACATCGGCTGCCACCTGTTCTCCATCCTGCCGCCCTTCAACATCGGCAACACCACCATGGGCTACGGCCTGGGCGGCGCAGGTGCCGCGGCGCTCAATGCACCGGCAGGCAAGCGCGCGATCTCGATGATGGGCGACGGCGGCTTCTGGCACAACGGCCTCACCAGCGGTGTAGCGAACGCGGTCTTCAACAAGAGCGACAACCTCACCATCGTCGTAGACAACAACTACACCTCGGCCACGGGCGGGCAGGACATCCTGTCGTCGCACGCCGTCAACAAGACGCGCAGCACCGGCCACGAAATCGAGCGCGCCGTGCGCGGCGTGGGCGTGGAGTGGGTGAAGACGCTGCGCCGCACCTACGACGTGGCAGGCATGCGCGACGCGCTGAAAGACGCACTCACCACGACGAAGAAGGGCCCCAAGGTCCTGATCGCCCAGTCGGAGTGCATGCTCAACAAGCAGCGCCGCGAGAAGCCGCTGGTGCGCAAGGCCATTGCCGACGGCAAGCGCATGGTGCGCGAGAAGTTCGGCGTCGATTCCGACACATGCACCGGCGACCACTCCTGCATTCGCCTGTCGGGCTGCCCGTCGCTGTCGATCAAGCCCAACCCCGATCCGCTGCGCACCGACCCCGTTGCGACCGTGCTCGACAGCTGCGTGGGCTGCGGTGTGTGCGGCGAGGTCTCGCATGCCGCCGTGCTGTGCCCGTCGTTCTACAAGGCCCAGATCGTGAGCAACCCCAGCCGCTGGGACGTGCTGCGCGAACGTGTGCGCGCCGCCGTCATCGGCTGGCTGCAACGCGGTGAGGCGCGCCGCCGTGAAGCCTATGCCTTCTGAAGCAATGACGAGCAACGCACAACCCATAAAGGTTGCCATCCTCGCCATGGGCGGGGAGGGCGGCGGCGTGCTGGCCGACTGGATCGTCGACATGGGCGAGGCCAACGGCTACGTCGCCCAGACCACTTCGGTGCCGGGCGTGGCCCAGCGCACCGGCGCGACCATCTACTACGTCGAGCTGTATCCCGCGGCGCAGGCCGAGGCCGATGGCGGCCTGCCGGTGCTCGCGCTGATGCCACTGCCGGGCGACGTCGACGTGGTGCTGGCATCGGAGCTCATGGAGGCGGGGCGCGCCGTGCAGCGCGGCCTCGTCACGCGCGACCGCACCACGCTGATCGCATCCACGCACCGCGTCTTCTCCATTGCGGAGAAAAGCGCCTTGGGCGATGGCCGCGTCGACAGCGACCAACTGCTGGCACACACCGCCAAGGCAGCCAAGCGCTTCATCCGCTTCGACATGGCACAGGCAGCCGAAGCCTCGGGCAGCGTGATCAGCGCCGTGCTGTTCGGCACGCTGGCAGGTTCGGGCGTGCTGCCATTCAGCCGCACGCAGTTCGAGGCAACCATCGAGCGAGGCGGCGTGGGCGTGAAGCCCAGCCTCAAGGCCTTTGGCGCTGCATTCGCTCGCGCACAGGGCGGTGACGACGGCGAGCCTGCGAAAGAAGTGCCTATTACCGCGCCGGCACCGCGACCGCGCCACCCGGCCGTGCGGGCACTGGTCGAACGGGCGCAACACGACTTCCCGGTGCAAGCGCAAGACTTCCTGCTCGAAGGCGTGCGCCGTCTCATCGACTACCAGGACCCGGCCTACGCCAGCCTGTACCTCGACCGCATGGCTGCCATCGCCGCGCTGCCGGGCAACGACGACCATCGCCTGCTGCGCGAAACCGCGCGCCACCTCGCGCTCTGGATGTCCTACGAAGACACCGCCCGCGTCGCAGCCCTGAAGACCCGCGCCACCCGCTTCGAGCGCGTGCGCGGCGAGGCCCGCGTACAACCGGGCCAGGTGCTCGCCATCAACGAATACATGCACCCGCGCCTGCAGGAAATCTGCGAGACGCTGCCCGGCGGCATCGGCCGCTGGCTCATGAACTCGACGATGCCCAAGAAGCTCGTCGAGCGCTTCACGCAGCACGGCCGCGTGATCCAGACCAGCTCACTGCGCGGCTACCTCATGCTGCGCATCGTGGCGGCATGCAAGCGCTGGCGCCTGTCGACGATGCGCTATGCCGAGGAAAACCGCCGTATCGAGGAATGGCTGCAGCGCATCGCCGCCACCGCGCAACGCAACCCCGAACTGGCCGTCGAGCTGGCCCAGTGCCAGCGCCTCGTCAAGGGCTACAGCGATACGCACGAACGCGGCATTCGCAACTACGACACCGTGATGCGTGCTGTCGAGCGCGCCGGCACAGCGCTGGCACCGGCCACGCTGCGCGAACTGCGCGATGCGGCCCTGGCCGACGAACATGGCCACAAGCTGCAGGCCGCACTGGCACAGCACGCACTGGCCTGAAGAGACAACGAAGATGACCGCACCCTCAGCCACCCTCTCACTGCGCGTCGTCGAGGCGCGGGCGTTGAATTCGCTGATCCGCATGCTGCGCCTGCGCGCCGAAGATGGCCGCGCGCTGCCCGGCTTTGCAGCCGGCGCCCACATCCGCGTGCAGGTGTCGCTGCCAGACGGCAAGACCGACTGGCGCCACTACTCGCTCATCAACTTCGACACGGCGCGCAATGCCACCAATGCGCCGGCTGAATACGTGATCGCAGTGCGCAAGGAGGCCGAAGGCCGGGGCGGCTCGCGCTTCATGCACGAGCAGCTGCGAGAGGGCGACACCCTCGCCATCGAGGCGCCCAAGAACGACTTCCCGCTGCACACCGGCCCCGGCGGCACCGTGCTGGTGGCCGGCGGTATCGGCGTGACGCCGCTCGCCACCATGGCCGCCCGCCGCCGCGCCGAAGGTGCAGCCGTGCGCATGCACTACGCCGGCCGCAGCCGCGACCTGATGGCCTTCCTGCCCGAGCTTCAAACCCTGCTCGGCGATGACCTGCGCGTGCACGCGGACGCCGAGGCCGGCACGCCGCTAGACATTGATGCGCTGCTCGACAGCGTTCCCACCGGCGACCGCCTTTACGTCTGCGGCCCCAAGGTCATGCTCGACGCCGTGCTCGAGCGCACCCAGGCGCGCGGCTGGGAACATGACCGCGTGCACTTCGAGCTTTTCACCGAGCCCGTCGCGGAAGAAGGCGATCAGCCCTTCGAGGTGGAGCTCGCCCAGTCGGGCCAGCGCTTCACCGTGCCGGCCGACCAGAGCATCCTCGACTGCCTGATCGAAAACGGCTGCGACCCGATGTTCGACTGCAAGCGCGGCGAATGCGGCGTATGCGCGGTGCCGGTGCTCGAAGGCGAGATCGACCACCGCGACTACGTGCTCACCGCCCGTGAGAAGGCGGAGGGCAACGTCATGCAGATCTGCATCTCGCGCGCCAAGGGTGCGCGCCTGGTGCTCGACATCTGATGAAGCAAGGAGCCATGAGAACCATGACCTCGTACAGAGACAACCCCGATGCCATCCGCGCGCTGGTGCAGCATGATCGCGTGCACCGCGACCTGTACACCAGCCAGGAACTGTTCGAGCTGGAGCAGGAGCACTTCTTCGCCAACACCTGGAACTACGTCGGCCATGAAAGCCAACTGCCCAAGCCCGGCGACTGGATCAGCAACGAGATCGCGGGCCGCCCGCTGATCATCGTGCGCCACTCCGACGGCAGCGTGCGCGCCATGATGAACCGCTGCGCTCACAAAGGCTCGCGGCTCGTGAACGGGCCCTGCGGCAACACCGGCAAATTCTTCCGCTGCCCGTACCACGCCTGGACCTTCAAGACAGACGGCGCACCACTCGCGATTCCGCTGAAAACGGGCTACGAGCACACCCAACTGCACGAGTGCGAGTCGGGCAAGGGCCTTACCACCGTGAAGCACGTGCGCAGCCACCGCGGCTTCATCTTCGTGAAGATCAACGACGCAGGCCCCGACTTCGACGAATACTTCGGCGACTCGCTGAGCTCCATCGACAACATGGCCGACCGCTCGCCCGAAGGCGAGCTCGAAATCGCGGGCGGTTGCCTGCGCTTCATGCACCAGTGCAACTGGAAGATGTTCGTCGAGAACCTCAACGACACCATGCACCCCATGGTGGCGCACGAATCTTCTGCCGGCACCGCCAAGCGCATGTGGGCCGACAAGCCCGAGGACGAGCCCAAGCCCATGGCGGTAGAGCAGTTCGCGCCCTTCATGTCCGACTACAAGTTCTTCGAGGACATGGGCATCCGCACCTACGACAACGGCCACAGCTTCACGGGCGTGCACTTCAGCATCCACAGCAAGTACAAGGCGATCCCCGCGTACGACGACGCCATGAAGGCGCGCTACGGCGAGGAGAAGACGGCGCAGATCCTGGGCATGGCGCGGCACAACACCGTGTACTACCCGAACCTCACGATCAAGGGCGCGATCCAGGCGATTCGCGTGGTCAAGCCGATCTCTGCCGACAAGACGCTGATCGAGAGCTGGACCTTCCGCCTCAAGGGCGCGCCGCCCGAGCTGCTGCAGCGCACCACCATGTACAACCGGCTCATCAACTCGCCGTTCTCGGTGGTGGGGCATGACGACCTGCAGGCCTACCGAGGCATGCAGGCCGGCCTGCACGCGAGCGGCAACGAGTGGGTGAGCCTGCACCGCGACTACGACCCCTCCGAGTTGAAGGGCGGCGAGATCACCACGGGGGGCACCAACGAACTGCCGATGCGCAACCAGTACCGAAGCTGGGTGCAACGCATGACGGAGACGATGTAATGGCCGGCACCGAAGTCACCCGCCAGGACCTGATCGACTTCGTCGTGAACGAAGCACACCTGCTCGACACCCGCCGCTACGAGGAGTGGAACGCGCTCTTCACCGACGACGCCTTCTACTGGGTGCCGCTCGTGCCCGACCAGGAAGACGGCCTCAACCACACCTCGCACCTGTACGAAGACAAGCTGCTGCGCGACCTGCGCATCGAGCGCTTGAAGAGCCCGCGCGCTTTCTCGCAGCAGCCACCGAGCCGCTGCCACCACCTGTTGCAGGTACCGGTGGTCGAGCAGTTCGATGCCGAGGCCAACCGCTACGTGGTGCGCACCGGGTTTCACTACACCGAATCGCAGGGTGACGAACTGCAGTTCTACGTCGGCACCTTCTTCCACCACCTCACGGTGCAGGATGGCGCGCTGCGGATGACGCTCAAGCGCGTCAACCTGCTCAACTGCGACGCGGCCCTGCCGGCCGTGCAGCTCTTCATCTGACTGGGACGAGATGTCACACGCCACCGTCCATCAAATCTTTGCGGCGACCGCGGCGCGCACGCCGCAAGCCGAATTCCTGTTCACCGAATCGGTGACTGCGGCCGCCTATGGCATCGAAGCGGGCGCCATCCGCTGGGGCGAGGCTGCGGCGCAGATCGAACGCCTGCGCGCGGCCTATGCGCAAGCCGGCTACGGCCACGGCCACCGCGTCGGCCTGCTGCTGGAGAACCGGCCTGCCTTCATCTTCCACTGGCTCGCGCTGAACGCACTGGGCGTGAGCGTGGTGCCCATCAACGCCGAGATGCGCTCGGCAGAACTGGTCTACCTGATCGGCCACAGCGAGATCGGCCTGGCCGTCACCCTGCCGGGCCGCGCCGCCGATCTGCGTGCGGCGGCGGCGCAGGCGGGTGTCGAATTCGAGACGATGGGGCCTGAAGACGCAGTGCCGCCAGCGAAGACCGCCGCACCGCGCGCCGATGAGCCCATCGGCACAGACACCGAATGCGGCCTGCTCTACACATCCGGCACCACGGGCCGTCCCAAGGGCTGCATCCTGAGCAACGCCTACTTCCTGCGCGCGGGCGAGTGGTATGCGGCGCTCGATGGTGTGTGCGGCATCCGGCCCGACAAGGAACGCGTCATCACGCCGCTGCCGCTGAACCACATGAACGCGATGGCCTTCTCCACCATGGTGGTGCTGGTTGCGGGCGGTTGCCTGGTGCAGCTTGATCGCTTCCATCCGAAGACCTGGCTGGCGAGTGCGAAGGAAAGCGGTGCGACCATCGTGCATTACCTCGGCGTGATGCCGGCCATGCTGCTGTCCGCACCTGCATCGGCGGCCGACCGCGATCACGCCATCCGCTGGGGCTTCGGCGCTGGCGTGGACCGCAAGAACCACACGCCTTTTGAAGAGCGCTTCGGCTTCCCGCTGGTCGAGGCCTGGGCCATGACCGAGACCGGCGCAGCCGCCTGCATCATGGCCAACCGCGAGCCGCGCCTCGTGGGCACCAGCTGTTTCGGGCGGCAGGAAGACTTCGTCGAGATCCGCCTCGTGGGTGAGGACGGCGGCGACGTTGGCATTGATGCACCGGGCGAGTTGCTGGTGCGTTCGGCCGGCAATGACCCGAAGCGCTATTTCTTCTCCGGCTACCTGAAGGACGAGGAAGCCACGCGCGAAGCCTGGGCCGATGGCTGGTTCCACACCGGCGATCTGGTGCGCCGCGACGCCGAGGGCAACTTCTTCTTCGTCGACCGCAAGAAGAACGTGATCCGCCGCAGCGGCGAGAACATCTCGGCCGTCGAGGTCGAGAGCGTGCTCAACCAGCACCCGGCGGTGAAGACCTCGGCCGTGGCAGCCACGCCCGATGCGGTACGTGGCGACGAGGTGCTGGCCTGCATCGTGGTGCGCGAAGACATCGACGCCTCGCAGCGCACGCAAGTCGCCACCAGCATCGTCGAACACGCACTGGCCCAACTGGCGTACTACAAGGCACCCGGCTACGTGGCCTTCGTCGATGCGTTGCCGCTCACCCCGTCGCAGAAGATCCAGCGCGGCCAGCTGCGCGAAATGGCGCAGTCGCTGCCGGGCCAGGGCCATTGCGTCGACACACGCGCCATGAAGAAGAGGCAGGCATGACGACGAAACGACGGCTCTCCTACGAAGGCGTCGCGGTCGCGGTGCCCGTGACCGTGCCCTACGTGCGCTACTCCACGCGCACCGCGCACTGGTTCATCGGCCAGGCCATCGAGGCGCTGGTCGATGCCAGCGGCGTGGCCAAGGAGCAGATCGACGGCCTGTGCCTCAGCAGCTTCTCGCTCGCGCCCGACACGGCCGTGGGTGTCACGCAGCACCTGGGCCTGTCGCCTCGCTGGCTCGACCATGTGCCTACCGGCGGTGCATCTGGCGTGATGTGCCTGCGCCGTGCGGCGCGGGCGGTGCAGGCGGGCGATGCCGACATCGTGGCTTGCGTGGGTGCCGACACCAACCACGTCGACTCCTTTCGCCAGACGCTGGGCAGCTTCAGCAACTTCGCGCGCGATGCCAGCTACCCCTACGGCTCGGGCGGCCCGAACTCGATCTTCGCGTTCATCACCGCCAACTACATGCGCACCTACGGCGCGAAGCGCGAAGACTTCGGCCGCATCTGCGTCGACCAGCGCACCAACGCGCTCGGCAACCCGAACGCGATGTTCAAGAAGGGCCTGATGCTCGACGAGTACATGGCCGCGCGGCCCATCTCCGACCCGATCCACCTGTTCGACTGCGTGATGCCCTGTGCGGGCGCCGATGCCTTCCTCGTGATGAGCGAGGAGCGCGCGCGCGACCTGGGCCTGGCGCACGTGGTGATCCGCGGCGCCATCGAGCGCCACAACGCCTACGCCGAAGACCCCGTGATGGTGCAGGGCGGATGGCGCAAGGACCGCGACGACCTGTATGCGCAGGCCGGCATCCAGCCCACCGAGCTCGACTTCGTGCAGACCTACGACGACTACCCCGTCATCGTGATGATGCAGTTCGAGGACCTGGGCTTCTGCGAGAAGGGCGAGGGCCCGGCCTTCGTGCAGTCGCACACCATGACCTTCGACGGCAGCTTTCCGAACAACACCAGTGGCGGGCAGCTCTCGGCAGGGCAGGCCGGCGCGGCGGGCGGCTTCCTCGGCATGGTCGAGGCGATCCGCCAACTGACTGATCAAGCAGGCCCACGCACCGTGCCCGATGCACAGCTGGGCCTGGTCGCCGGCTTCGGCATGGTGACCTACGACCGCTGCCTGTGCACAGGCGCCGTCATCCTGGGGAGACCGGAATGATGTACCCCCACGTTTGCCGCTTCGCGGCTGCACTGCCCCCCGAGGGGGCCGCGCGCCTGCCTTGGGGCGGCCCGGCGGAGGCGCTATGACCATGCCGATGATGCGCCCCCCGCGCAAGAACCCGGTGCTGCGCACCCGGCAGATGAACCTGCCGCCCGGCGCGCGTGGCCGCGTGGCGCTCGGCCTTACGGCTGCTGCCGCCGAAGGCCGCTTCGAACTGCAGACCTGCGAGGACTGCGGCACGGTGCAGTACCCGCCGCGCGAGGTCTGCCACAAGTGCCTCTCGGCCGCCTTGCGCTGGCGCCAGCAGAGCGGCGAGGGCGAGTTGCTCGGCAGCACCACGCTGCATCACAGCAACGACTTGTTCTTCCGCGAGCGGCTGCCCTGGCGGCTGGGCCTGGTGCACCTGGATGCCGGCCCCACGCTCATGGTCCACCTGCATGGCGAGGTCGGCGATGCGCCGCAACGCGTGCGTGTCGGCGCCCGGCTCGACCGCGCGGGGCAGGCCGTTCTCATTGGTTTTCCGAATGAAGGGAGTGCCCATATGGCCGACGACAAGATGCTTCGCGAAATGACCAGCGACCCCAAGTTCCGCAAGGCGCTGGTGACAGACGGCAAGACCGAGACCGGCCAGGCCATCGTGCGCGCGCTGGTGAAGGCTGGCGCCGACATCGTCTGGGTCGGCCATGCCGAGCCCTGGAAGAAGATGGGCGAGGGGCTCGACGACATCTCGGCGCTGCCGCAGGTCACGCTGGTGCCGCTCGATCTGACCAACGGCCGCCAGGTGACGGAGCTTGCGGGCTCCATCGGCGGCAAGGTCGACATCGTGATCAACAACGCCGAGGTGCACCGCACCTTCGGCATCGGAGCGCGGCGCGGCACCGACGTGGCCAAGGCCGAGATGGACATCAACTACTTCGGCCTGCTTCGTCTGGCGCAGGAGTTCGGCCCCGCGCTGAAGGGCCGCTCGGCCGACGGCGCAACCGGCGCGACGGCCTGGGTCAACCTGCTGTCGATCTACGCGCTCAGCAACTTCCCGCCGCACGGCACCTTCAGCGCGTCGAAAGCCGCAGCGCACTCGCTCGCGCAGTGCCTGCGTGCCGAGATGCGGCCGGCCGGCATCCGCGTGATCAATGTGTTCCCGGGGCCCATCGACGATGAATGGAACCAGCACACGCCACCACCCAAGCTCGCACCCACCGCGCTGGCCAACGCCATCGTGAAGGCGCTGCGCGACGGCGTGGAAGACGTCTACCCCGGTGACGTGGCGCAGGAGTGGCTGGAGCGCTGGCGCGACAACCCCAAGGTGCTCGAGCGCGAGCTCGCGGCGGGCGGCTGAGACAGGAGCCATACGAATGACCACGACAACCGAACTGATGTCCGCCGCCGAAATCCTCGGCGGCCTGGTGACCGCGATGGCCAGTGGCCGCATCCGCGTGATCGACCTCACGCAGACGCTCACGCCCGAGTTCCCGCAGATCGCGCTGCCGCCCGAGATGGGCCAGTGCTGGCCCTTCCGCATCGAGGAAGTGTCCAAGTACGACGAGCGTGGCCCGGGCTGGTACTGGAACAACTTTTCCTGCGGCGAGCACACCGGCACGCACTTCGACGCGCCGATCCACTGGATCTCGGGCCGTGACCTGCCGAACAACTCGGTCGACACCATTCCCGTGCAGCACTTCGTGGCGCCGGCCTGCGTGATCGATTGTTCGGCCGATGTGCAGTCGAACGACGACTACCTGCTGAGCGTGGCCGACATCGAGCGCTACGAGGCGGCGCATGGCCGCATCCCGAAAGGCGCTTGGGTGCTGATGCGCACCGACTGGTCCAAGCGCAGCGACCCCGAGGCTTATCAGAACTTCGACGAGACGGGCCAGCACACGCCGGGTCCGAGCACCGAGGCCGTGCGCTTCCTGGTCGAGCAGCGCGACGTGCTGGGCTTCGGCTCCGAAGCCATCGGCACCGATGCGGGGCAGGGCTATCACCTGCGGCCGCCGTACCCGTGTCACTACTACATGCACGGCGCGGGCCGCTACGGGCTGCAGTGCCTGAGCAACCTCGACCTGCTGCCACCGGCCGGTGCGGTGCTGATCTGCCCGCCGCTGAAGATCGAGAAGGGCAGCGGCAGCCCGCTGCGCGTGCTGGCACTGGTGGGAGCCTCGGCATGAGCGCGGCGCCCAAGGTCGCGGCCGTCACCGGCGGCAGCGCCGGCATCGGCAAGGCGATCTGCGAGGACCTGCTCGCGCAGGGCTACGAGGTGGTGTCGCTCGCGCGCCGCAAGGCCGAAATCGACCATCCGAAGCTGCACAGCATCGAGGTCGACCTGAGCGACCGCGCCGCCACGGGCGAGGCGGTGCGCGAACTGGTCGAACGCTTCGCGCCGACCACCATCGTCCACAACGCAGGCGTCATCCGCGCCGCGCTGTTGCCCGAAGTAAAGCTCGACGACCTCGACGCACTGGTCGACCTGCACCTGGGCTGTGCCATTCAGCTCGTGCAAGGTGCGCTGCCCGCGATGCGTGCGCAGCGCTTCGGCCGCGTGGTGCTGCTGTCGTCACGCGCCGCGCTGGGGCTGGCCACGCGCACCAGCTACTCGGCCACCAAGGCCGGCATGCTGGGCATGGCGCGCACCTGGGCGCTGGAGCTTGCCGCTGACGGCATCACGGTGAACGTGGTGGCGCCGGGGCCGATCCGCACCGACATGTTCTACGACGTGGTCGAAGCCGGCAGCGAGAAGGAACGCGCGCTCGCAGCCTCGGTTCCCGTCAAGCGCCTCGGCGAATCGGCCGATGTGGCACGCGCCGTGCGTTTCTTCGCCGATGCCGAGAACAGCTTCGTCACGGGACAGGTGCTGTATGTGTGCGGCGGCACCAGCGTCGGAAGTCTCGCCCTCTGAGTTTTTTGCTTTCCTCACGTTCATCCAAAACCACCTCTGGAGCCTCGCCATGAAAGTCCTGAACCGAATTCGCACACTCGCGGCCATTGCCGCGGGCCTCGGCGCGCTGAGCGCCGCGGGCGCGTGGGCCGCCGATCTCAAGGTCGGCTTCATCACTTCGATGTCGGGGCCGGTGTCATCGCTCGGCATTCCGTACGACAAGGGCATGAAGGCGGCAGTCGCGTACAAGTCGGAGGTCGCAGGCCGCAAGGTCCAGGTGATCCAGCTCGACGATGCGTCAGACCCGTCCACGGCCGCACGCAATGCGCGCAAGCTGATCGAGGAAGACAAGGTCGACGTCATCATCGGCACGGCCGGAGCGCCGGGCTCGCTGGCCATTGCCGGCGTGGCGCGTGAAACCAAGACCCCGCTGATCTCCATCGCCAATGCCGACCTGGCAGGCGAAGAAGGCGCATGGATGGTGACGCTGCCGCAGCCCGCGCCGCTGATGATGGGCGCGATGGTCGAGAAGATGAAGCAGGCCGGCGTGAAGACGGTGGCCTACATCGGCTACTCCGACGCCTGGGGCGACCTGGTGTACGACGCGCTCATGAAGTCGGCGCCCACGGCAGGCATCAAGGTGGTGTCGAACGAGCGTTATGCGCGCAGCGATTCGTCGGTGGCCGGCCAGGTGCTGAAGATCGTGGCGCTGCGCCCCGACGCGGTGATCACCGGTGCGTCGGGCACGCCCGGTGCGTTGCCGTACCTCGCGCTCACCGAGCGCGGCTACAAGGGAAAGATCTACGGCATGCATTCGCTGATCAACCCCGACTTCATCCGCGTTGGTGGTCCGTCGGTCGAAGGCCTGCTGGCGCCCACCGGCCCGGTGGTGGTAGCCGAGCAGCTGCCCGACAACAACCCGATGAAGAAGATCGCGATGGACTTCCGCGCCGCCTACCAGAAGGCCAACGGCGCGGCGCCCACCGACACCTTCTCGGCCTACAGCTTCGATGCGTGGCTGATCTATCTCGACGCTGCGCAACGCGCGTTGGCCAGCAAGGCTGAGCCTGGCACCCCGCAATTCCGGCTGGCGCTGCGTGATGCCATCGTGAGCACCAAGGAGCTGGTGGGCACGCATTCGGTCTACAACTTCAAGCCCACTGACCGCTATGGTTCGGATGACCGCTCGCGCGTCGTCGTGAAGCTCGAAAAGGGTCAATGGAAGCTGGTGCCCTGAGATGAAGAACAAGCTAACTCACATCCTTGGCGCAACAGCGCTTGCGCTGGCAGCCTCGCAGGCCATGGCGGCTGACCTGAAGATCGGCTTCATCAGCTCGCTCTCGGGCCCCGTGGCCGCGCTCGGGATTCCTTACGAGAAGGGCATCCGGGCCGCCATTGCCGAGCACCCGGAGATTGCCGGTCGCAAGGTACAGCTGATCGTGCTCGACGACGCTTCTGATCCCACCACAGCTGGGCGCAACGCACGCAAGCTGGTGACCGAGGACAAGGTCGACGTGCTCATCGGAACCTCCGGCGTGCCGGGCGCCATGGCCATCGCAGCGGTGGCCAGGGAACTGAACACGCCATTGATCTCGCCCACGCCGGTCACCATCGCCGGCCCCGAGGGCGCGTGGACGGTGACGGTGTCGCAGCCGTTCCCGCTCATGGTCGCTGGCGTGGTCGAGCGCATGAAGAAATCGGGCGTGAAGACGGTGGCCTTCATCGGCTTCTCGGACGCACTGGGTGACCTGGCCTACGACTCGCTGGTGAAGAGCGCCGACGCCGCCGGCATCAAGGTGGTGGCGAACGAGCGCTATGCGCGCAGCGATTCGTCCGTGGCCGGGCAGGTTCTGAAGATTGTCGCGTCGCGGCCTGATGCAGTGTTCGCCGGCAACTCGGGCACGCCCGGCGCGCTGCCCTACATCGCGCTGGCCGAGCGTGGCTACAAGGGCAAGATCTACGGCACGCACGGCCTCATCAACGCCGACTTCGTGCGCGTGGGCGGCGCTTCCATCGAAGGCCTGCAGGTGCCCAGCGGACCGGTGCTGGTGGCCGACCAGTTGCCCGACAGCAACCCGATCAAGAAGGTGTCGATGGGCTTTCGCAACGCGTACCAGAAGGTCAATGGCGCGGTGCCGACGGATGCCTTCTCGTCGTACACCTACGACGCCTACCTGCTGCTGGCCGATGCGGCCTCGCGCACCAAGGGCGAGCCGGGCACGCCGCAGTACCGCACGGCGCTGCGCGACGCCATCGTGAGTACCAAGGAGCTGGTGGGCACGCACGGCATCTACACCTTCAAGCCCGACGACCGCTATGGCTCCGACCAGCGCGGCGTGGTCATCGTGCAGATGACAAAGGGCCAGTGGAAGCTGGTTCCGTAGTTTCCGCCGAACCACCGAGCACATCGCCATGACCATCCATCGCAACCGCCCCGATCTCGTCGCGGCGCTGGTGCAGGACGACCGGGTGCACCGCGACCTGTACCTCAGCGAAGAGCTTTTCGCGCTGGAACAGGAGAACCTGTTCGCCAACACCTGGGTCTTCCTCGGCCACGCGAGCCAGGTGCCCGAGGCCGGCGACTTCGTCACGCAGGACATCGCGGGACGGCCGCTGCTGATGGTGCGCCAGCCCGATGGCGATGTGCACGTGCTCTACAACCGCTGCGCCCACAAGGGTACGCAACTGGTGACGGACGAATGCGGCAACACCGGCCGGTTCTTCCGCTGCCCATACCACGCGTGGACCTACAAGCTCGACGGCGCGCCGCTCGGGCTGCCGCTGAAGAACGGCTACGAGGGCACGCAGCTCAAGGCCTGCGAATCGGGGCAGGGGCTGTCGGTGGTGAAGCACGTGAAGGTGTACCGCGACTTCGTGTTCGTGCGGTTGTCTGACACCGGGCCTTCGTTCGAGGACTACTTCGGCGAGGTGCTGGGCGCCATCGACAACATGGTCGACCGCTCGCCCGAAGGCAAGCTGACAGTGGGTGGAGGTGTGCTGCGCAACATCGTCCACTGCAACTGGAAGATGTACCTGGAGAACATCAACGACACAGTGCACCCGATGTCGACGCACGAGTCGGCCACCAAGGCGGCCGAGGCGCTGTGGGAAGGCCATGCGCCCACGGACCCCAAGCCGATGGCAATGGAGCAGATACTGCCCTTCGGCTCGGGCTACGAGTTCTTCGACAAGATGGGCGGGCGCGTGTTCGCTAACGGGCACAGCGTGCTGGGAGTGAACTTCAGCATCCACTCCAACTACGCGCAGCTGCCCGAGTACGAAGCCGCGATGCGCGCCGCGCACGGCGAGGCGCGGGCCACCGAGATATTGCAGCGCTCGCCCCAGAACTCGGTCTTCTATCCGAGCCTGTCGGTCAAGGGCTCGCCGCAGGCCATTCGCGTGATTCGCCCGCTGGCGGCCAACCGCACGCTGATCGAGGCCTGGAGCTTCCGTGCGGCGGGTGCGCCCGCGCTGCTGTTCGAGCGCGCCATGAGCTACAACCGCCTCGTGTTCTCGCCGATGTCGGTGGTCGCGCACGACGACGTGCACCTGTTCGAGAGCATCCAGCAGGGCCTGCGCGCCGGCGGCAACGAGTGGGTGAGCCTGCACCGCAATTACGACCCGGCCGAGACGCAGCAAACCACGGTCACCACCAACGGCACCAACGAACTGCTGATGCGCAACCAGTTCCGCGCCTGGGCGAAGTCCATGGCGGCGGGCATGGAGGCTGCGGCATGACGGACCCGCGCGATTTCGTCGCCCACGAGGCGGCGCTGCTCGACGAGCGGCGGCTCGACGACTGGTTGGCCCTGTTCGCCGAAGACGGCCACTACTGGGTGCCGCTGCTCGGTGCGGCGCAGGCCGACCCGTTCTCGCACAACTCGCTGGCCTATGAAGACCGGCTGCTGCTGCAGTTGCGCGTCGACCGCCTCAAGAACCCGCGCGCGCATTCGCAGCATCCTGCGAGCCACAGCCAGCATGTACTGCAGCCCTCGCGCATCGAGCGCGAGGAGGGCGACGAGGCATGGCTGCGCACGCCGTTCCTCTACGTCGAGGCGCGCGGCGAAGACCAGATCCTGCTGAGCGGCACCGCCCGCCATCACCTTGTTCGCACCTCCACCGGCTGGCTGATCCGCGAGAAGCGCGTCGACCTGCTCAACGCCCCGCGCGCGTTGCCGGCCATCCAGTTGTTCATTTGAGTTACCCACCTGTCCATTCCAACAATCCTCACCGGAGCTACGACATGAAGAGCCTGATGCAGATCCTGACGCGCGGCACCCTCGCCGCGGCGCTGACCGCCTGTGGCATAGCGAGCGCGTTCGCGGCCGACCTCAAGGTCGGCCTCAGCGTGTCGCTGTCGGGGCCCAACTCCTCGCTGGGCGTGCCCTACGCCAAGGGCATGCAGGCCGCGCTGGCCTACAAGGGCGAGGTGAACGGCCGCAAGATCCAGCTCGTCGTGCTCGACGACGGCTCCGACCCCACCACGGCCGGGCGCAACGCGCGCAAGCTGATCGAGGAGGAGAAGGTCGACGTGCTCATGGGCACATCGGGCGTGCCGGCCGCCATTGCGATGGCGCAGGTGGGCAAGGAAGCAAAGACGCCGATGATCGGCCTCACGCCCATCCTGCTCGACCCCAACGAGAACCCTTGGGTGATGACGGTGGCGCAGCCGACGCAGTTGATGATCGATGCGGTCGTCGAGCGCATGAAGCGCAACAACGTGAAGACCGTGGGCTACATCGGCTTCTCCGACGCCTGGGGCGACCTGGTCTACGACGCGCTGATGAAGGCCGCGCCCGGCGCAGGCATCAAGGTGGTGAGCAACGAGCGCTATGCGCGTGCCGACGCCTCGGTGACGGGGCAGGTGCTGAAGATCGTGGCGCTGCGGCCCGACGCGGTGATGACCGGCGGTGCCGGCACGCCGGGGGCGCTGCCGTTTCTCGCGCTGCAGGAGCGCGGCTTCAAGGGCGGCGTGTACGGCCAGCACGGCTTGATCAACCCCGACTTCGTGCGCGTGGTCGGCGCGGCCGGCCAGAACGCGCTGATGCCCACCGGCCCGGTGATCGTGGCCGAGCAACTGCCGGACAGCTACCCGACCAAGAAGATCGCGACCGACTTCCGCGCCGTGTTCCAGAAGGTCAACAACGCACCGACCAGCGACGCCTTCTCGGCCTATTCGTTCGACGGCTGGCTGGTGTTCGTCGATGCCGCCTCGCGCGCCATGAAGAAGGCGGAACCGGGCACGCCCGAGTTCCGCGTGGCACTGCGCGATGCCATCTTCAGCACGAAGGAAGTGGTGGGCACGCACGGCGTCTACACCTTCAAGCCCGGCAGTCTCTACGGCGTGGACGAACGCGCCCGCGTGATCGTCAAGCTCGACAACGGCCAATGGAAGCTCGCACCTTGAACCTCTCGCCTTTGTCTTTCCGGAGGGCCGCGCGATGACATGGGACGTGGCGCTGATTCTCCTCACCGACGGCCTGGCCAACGGGGCCGTCTATCTGCTGGCCGGGTTGGGGCTGGTGTTGATCTTTTCCGTCACGCGGGTGGTGTTCGTGCCGTTCGGCGACATCGCGGCCTTTGCGGCCCTGTCGCTCGCGGCCTTCGAAACCGACCGCGTGCCGCCGACCATCGGTATGGTCGCGGTGCTGGCCGCACTGGCCCTGGCCACCGAGATCGGCAGCCTGCTGCGTCGCGGCGAGGCCGCGCGCATTCCGAAGGCGGTGCTGATGTGGGGTGTGCTGCCCGCCATTCCGTGCGTGCTCGCATGGTTGGCGGCGCGGCCGGGCGTGCCGGTGGCGGTGCACATCGCGGTGGCGGTGCTGCTGGTGGTGCCCATCGCGCCGCTGCTGGCGCGAGTGGTGTTCCAGCCGATCGCGGATGCATCGGTGCTGGTGCTGCTGATCGTGTCGCTGGCGCTGCACTTTTTGCTGTCGGGGCTGGGCTTGCTGTTCTTCGGGCCCGAGGGTTCGCGCACCACGCCGCTGACCAGCGCCGTGTTTACGCTGGGTGACGGCTTCACGGTCAGCGGGCAGGTGGTGTTGATGGTGGGAGCGGCCATCGTGTTGAGCGGGCTGTTCTTCCTGGTGTTCGAGCGCACGGTGGCAGGCAAGGCGCTGCGCGCCACGGCCGTGAACCGGGTGGGCGCGCGGCTGGTCGGCATACGGCCGGTGCGCACGGCGTTGCTGGCGTACGGCTGCGCCTCGCTGCTGGCGGGGCTGATCGGCGTGCTGATCGCACCGGTGACGACGATGTATTACGACTCGGGCTTCATCATCGGTCTGAAGGCTTTCGTGGCCGCGATCATCGGCGGGCTCGTGAGCTATCCGATGACGGCCATTGGCGCGCTCGCGGTTGGCGTGGTGGAGAGCTTTGCCTCGTTCTGGAGCGGCGCGCTGAAGGACGTGATCGTGTTCAGCCTGCTGATTCCGGTGCTCATGCTGCGGTCTTTCATGGCCACGCATGCCGAAGAGGAAGAAGACGAGGTGGACCAATGAACGCCAATCGCAACAAGCGCCGGGCGTGGATCGCCGGGCTCGTCGTCGTGCTGGCACTGGTGCCGGTGCTGGCGGGCAGCTTCACCGTTTCGCTGCTCAACGACATCGGCATCGGCGCGCTGGTGGCGCTGGGCCTTGTGCTGCTCACGGGCGTGGGCGGCGCCACATCGTTCGGGCAGGCGGCCTTCGTGGGCATCGCGGCCTACGCCACCGCATGGCTGACGACGACGCAGGGCATGTCGCCCTGGATCGGGCTGCTGTTCGCGCTGCTGCTCACGGGGCTGTCGGCGCTTGCCATCGGCATGCTCACGCTGCGGCTCGGCGGGCACTTTCTGCCGCTGAGCACCATCGCTTGGGGACTGTCGATCGCGATGCTGTTCGGCAACGTCGATGCGCTCGGTCGGCACACGGGGCTGTCGAACATTCCGGCGCTGCAGGTCGCGGGATGGTCACTGGCCGACCCGCGCGCGATGTACTACCTGATCTGGGTGGTGGTCGGCCTAGCCTGCCTGTTCAGCTACAACCTGCTGCAGTCGCGGCCGGGTCGCGCGATTCGCGGACTGCGCGGCGGTGCGACGCTGCTGGCGAGCGTGGGGGCTGATGCGTACCGCGTGCGGCTGTCGCTGTTCGTGACGGCCGCGCTGTTCGCGGGGCTGGCGGGCTGGCTCTATGCGCACATGAACCGCTTCGTGAGCCCGTCGCCCTTCGACGTGCGCGCCAGCATCGAGTACCTGCTGATGGCGGTGGCCGGCGGTCTCGGTCAGTTGGGTGGTGCGCTGGTTGGCGCCGCGCTGGTGCTGGTGCTGAAGAACGGCCTGCAGGACGTGCTGCCGATGCTCACGCAACGCGCCGGCCAGCTGGAGGCCGTGGCCTTCGCCGCGCTGTTCATCCTGCTGCTGCACTTTGCGCGCGGCGGCGTGATGGGCCTGCTGCGACGCTGGACGCGTCGTCGCGGTGCTGCGCAAGGACCGTCGCGCCACGAGGCGCCGCCGGTGGAACCGTTGCCGCATCGCACGCTGCCTGAACGCGGCTCGCAGGTGTTGTCAGTGAATGGTGCGGTCAAGCGTTTCGGCGGGCTGGTTGCGGTGAACGACGTGAGCTTCGACGTGAGGGCCGGCGAGATCGTCGGGCTGATCGGGCCCAACGGCGCAGGCAAGTCGACCATGTTCAACCTGCTGACCTGCACGCTGCCGATGAGCGCGGGCCAGGTGCGCTTCCTGGACCACGACATCGCGGGCATGCCGCAGCGCGAGGTGGCGCGGCTGGGGTTGGCGCGCACCTTCCAGCACGTGAAGCTGCGCCCGCACATGAGCCTGCTGGACAACGTGGCGCTGGGTGCGCACTCGCGCACGCGCTCGGGCATCCTGAAGGCGGGGCTGCGGCTCGATCGCACGGAAGAAAGCCAGATCCTGCAGGAGGCCCAGCGCCAGCTCGACCGCATCGGCCTGGGCGACCGCGCGCACGAACTGGCGGGCAGCCTGCCGCTGGGCACGCAGCGCATCCTGGAAATTGCGCGCGCTCTGGCCGCCGACCCCGTGCTGCTGGTGCTCGACGAGCCGGCCGCCGGCTTGCGCCGCAAGGAAAAGATGGCACTCGGCGATTTGCTGCGCAAGCTGCGCGAGGAGGGCGTGACCATCCTCATCGTCGAACACGACATGGACTTCGTGATGAAACTGGTAGACCGGCTGGTGGTGATGAACTTCGGCTCCAAGCTCGTGGAGGGCGTGCCGTCGGCGGTGCGCGCGGACGAGCGTGTGCAGGCGGCTTACCTGGGGAGCGTTGTATGACCGCGATGCTGGAGATCGGCGATCTGCATGTGTCGTACGGGCAGGTCGAGGCGGTGCGCGGAGTGTCGCTCGACTTGCAGCCGGGCCAGATCATTTCGGTGATCGGGCCGAACGGCGCGGGCAAGACCACGCTGCTGGCCGCGGCCATGGGCCTGCTGCCCTGCAAGGGCACGTTGCGCTTCGAAGGCGAAGACCTGCAGGGGTTGGACGTGGAGGCGCGCGTGGAGCGCGGCCTGTGCCTCGTGCCCGAGAAGCGCGAGCTGTTCGGCGAGCTCACCGTGCTCGACAACCTGCAGCTCGGCGCGTACGCCAAGCGGCTGCGCGGCGATGCAATGAAGAAGCGGCTGCAGTCGGTGTACGACCGCTTTCCGCGGCTGGCCGAACGGCGCTCGCAGCGCGCGGACACGCTCTCGGGTGGCGAACGGCAGATGCTGGCGGTGGGGCGCGCGCTGATGTCGGCGCCGCGCTTGCTGATGCTCGACGAGCCCAGCCTCGGACTGGCGCCGCTGATCGTGCGCGACATTCTGACCATCGTGCGCAAGCTGCGGGAAGACGGCGTGTCGATCCTGCTGGTGGAGCAGAACGCGCGCGCCGCGCTCGAAAGCTCGGACGAGGGCTATGTGCTGGAGACGGGCGAGATTGCGCTGTCGGGTGCTTCGGCCGAGCTGGCCAGCGACCCGCGGGTGCAGGCCACCTACCTCGGCGGAGGCACGCACGATGACGAGTGACCCGCGCGCCGTACCGCCCGCCCTGCGCACGCTGCCGGCGATGCTGCGGCGGCAGGCCGGGCTGTTCGGCTCGCGTGCGTTGCTGCGGATCGCGGGGAGCGAGTGGACGCATGGCGATGCGGCGCGGGCTGCGGCTGTGCGTGCTGGGGCATTGGCGGCGGCTGGCGTGGTACGTGGCGACCGCATTGCGGTGATGTGCGGAAACCGTGTCGAGTTTCTCGAAAGCTTTCTCGGCGCAGGCTGGTTGGGGGCATCGATGGTGCCGGTCAACACGGCGTCGATGGGGCCGCAGATCGAATACTTCCTGGCGAACAGCGAGGCGAAGCTGCTGGTGATCGAGGCGGGCTTTCTGGAGCGGCTCGCGACGGCAGACCTGACGCGCACTGCGTTGCGCGAGGTCTGGGTGGTTGGGGAAGCTGCATCCAATGCGTGGCGAGCGCCTGAAGGTGTGCGCGTCGTGGCGTATCCCGAGGGCGGGGAGCCCGTTGATCCGGCTGCGGTGCAGCCCGGCGACCCGCTCGCGATCCTCTACACCTCCGGCACTACGGGGCCGGCCAAGGGTGTGATCTGTCCTCACGCGCAGTATTTCTGGTGGGGCGTGAACAGCGCTGAAGTGCTCGGCGTCGGCGCCGACGACGTGCTGTGCACCACGCTGCCGCTCTTTCACATCAACGCGCTCAACACCTTCGCGCAGGCCGCACTGACGGGCGCACAAGTTGTGTTCGAGTCGCGCTTCTCGGCCTCGGGCTTCTGGCCGACGATGCGCTCGAGCGGGGCGACGGTGGTGTATCTGCTGGGCGCGATGGTGCCGATCCTGCTCGCGCAGCCGGAAGGCCCTGGGGAGCGCGACCACCGCGTGCGCATCGGGCTGGGGCCCGGCGTGCCGTCTGCTGCAGGCGCTGCGTTCAAGGCGCGCACAGGCGTGTCGCTGCTCGAAGGCTACGGTTCGACGGAAACCAATTTCGCCATCGCCACCGCGCCCGATTCGCCGCGCGGCGGTGTCATGGGCTGGCTGCGCCCGGGCTTCCAGGCGCGCGTGGCCGATGAAGACGACGTGGCGCTGCCGCCCGGCGAAGCGGGCGAACTGCTGCTGCGTGCGGACGAGCCGTACGCCTTCGCGAGCGGCTACTTCAACATGCCGGAGAAGACGGTCGAGGCCTGGCGCAATCTCTGGTTTCACACCGGGGACCGCGTGGTGCGCGACGCCGACGGCGCATTCCGCTTTGTCGACCGCATCAAGGACGCGATCCGCCGGCGTGGCGAGAATATCTCCTCGTTCGAGGTTGAGCAGGTGCTGCTGAGCCACCCGGGCGTGGCCTCGTGCGCGGTGTACCCGGTGCGCTCCGAGCTGGCCGAAGACGAGGTGATGGCTGCGCTGGTGGCGCGCGAGGGCGTGTCGATCGATCCCGCCGAACTCGCGCGCTTTTGCGAAGGGCGCCTGCCGTACTTCGCCGTGCCGCGATACATCGACCTGCTGGCCGACCTGCCGCGCACCGAGAACGGCAAGGTGCAGAAGTTCAAGCTGCGTGAGCGCGGTGTCGGGCCGCAGACCTGGGACGGACGGCCCGCCAGGGCCTGAGGCGAATCGCATGACGAGCGCAGTGCTGCTCCCGCTTTCCGGCCGCGTGGCGTTCGTGACGGGTGCGGGGCAGGGGCTGGGAGCGGCCATCGCGCGAGGGCTGGCGGAAGCCGGGGCGCGCGTGGCCCTGGCCGACATCGAGCTTGCGAATGCCGAAGCCGTTGCGGCGGAGGTCGGCGGGCTCGCCTTGCAACTCGATGTGCGCGACGAGGCGGCGTTCTCCGCTTGCTTCCACAAGGCGGTTGCACATTTCGGCGCTGTCGACGTCATGGTCAACAACGCGGCGCGCACGCCGACCACATCGCTCTGGGACATCACACCTGAAGAGTGGGACGACGTGCTCGCCGTCAACCTGCGTGGCAGCTTCTTCGGCTGTCGCATTGCCGGGCGGCACATGCGTGAGCGCGGCGCGGGGCGCATCGTCAACCTGACTTCGATGGCGGGGCAGCAGGCCAGCACGGTGACCGGCGCGCACTACGCAGCGAGCAAGGCCGGACTGCTGGCGCTGACGCGGTCGTTCGCGCAGGAACTGGCGCCGCACGGCGTGACGGTGAATGCGCTGGCCCCTGCGGCGATCCGCAGCCCCGCGCTCGACGCCATGGAGCCAGCGAAGCAGTGGGCGCTGCGGGCGGGCATTCCCCTCGGCCGCTTCGGATTGCCAGAGGAGGTGGCCGCGGCGGTGGTCTATCTGGCTTCGCCGGCAGCAGCCTTCATGACGGGCACCACGCTGGACCTCAACGGCGGCCGTTTCATGCGCTGACAACCCGGGCCGGCGCACTCCGTTAAAATGATTCAGAACTAAAACATTCAGGTATGCAATCAAATTCACTCACTGGCCGCCACGCACTCGTCACGGGCGCGGCACGCGGCATCGGCGCCGAGATCGCCCGCACCCTGGCGGCCGAGGGCGCCGTCCTGACGCTGCTGGGCCGTGACCGTGAGGCGCTGCAGCGCGTGGCCGATTCGCTCGCGGGCAGCGGGCATGGCGTCGTGGCCGCCGACGTGGCGAGCCCCGAGGCGGTGCAGGCGGCGTTCGCCGAGACCCGCACCGCGCGAGGCCCGGTCGCTGTGCTCGTCAACAACGCGGGTGCGGCCGAAAGTGCGCCCTTCCTCAAGACGTCGTTCGAGCTCTGGCAGCGGATGCTGTCGGTCAATCTCACCGGCAGCTTTCTGTGCGCGCAGGCGGCACTGCCCGACATGCTCGACACCGGCTGGGGCCGCATCGTCAACATCGCCAGCACGGCGGGGCAGAAGGGCTACGCCTATGTGGCGGCCTATACCGCGGCCAAGCATGGCGTGATCGGGCTCACGCGCTCGCTGGCGCTCGAGGTGGCGCGCAAGGGCATCACGGTGAATGCCGTGTGTCCGGGCTACACCGACACCGACATCCTTCGCAACAGCGTCGCCAATGTGGTCGGCAAGACCGGGCGCAGCGAGGCCGACGCGCTGGCGGAGTTTTCCAGCGTCAATCCGCAGAAGCGGATCGTGCAACCGTCCGAGGTGGCCGATGCCGTGCGCTGGCTGTGCGGGCCCGGTGCAGCGTCGGTCACCGGGCAGTCCATCTCGGTTTCGGGGGGAGAAGTGACATGACACGCAACAACGATGCTTCGCACGCCGCGCTGAGCGATGCGGAAGAACTGGGCCACGAAGCCCGCGCGGGCCACGAGGACCACGCGATGCTCAAGCTGTGGCTGCGCATGCTGGCCAGCACCACGCAGATCGAGGCCGAGATCCGGCGCCGGCTGCGCGAGCGCTTCGGCATCTCGTTGGCGCGCTTCGACTACATGGCGCAGCTCTACCGCTACGAGGATGGGCTCAAGATGCGCGTGCTGTCGCGCTACCTGATGGTGACCGGCGGCAACGTCACGGGCCTGACGGATGAGCTCGAACGCGAAGGCATGGTGGCGCGCGCGCCCAGCCCCGACGACCGCCGCGCGTGGATCGTGAGCCTCACGCCCACGGGGCGCCGCACCTTCGAGACGATGGCGAGCGAGCACGAGCAGTGGATTCTGGAGATGTTCTCGGGGCTCGACATGAAGACGGTCAAGCAGATGCACACGCAGCTGGGCCTGCTGCGCGTGCATGTGATGCGCGGCGAGCCTTCGGGCGAGGAGGGCTGAGGATGAGCGACGACACGCACGTCGATCTGGTGGCCGCGAGCAACGAGTTCCGCAGGCCGCGGCTGATCCGGTTTTCGGATTGCGACCCGGCGGGCATCGTTTTCTATCCGCAGTACTTCGTGATGCTCAACGGGCTGATCGAGGATTGGGTCAATGAAGGCTTGGGGCTCAGCTACCACGGCCTGGTGGCGCAGCGCCGCATCGGCCTGCCGACCGTGAAGCTCGATGTCGATTTCCGCGCCGTGAGCCGCATGGGCGACCAGGTGCTCCTCGGGCTCACGGTGCAGCGGCTGGGCTCGCGTTCGATGACGTTGGCTGTGCGCTGCTTCAGCGCCGAGACGGGCGAAGTGCGCATGCAGATGACACAGGTGATCGTGACGACTTCGCTTGAAACGCATCGCGCCGTCGCCATTCCGGACGACATGCGCGTGGCCATCCTGCGCAACGCGCCCGAACTGGGCTGATCCTTGTTCAGGGCGCGGGCTCGTTGCCGGCAGCGTCCTGCGCGCGCTTCTTCAGCCAGCCGCTGAGCTCTTTCTTGCCCTTGGCATTGGCCGTGCGCCATGCCTCGCGCGCGGCGGCAATGAAGCGTTCTTCTGCTGCATCGGGCACCTCGGAGGGGCGATCTTCCTTGTCGAGCCAGCCCGGCTCCACGTTGCAGTGCCGTTCGATCTGCCGTGCCAGGTTGTCGCCGATGGGCCGGGAACTCTTGATCTGGCTCCACATGCTGGGGGAGATTTCGATCTTCTTCGCAAACGCCTGGTCCAGCCCCTTGGCAGGCAGGCCCGCGGCAACGGCCTCTTCGAGAAAGCGGCGGTGCAGCGCGAGAGCATTGCGGCGGCGCGCGACGGTGATATTGGGCACTGTTCAAAAACAACAACAAGACAAAAAAAGATTGTCCCGGTTGTTGACGCAGTCGTAAACACTATTTACAGTTGCCCTCAATCGCGGCCCAAAGCCGTACCTTTTTTCCAACCCTTTACAGCCGACAGCGGCAATTTTTGACTCAGGAACCATCGTGAACACCGCATTGAACCTCACCAGCATTCGACCCGCCTCGGGCCGATCGCTCGTGCGCGTCTGGGCGTGTGGTGGTTTCGATGGCATGCCGTCGTTCCGACTGAATCAGCACCAGAGCCACGTGTATTCCACAAAAGCTGCAGCCAGCCTGCGCGTTGGAAAAGTCGAGGATCAGGTGCTACCGGGTGGAGGTTGCGCATAGGCGCACACCTTCCAAGCTCTCTCATGCAGAGGCCCGGACACCGCAAGGTTCCGGGCCTTTTTGTTTTTGGCTTCTTGTTTGCCATTTCGGGTGTGCCTTCACCACACCGCCAGAGCCCACCGCGTAGACGGTCTGGCGGGATGTGCAGGAATTGATCACTCCTGTGCAGCGACGTCGTACGGGGCAGCGCCCAGAGCGCTGTCCGTCGCGTGAGGACACAACCGAAATGGAAAGCGGGCCACCGCTTTTTTGAACAACACCGAACCCGAGCGGGACCGGGCCATGCAGATGGCCCTCCCGCGGAAACCGGCCGCAAAGATTGGGCGGCGCCGGAACTCGTAACCGGACACTTTTTGTTTTTCGACCCGCGTTAGCTCAATGGATCAGAGCACTTGCCTACGAAGCAAGGGGTTGCACGTTCGAGTCGTGCACGTGGGGCCATTTCTTTCTTTGTTCAGCTGTCACACAACCAAGGAGCCACCATGCGCAAGCGCAACACCCCGATCCGGATGATCACCGTGCGCCCGGCACAACCACGCAAGCGCATGGTGCTGGCCCTGGCCCAACGCTTCGGCATCGTGACCGATGCACGTCGCGCGAACGAATGCGCGCCGACGTCGCCGGGCCGAGAGGCACCAATCGAAGGCCTCGATCTCGACCAGCGCGTGCGCGCGGTCGGCGAGTGGTGAGTCGGCTGCTCGTCTTTTTCTTATGGTGTACGTAGCTCAACGGCAGAGCCGCGGGTTGTGGTCCCGCTGACGACGGTTCGATTCCGTTCGTGCACCCCATGGTTTCATTTCATTCAACCTCACAACCATCGCCGCAAAAGGAGGCGAGTCATGCACCCTCACGTCCTGCAACTCGATATTCAGGGCACGCCGCAAGCCTGGATTTCGCTCGAGCAGGCGGTGTTGCACTACGCGACCGGCTCGGTCGCATGGGAAGACGGCGACCTGCCGCTGGCCACGCTGCGTGGCGGCTTCAATGTGGCGCGCGGTGTGCAGTCGCGCGTCGAAGTGGCGCCGATCATCGCGCTGCGCGGTGCGTCGAAGATCAACCTCTTCGACGTGATTCCGAGCGTCACCAAGAGCAAGCTGCTGCGCCGCGACCGTCACACCTGCGCCTACTGCGCGGGCGTGTTCCACGAGCGCGACCTGCAATGCGAGCACGTGCTGCCCGAATCGCGCGGAGGCCCATGGACCTGGACCAACCTCGTGAGCGCATGCGCGGTCTGCAACAACCGCAAGGCCGCGCGCACGCCGGAGGAAGCAGGCATGCCGCTGGTCTATCTGCCTTATGTGCCGAGCCGCTATGAGAACTTTCTGCTTGAAGGCCGCAACATTCGTGCGGACGTGCACGAGTGGCTGGCCAAGCGGCTGCCCAAGGGCTCGCGGCTTCAGTAAGGGCAGGGCTGTGACCTTGACCCATGCCCATGAAAAAAGCCCGCTGTCTTCCGGACGGCGGGCTTTTGTTTGTGCGGGGGATCGGTGGTCAGCGCCCGAAGAAGCGGTAGGCGATCAGGCCTGCGGCCGCCAAGCCACCCACGACCGCGAGGATCACCTTGGTGGCACGACCGGAACCGCGCTTCGAGCGCGGCCAGTGATCTGGCCCGATCAGGTCGATGGGGACGGTGGGTTTGCCTATGTCGGACGCCTTTTCCATGGGAGGAAATATAGCTCACGCCCGAAGCGTGGTCCGAGGCAGGTCACATTCTGTGGCCTCCGAACATCGTCACCGGCCCTGGCCGCGGCCGGGCAAAAAAATACCCGCATGAGCGGGCCGAACGAGCTTTTTGGCTTCGAAGTTGATATCCCTGTGTCTCTTGTTGTTGTGATGCGTGACAGCAGGTACAAGATGCCATGCCCAATGGGTGTCTTTTGCAGGTCGGGGCCGAAGCAGGTTGCAAGTGATAGGCAAAACCGTGAAATATTCCCGTATGAACAAAGAAATCATTCTTGGAAGTTTGACGCGCGCGCTGGAGAGCTGGGTTCGCAATGCTTCTGCAGCGCAACTCTGGCACGTGCATCAAGCGGGCGGCCTCGCAGCCTCCATCGAGGCGGACGATGAGGTCGTGCAGGTGCGCATCGTCCTCGGCGGCGCGCGAGACGCCTTGTCGGACGTCGGCAAGACCGATGGGCGACTGCCCGTCACCGAGGCTTTTCTCGGCAGTTCGGCATGGGGTGCGCCGCCGGCACAAGGAAGCCCGGAGCGCGAGCAATGGTTCCTGTCGAGCGAACTGGCGCAGACACACGCGCGCCAGTATCTGATGGCCGAGGTGGGTGAGCGGCGCGATCTGCTCGAGCGCTGTGTCGACGACTGGATCGCGCGGCAGGGAGCCGCTTCCTGATAGTCCGGCTCACCGGCGGTCCGCAGGTCAGCCTTGTGCTCCCTCGGACACGGCAGCCCAGGCTTCCCAGGTCGACATGCGTTGCGAATAGGCCTGCTTCGCGGCAGGCAAGCAGGCCTTTCCGAGAAAGAGTCGCAGCGGCGGTTCCTCTGCGTCGACTACAGCGAGGATCGCCGCAGTCGTGGCAACCGGATTGCCCAGCGCTCGGGTGGCGCTGAGGGCCTTGATCTTCTGGCGCAGCCCCTCGTAGACCTGCATCGGCTCAGCGCTGATGGCCGAGGCTCCTCGCCAGTCCGTGTCGTAGCCGCCGGGCTCGACGAGCGTCACCTTGATGCCGAAGGCCCCGACTTCCGATGCGAGCGTCTCCACGAGTCCCTCGACGGCCCATTTGGTTGCGTTGTAGACCCCGGCAGTGGGGAAGGTGATGATCCCCGCCACGCTCGAGGTCACCAGGATGTGCCCTCCGCCTTGTGCCCTCAGGTGGGGAAGCGCTGCCTGAATGATCCAGAGAGTTCCGAAGAGGTTGGTCTCGAACTGCGCACGCGCCTGCGGTTCGCTGCTTTCCTCGATGGTGCCGAACAACGCATAGCCGGCATTGCTGGCGATGACGTCGAGTCGGCCGAAACGGGCAATTGCCGCGTCCATCGCTGCGAATACTGCGTCGCGATCCGTGACGTCGAGAGTCACCGGGAGGATGGCGTCGCCGTACTTCGCCACCAGCGGCTGTAGTGCCTCCATGGAGCGGGCTGTTGCCACGACCTTGTCGCCGCGTTCCAGCGCCGCCTGTGCCCATGCGCGTCCGAGTCCTCGAGACGAGCCTGTGATGAACCAAACCTTGGATGTCATGTATTGCTCCGTGTTAGTACAAATCGTGTTTGACCGCGTCCTGGTACTTCGCATCAAGGACCGACGCAGAGACGTCGTTCAGCTCTGCAAGTGCGACCAGCACCGTCCCGACCGTTGGCAGGGAGTTGCGATCCAGGAGTGCGGCCGGATCCCACAGCCGCGCGCGATTGACGGCCTTGCCGCAGTGGAACAAGGCTTCCTCGACCGTGACCACAACGGCGGCTTTGGGATGCTTGCCTCGCTCGACAAGCCTGCCAAGCAGATCCGGCGATGTGGAAATGTGCCCGCGGCCATTGATGCGCATGAACACATCCAGTCCGGGAAACAGGAAGAGCATCGCAACCCTGTCGTCGTCCTGCAGATTTTTCAGTGACTCGATACGGTTGTTGCCGGGCCAATCCGCGAACGCGAGCGTCTGGGCATCGAGCATGTGCACGAAGCCAGGCGGACCGCCGCGCGGAGAAGCGTCAAGGCCCGAACTCTCGCGCCCGGTCGCAAGGCAGAAGAACGTCGCGGCTTCAAGGTAGGGGCGGTGGTACTCGGTCAGTCTGCGAGACACCGCCTTCTGGATCATCGGGGATGGCTCGGCGTACAGCTCGCCGAGTGCAACGACGTTGCGTTCTCTTGCTCTGTCTTCCATGTCGGCACTGTCGGGAAGGATGTCTTGGGCTTGCATGGCGGTCATCTGCTCTGAAGTGTTGGATCGATGCTAGGTTTTTGGGCCTGGCGTTGCTATGCTGTTCAGGCCATTCAATAGCTCATTTGCGCCATGTCCTCGACAACCCAGCAGCCTGACCTTGCGGACCTGAAAGATGGCGCCGCGGGGCCGTTGGCGATCGTTGTTTCCCAATGCGTCGAAGGGAGTTCGCTGGTGGAGCCTCACAGCCACGGACGAGGGCAGCTCCTTGGTGTTTGGCGAGGCCTGCTGACGCTTGGCACGGAGTTCGGCAAATGGCTCGTGCCGAACGTGCACGCGGTGTGGATACCGCCCGGGCAACTGCACTGGGCGAGCGCGCACGGACAGGTCGACACGTGGAGCATCTACGTTCAGAGCGGTGCGGGTGAGGGGCTGCCTGAACGACCGGCGACGCTTCGTATCTCGGCCCTGTTGCGCGAGACAGTGCGGCGGCTTGAAAGTCTCAACAGCGAGCCTGCTGGAGCGATGCGAGGTTTGCTCGAACTCGTCGTGGTCAACGAGATCAGGTCCTTGCCGATCGAAGAGCTCAGCCTGCCGATGCCGACAAGCCCATCGCTGATGAAGATCGCGCAAGAGCTCCTGGCGCAGCCCGCTGACGATCGTTCGTTGGACGCCTGGGCCGGGTTGGCGAATATTTCGCCTCGCACGCTGAACCGTCGCTTTCCCTTGGAGACCGGATACAGCCTTGGAACATGGCGGCAGCGTGCGCGCTTGCTGCGTGGGTTGGAGCTCCTGGCTGAGGGACGCTCCGTCACGACCGTTGCCCTCGAGCTCGGCTACAGCAACATCAGTGCGTTCATTGCCTTGTTCAAGCGCACGTTTGGTGCCACTCCCACTCAGTACATGCGGTAGCAGCCACAATGAAAAACGCCCGCTACCTTGTGAGTAGCGGGCGTTCCAGCGATGACGCGATGTTGGTTGGTGGGCCCTGAGTGACTCGAACACTCGACCTACGGATTAAGAGTCCGCTGCTCTACCAACTGAGCTAAGAGCCCTTGCGTTGAAAACGTTTGGTGTTTTCTGGCAAGACCACGAGTATATCCCAGAATTTCTGCCCGTCCAAAAAATTTGTAGGTCGCGGCGTTAGGATTCGCCTCTACCGACGGGGCACGGCCCTCTCAACCAGGAGAACTTCGATGAGCGACGCCAACACCACGCCCCATGTCTTGATCACCGGCGCTGCAGGCGCACTGGGCCGTGCCGTGGCTCAGCACTTCATCGACCAGGGCGCGCGCCTTGCGCTGGTCGATCACCATGCGGGTCGTCTTGCGGAGGTCTTCCCGGGCCTCGACAACTCGCAGCATCTTTTGTTGGCGGGCGACGTGACTTCCGCGTCCGAGATGGCAGCCCTCGCGGAGCAGGCGCTCAAGTCTTTCGGCCGCATCGATACGCTGGTCCACATCGCAGGCGGCTTCGAGATGGGTGAGGCGACGCATGCGCTCACGCGCGCGAGCTGGGACCGGATGATGAATCTCAACGCATGGTCGTTCGTGGCGGTGACGCAGGCCGTGCTGCCCTCGATGATCGAGCGACGCGCAGGCAGCGTCATCGCCGTGACGGCGAAGGTCGCGGCGCGCGGCGTGCCGGCCATGGCCGCGTACATCGCTTCGAAGAGTGCGCTGCAGCGCCTGGTGGAAGCCATGGCCGCTGAGGCGGCACCGCATGGCGTCAACATCAACAGCGTGGCTCCGAGCGTGCTCGACACGCCGGCCAACCGGCAGGCGATGCCTGACGCGAATCCGGCTGACTGGGTGTCGACCTCGGTCGCCGCGCAGACGATCGGCTTCCTTGCATCGCCGGGCGCCGCGGCGCTGCACGGCCAGCATCTGACGCTCGATACCTGAGCCGGAAAAAAGAAAAGGCCCTGGCGGATGCCAAGGCCTTTTCTGTATTGGTTGGTGGAGAGGATGAGGATCGAACTCACGACCTCCGCATTGCGAACGCGGCGCTCTCCCAGCTGAGCTACCCCCCCAACGCAAGGCGAATTTTAACCGGAACTCCTGTTTTGGCGCACCCTGCCGTGCCAAGATGCGCGCCTCGCGAAACACGGAGCAAAGACCGCATGGCCTCGTTCGACCCCGCCTGGCTGGAAGGCATGTACAACAACCTTGCACGGGTGAAAGATCACCCCGCGTACTTCGAGCAATGGGCGCGCGAATCGGCCGCAGTGCGCGAGGCCTTGCCGGCGCGGATCGATCTTCCCTACGGCCAGGGCGTGAACGAAACGCTCGACATCTTTCCCGCACCGGTGCCCGACGCGCCCGTGCTGGTCTTCATCCACGGCGGCTACTGGCGCGCCATGGACAAGAAAGACCACTCCTTCATTGCGCCTGCGTTCAATGACCGCGGCATCTGCGTGGTCCAGCCCAACTACGCGCTGTGCCCCGGCACGCCGGAGCAGCCTGTCACGGTGCCCGGCATCCTGCTGCAGATGGTGCGTGCGCTCGAATGGACCTGGCGCCACATCGCGGCCCATGGCGGCGATCCTTCGCGGATCACCGTAGCAGGCCATTCGGCCGGTGGTCACATGGCGGCGGCGCTGTTGGCTTGCGACTGGAAGGCGGTCGCACCCGATCTGCCCACGCAGCTCGTGCGCAACGCGCTGTCGATCTCGGGCCTTTACGACCTTCGCCCGCTGCAGCGCACGCCATTTCTCGAGAATGTGCTGAAGCTGACCGATGCAGACGCCCTGCGTGCCAGCCCGGCACGGTGGCCTGCGCCCAAACGCGGCCAGCTCTACGCCGTTGCTGGCGGCGGGGAGAGCGAAGAGTTCATCCGCCACAACGCGATGATCCGCGAGGCGTGGGGACGCAACACCGTGCCGGTGTGCGAGGTGCTACCGGGGCTCAACCACTTCGATGTGGTCGACGCGCTCGCCGATCCTGCCCACACCCTGCACCGGCACGCGGTGCAGTTGCTGGAAGCCTGACCGGCGCCCGGGTGGGGCGGCCTACATCAGCAGGTGCTCGCCCGCGTTGTCGCCACCCAGCGTGACGTAGTTGACCTTGCGGATGTCCATCAGCGCGCGGCCGCCCGCGTAGCTGATCGAGCTCTGCACGTCCTGCTCCATTTCGACCAGCGTTTCGGCCAGCTTGCCCTTGATGGGTTCGAGGATGCGCTTGCCCTCGACGTGCTTGTATTCGCCCTTGTTGAAGTCGCTGGCGGAGCCGTAGTACTCCTTGAACAGCACGCCGTCGACCTCGACCGTCTTGCCCGGCGATTCCTCGTGCCCCGCGAACAGCGAGCCGATCATGACCATCGACGCGCCGAAGCGCACGCTCTTGGCAATGTCTCCGTGGTCGCGGATGCCGCCGTCGGCAATGATCGGCTTGGTCGCCACGCGCGCGCACCACTTGAGCGCCGACAGCTGCCAGCCGCCGGTGCCGAAGCCGGTCTTGAGCTTGGTGATGCAGACCTTGCCCGGGCCGATGCCGACCTTGGTCGCGTCCGCGCCCCAGTTCTCGAGGTCGATCACCGCTTCGGGTGTGCCGACATTGCCGGCAATCACGAAGGTCTTGGGCAGCTTTTCCTTCAGGTAGCCGATCATGTTCTTCACGCTGTCGGCGTGGCCGTGTGCGATGTCGATCGTGACGTACTCGGGCACGAGGCCCTGTGCCACGAGTTGGTCGACGGTGTCGTAGTCGGCCTTCTTCACGCCCAGCGAGATGGAAGCGAACACGCCCTTGCCCTGCATCTCCTTGACGAACTTGACGTTGTCGAGGTCGAAGCGGTGCATCACGTAGAAGTAGCCGTTCTGCGCCAGCCACAGGCAGATCGACTCGTCGACCACCGTCTTCATGTTGGCGGGCACCACCGGCAGGCGGAAGCTGCGCTCGCCCAGCGTGACGCTGGTGTCGCACTCGGAACGGCTCTCCACGCGGCACTTGCGCGGGAGCAGGAGGATGTTGTCGTAATCGAAAATTTGCATGACCAGGCTCCTGAAAGGAATCGTTGAAAGAAACGAATGAGCGCTTGGTCCGGCCGGCTTTCGCGGTGCGTTCTGCAAGGAAAACGCCCACAAAAAACCGGGCGCAAGAAACTTGGGCCCGGTGATTGATTTTACGCGGTCTCGCAAAGGCAGGTCTTCCGGTTCTTCATATAACCCGCATACGCCGTGGTTTCTACAATCGCATGATGTTGTTTAACGATCCTGCGGCTGACGCCCACCCCCCAGCGCTGCCGCTGCTCCAGAACCTGAACGCGGAGCAACTCGCCGCGGTCACGCTGCCAGAGGGCAACGCGCTGATCCTGGCCGGCGCCGGTTCCGGCAAGACGCGCGTGCTCACCACCCGCATCGCCTGGCTGCTGCAGACCGGCCAGGTCTCCGCCGGGGGCATCCTCGCCGTGACTTTCACCAACAAGGCGGCGAAAGAAATGATGACGCGGCTGACGGCGATGCTGCCCGTCAACGTACGCGGCATGTGGATCGGCACCTTCCACGGCCTGTGCAACCGCCTGCTGCGCGCGCACTGGAAACTGGCCAACCTGCCGTCGACCTTCCAGATCCTCGACACGCAAGACCAGCTCTCGGCCATCAAGCGCCTGATGAAGCAGTTCAACGTCGACGACGAGCGCTTCCCGGCCAAGCAGACCCAGTGGTTCATCGCCGGCGCCAAGGAAGACGGCCTGCGCCCCGGCGACGTAGAAGTGCGCAGCGACGACGACCGCAAGAAGGTCGAGCTCTACCGCCTCTACGAAGAACAATGCCAGCGCGAGGGCGTGGTCGACTTCGGCGAGCTCATGCTGCGCAGCTACGAACTGCTGCGCGACAACGACCCGGTGCGCGAGCACTACCAGCGGCGCTTCCGCCACATCCTGATCGACGAGTTCCAGGACACCAACCGCCTGCAGTACGCGTGGATCAAGATGCTCACCGGCAACACCGTCGGGGGCCAGTTCACACCGAGCGAGAACAGCAGCGTGATCGCCGTGGGCGACGACGACCAGAGCATCTACGCCTTCCGCGGCGCGCGCGTGGGCAACATGACCGACTTCGTGCGCGAGTTCGACGTGCGCCACCAGATCAAGCTGGAGCAGAACTACCGCAGCTACAGCAACATCCTCGACTCGGCCAACGAGCTCATCAGCCACAACAAGAAGCGCCTGGGCAAGAACCTGCGCACCGACCAGGGTCCGGGCGAGCCGGTGCGCGTGTACGAGTCGCCCACCGACCTCGCCGAAGCCCAGTGGATGGTCGAGGAAATGCGCCAGCTCGCGCGCGACGGCTACGAGCGCAAGGAAATGGCCGTGCTCTACCGCAGCAACGCGCAGAGCCGGGTGATCGAAACGGCGCTCTTCAATGCCTCGGTGCCGTACCGCGTGTACGGCGGCCTGCGCTTCTTCGAGCGCGCCGAAATCAAGCACGCGCTGGCCTATCTGCGCCTGCTGGAGAACAAGGACGACGACACCAGCTTCCTGCGCGTTGTCAACTTCCCGCCGCGCGGCATCGGTGCGCGCACGCTCGAAACCCTGCAGGACGCGGCGCGCGCGGCCGGGCGTTCGCTGCACGATGCGGTGAGCGTCGTCGGCGGCAAGGCCGGCGCCAACCTCACGGGTTTCGTTGCCAAGATCGACGTGCTGCGCGAGCAGACCCAAGGCGTGAGCCTGCGCGAGATCATCGAGCTGGTGCTCGACCACAGCGGCCTCGTCGAGCACTACAAAGCCGACCGCGAAGGCGCCGACCGCCTCGAGAACTTGGACGAACTCGTGAACGCGGCCGAGAGCTTTGTTACGCAGGAAGGCTTCGGCCGCGACGCCGTTGCGCTGCCGGTCGACGAGTTGCGCCAGTCGCCTGCGAGCCAGGGTATCGACCCGAGCCGTCCGGTGCTCGACGAGCCGCTCGCGCCCGACGCCGAAACCGGCGAAACGCTGAGCCCGCTGGCCGCTTTCCTCACGCACGCCGCGCTCGAATCGGGCGACAACCAGGCGCAAGCCGGGCAGGACGCGGTGCAACTGATGACCGTGCATGCCGCCAAGGGCCTGGAGTTCGACTGCGTGTTCATCACCGGCATGGAAGAGGGCCTGTTTCCGCACGAGAACTCGATGAGCGATTTCGAGAGCCTCGAGGAAGAACGCCGCCTGATGTACGTGGCGATCACGCGTGCCCGCAAGCGCCTGTACCTGAGCCATTCGCAGACGCGCATGCTGCACGGCCAGACGCGCTACAACGTCAAGAGCCGCTTCTTCGACGAGCTGCCCGAAGGCGCGCTGAAGTGGCTCACGCCCAAGAACCAGGGCTTCACTCCATCGGCCTTCGGCTATGGCGGAGGCTACGCGAGCACGCGCGGCGGTGGAGGCGGCTACAGCGGTGGTGGCTATGGAGGCGGCGGCAGCAGCCGCGACAAGGACACCTTCGCCAGCCCACCCGTGCCGCCGCAGAAGACAGCGCCTTCACACGGCCTGCGCTCGGGCATGCAGGTGTTCCACAACAAGTTCGGCGAAGGCACGGTGACCGCGCTGGAAGGCACCGGCGACGATGCGCGCGCACAGGTCAAGTTCGCGCGGCATGGCGTGAAGTGGCTGGCGTTGTCGGTGGCCAAGCTCACGCCGATCTGAGCTTTGCGGCGCCGCTTGCAGCGGCGGCGCTCAGTCCGGATTGAAAGTGTCGCGGAAGGTGAACCAGTTCGACGCCTGCGCCATGGCGGCGAGCGTCAGCACCGTGCCGACCATCAGGATGTTGCCGATGGCCATTGCGCCGGTGTCCGAGCCCAGAGAGCCCACGCCGATCACGATGGTGCCGACCAGCGCCGCCGCCAGCAGGCCAAGCACCAGCACGCCGCACCACGCGAGCCAGTACAGCGCATAGGCGCCGAAATTCCGGAACATCGCCACCAGGCTGAAGAAAATGCTCTTCACCGGCTCCACCCGGTGCCAGTGGACCAGCGCGGGGGCATGCCACATCGCCGCGACCAGCGGCAGCGCGAGGCACATCTGAAGCAGATTCGCCATCTGGAAGCGGCTGCTTTCCAGCACTTCCTTGGTCGGGGTTTCGCCCAGCAGGTAGCTGCGCATGAACTGGCCGCCATCGACCAGTGCCGTCAGGAACACGGTCAGGAAGCAATACACCGCCGAGATCACGCCAAGTACAGCCAGCGCGCGCCATTCCGTTCGCATGGCACGGGCCACCGACAGGAACATGAGCGCGCCGGTTGGCTTCTTCACGCCGCCCGCTTCCCCAGGAAGATCGGTGTTGGTCGCTGAGGCGTCGGCCACCGAGGCCGCGACCATGAAGCCCAGCGTGGAGAACGGCAGCAGCACGAACGGAATGAATCTGCCGATCAGCGGCAGCTGCGAAATGCTCGTGATCAGCGCCATGAACATCAGGAACAGCGAGACAAAGGCCAGCGGCTGCCGCCAGAAGTTCTTGAGTCCGAGGCGGACCCATTCGACGCCGGTTCGCGCCGGCACGAGGTTGAGTTTCATGTGTAGAGGTCAGGCAGCCAGCAGCGGCTCGAGGGCCTGTGCCATGGCATGCGGGTGGGTGGCGCGGTCGCGCAGCACGCGTTCGAAGTGCGTGGGGTCATGGGGCTTGAGCATGCTCGCCTCGCGCGGCAGATGGAAGTCCCAGAGCCGGGAAATCCAGAAGCGCAGCGCCGCGGCGCGCAGCATCGCGGGCAGCAGGGCGCGCTCGGCGGCGTTCAGCTTTCGCACGGTTTCGTAGGCCGACAGCAGCGCATCGGCGCGTTCGGCATCGTGCCGGCCGGTCGGCAGGTCGATGGCCCAGTCGTTCAGGCACACGGCCAGGTCGAACAGCCAGGTGTCGGTGCCGGCGAAGTAGAAGTCGAACACGCCGGTCAGGCGCGGTGCGGCGCCCGCGTCGCCGCCGGTCGCGAACATCACGTTGTCACGGAACATGTCGGCATGCACCGGGCCGCGCGGCAGGGCTGCATAGGCCGAAGACTCGGCGACGTGGTTCTGGTAGGCCAGTTCGGCACGCAGCAGGGCGGCTTGCGATTCCTCGATGTACGGCAGCACCACCGGCACCGTCTCGTTCCACCAGTGCAGGCCGCGCAGGTTCGGCTGGATTCGGGGGTAGTCGCGCCCCGCGAGGTGCATGCGTGCCAGCATCGCGCCCAGTTCGGCGCAATGTGCCGTGCCGGGGGCCAGTTCGCTGTGGCCCGAGAGTTTCTGCACCACCGCCGCAGGCTTGCCGGCCACGATGTGCAGCAGATCGCACGCGGCTTCGGCGGGCACGGGGGGCTGGTTCTTCCTGGGCTTCTCGGCGACGACGGGCTCGGCTGCCGCCACGGGCGCGGGAACAGGCAGGCCGGCAGCCGCCAGGTGCTTCATCAGACAAAGGTAGTACGGGAGCTGCTCGGCACTCAGGCGCTCGAACAGCGTCAACACGAACTCGCCGGACTCGGTGGTCGCGAAGTAGTTGGTGTTCTCGATGCCGCCCTCGATGCCGCGCAGTTCGCGCAGCGGGCCCAGGCCCAGGCGTTGGACGAGCGCGTCTGCCTCGCCGAAACTGACTTCGGTGAAAACTGCCATCGCGGTACTCAGCGCCGCGTTGCCGCTGCAAAAACTAGGACGAAAGAACGCACGGTCAGAACTTCATCACGTTCCAGACGCGGGGGCCGTTGGCGCCCGTTTCGGACGAACCCTGGCGTCCCGTGTACGCGTCGGCGGGCAGCACTTCGTAGCCCGGCACGTTGGCCTTGGGCGTGACGTTGATGCTCTGCGTGCGGCCGCCGTAGCGGACTTCGTCGACCGAGGCACCGCTGTCCTCGGTATGGATGTTCTCGACCTTCTGGTTGCGTCGGCCTTCGGCTTTGTCCTGCTCCTGATTTGGTAGCGATGCGGCCGGGGCCGCCGCGGGGGCGGCTGCGGGCTGCTGCGCCTGTACGGCGGCAAAGGGGGCTGCGAAAGCCAGCGCCAGCAGGATGCGGCGGGCGACCAGGAGTGTGGAGCTAGGCATGCCTTGATTGTAGGCTCGCCCCCGGTTCCGGGGCGTCGGTTGACATCTCGTGCCGTCGTGGCTTCGGACGCCGTCGCGGGCACGGCAAAATGGCCCGATGACCGACAAGAAAACGCTGCTGCTCGTCGATGGCTCGAGCTACCTCTACCGCGCCTTCCACGCGATGCCCGATCTGCGGGCCGTGCCCGGCGATCCCAAGAGCCCGGCGACCGGCGCGATCCGGGGAATGATCAACATGATGACTGCGCTGCGGCGCGAGGTGCGCGCCGACTACGCAGCCTGCATCTTCGACGCTCCCGGCAAGACCTTCCGCGACGACTGGTACCCCGAGTACAAGGCCAACCGCTCGCCGATGCCTGACGACCTGCGCAGCCAGATCGACCCCATCCACGAAGTGGTGAAGCTGCTCGGCTGGCCCGTGCTCAGCGTGCCCGACGTGGAAGCCGACGACGTCATCGGCACGCTCGCAAAGGTCGCCGCCGCTCAGGGCGTCGAGGTGATCGTGTCCAGCGGCGACAAGGACCTGAGCCAGCTGGTCGACGAGCACATCACCATCATCGACACGATGAACGGCAAGAAGCGCGACGTGGCGGGTGTGACGTCCGAGTTCGGCGTACCGCCGAACCTGATGATCGACTACCAGACGCTGGTCGGCGACACGGTCGACAACGTGCCAGGCGTCCCGAAGGTCGGCCCCAAGACTGCCGCCAAATGGCTGCTCGAATACGGCTCGCTCGATGCATTGATCGAACGCGCCGCCGAAGTGAAGGGCGCCGCGGGCGAGAACCTGCGCCAGGCCATCGACAAGCTGCCGCTGAGCAAACGCCTCGTCACCATTCGCACCGACTGCGACCTCGACGGCCACGTTACCGGCCTGCCGTCGCTCGAAGGCCTGCCCGTCGGCGCGCCGCAGACGGCCGAACTGAAACCCTTCTACGAGAAGTTCGGCTTCAAGAGCCTGGTCAAGTCGCTCGAAGCGCAGGAAGTGCCGCCCGAGCTGATCGAAGAGAGCATCAAGAAGAAGGCTGCCTCCAAGGCCGACAGCGACCAGGGCGGCCTGTTCGACGAGCCCTCCGAGCTCGAAGCGCAGGAGGCCGCCGCGCCCGCGAGCAATCTCAAGTACGACACGATCACGAACTGGGCGCAGTTCGACGCCTGGCTCGCAAAGCTCGAAGCTGCCGACCTCGCAGCCATCGACACCGAGACCACCTCGCTCGACGAGATGGTCGCGCAGATCGTCGGCGTGAGCTTCAGCGTCACGCCCGGCGAAGCGGCCTACATCCCGCTTACGCACAACTACCCCGATGCGCCCGAGCAGTTGCCCATCGACGAGGTGCTGGCGAAGCTCAAGCCCTGGCTGGAGAACGGTGCCAAGAAAAAGCTCGGCCAGCACATCAAGTACGACCGCCACGTGTTCGCCAACCACGGCATCGAGGTGCAGGGCTACGCGCACGACACCATGCTGCAGAGCTACGTGCTCGAAGTGCACAAGCCGCACGGTCTTTCCAGCCTGGCCGAACGTCATCTGGGTCGCAGCGGCATCTCGTACGAAGACCTGTGCGGCAAGGGTGCGCACCAGATCCCGTTCAGCCAGGTCGACATCGCCAAGGCGGCGGAGTATTCGTGCGAGGACAGCGACCAGACGCTCGACGTGCACAACACGCTGTGGCCGCGCCTTGAAGCCGACGAAAAACTGCGCTTCATCTACCAGCTCGAAATGGATTCGAGCGAGGCGCTCTACCGCGTCGAGCGCAACGGCGTGCTGATCGACGCCCCTACGCTTGCCACGCAGAGCCACGAGCTCGGCAAGCGCATCATGGAGCTGGAGCAGGAGGCCTACGACATCGCCGGCCAGCCCTTCAACCTCGGTTCGCCCAAGCAGATCGGCGAAATCTTCTTCACCAAGCTGGGCCTGCCCGTGGTCAAGAAAACGCCGAGCGGCGCACCCAGCACCGACGAAGAGGTGCTTGAAAAACTGGCCGAAGACTATCCGCTGCCGGCCAAGATCCTCGAACACCGCGGCCTGTCGAAGCTCAAGGGCACCTACACCGACAAGCTCGGCCAGCTCGCCAACCCGCGCACCGGCCGCGTGCACACGCACTATGCGCAGGCCGTGGCCGTCACGGGCCGCCTCAGCAGCAACGACCCCAACCTGCAGAACATCCCGATCCGTACGCCAGAAGGCCGCCGCGTGCGCGAGGCCTTCGTGGCACCGGCGGGCAGCGTGATCGCCAGTGCCGACTACTCGCAGATCGAGCTGCGCATCATGGCCCACATCAGCGGCGACGAATCGCTGCTGCGCGCGTTCACCGAAGGCATCGACGTGCACCGCGCCACGGCCGCCGAGGTGTTCGGCTCCACGCCCGACCAGGTGTCGAGCGAGCAGCGCCGCTATGCCAAGGTCATCAACTTCGGCCTGATCTACGGCATGAGCAGCTTCGGCCTTGCGCGCAACCTCGGCATCGAGACCAAGGCCGCGGCCTCGTACATCGAGCGCTACTTTGCGCGCTACCCGGGCGTGAAGGCCTACATGGACGAGACCAAGGCGCTCGCCAAGGAGCAGGGCTACGTGGAGACCGTGTTCGGCCGCCGCCTCTACCTGCCCGAGATCAATTCGCCCAACGGCCCGCGACGCGGAGGCGCCGAGCGCGCGGCCATCAACGCGCCGATGCAGGGCACGGCCGCCGACCTGATCAAGCTCAGCATGGTCAAGGTACAGAACGTGCTTGACGAGGAGAAGCGCGGCACCCGGATGATCATGCAGGTGCACGACGAACTGGTGTTCGAAGTGCCCGAGGCCGAGATCGAATGGGTGCGCACCGAAATCCCTCGTCTCATGGCCGGCGTGGCCGCGCTGAAAGTGCCGCTGCTGGCCGAGATCGGTGTCGGTCCCAATTGGGACAAGGCGCATTGATGAATAAAAAGACGAGACAACCAACCGAGAAGAACGCACGAACATGACTCAATTTCCGCACCGCAAACTTCTGCTCGCCGCTGTCTGCGCGGCCTGCTTCGGCACCGCCTTCGCCGCACCCGACGCGCAAGTCGCTTCGCTCGCCGCCAAGGAAAAGCCGGCTCTGCTCGACACGCTGAAGGAGCTGGTCTCCATCGAATCGGGCAGCCGCGACCTCGACGGACTCGAAAAAATCTCCGACCTCATCGCCGCGAAGTTCAAGGCGCTGGGCGGCCAGGTCGAGCTGATCGACCCGAGCGCCGAGGCCTACCGCATGGAAGACACGCCCGAGAAAATGGGCCGCGTGGTGCGCGCCACCTTCAAGGGCACGGGCAAGAAGAAGATCTTGCTGATCGCGCACATGGACACGGTCTACACCGTGGGCATGCTCAACAAGCAGCCGTTCCGCATCGATGGCGACAAGGCCTACGGCCTGGGCATTGCCGACGACAAGCAGGGCGTGGCCGTCATCACGCACATCGTGTCGATGCTGCAGGCAATGAAGTTCAAGGAATACGGCACGCTCACCGTGCTGATCAACGGCGACGAGGAAATCAGCTCGCCCGGCGCACGCGCGCTCATCACGCGCATGGGCAGCGAGCACGATGCGGTGCTGTCCTTCGAGGGCGCCTACGTCAAGGAAGACAAGCTCTCGCTCGCCACGGCGGGCATTGCCTCGGTCACGCTGCATGTCACGGGCAAGGCCTCGCATGCGGGCTCGGCGCCCGAGCTGGGCGTGAACGCGCTGTACGAGCTTTCGCACCAGATCCTGCAGATGCGCGACCTGTCCGACCCGGCCACCGGCCTGAAGATGAACTGGACCATCTCCAAGTCGGGCAGCAACCGCAACGTGATTCCGGCCAGCGCCACCGCGGGCGCCGACGTGCGCGTGCTGAAGGTCAGCGACTACGACCGCATCGAGCAGCAGGTGAACGAGCGCGTGAAGAAACAGCTGATTCCCGAGGCCAAGGTCGAGATGAACTTCGAGCGCCGCCGTCCGCCGCTGGAAGCCACCGACGCTTCGCGCGCCATGGCCCGCCATGCGCAGCAGATCTACAAGGACGAGCTCGGCCTGCCGCTGGGTGCCGACGACAAGGCCGCCGGCGGCGGTACCGACGCGGCCTTCGCGGCACTGAAGACCAAGGCGCCCGTCATCGAGCGCTTCGGCCTGCAGGGTTTCGGCGCGCACTCGGCCGATGCCGAGTACGTGCTGGTCAACTCCATCGAACCGCGGCTGTACCTCGGCACCCGCATGGTCATGGACATCGCACGAGGCAAGACCGCTTCGGGCAACTGACCCGCCGTTCGCGATGCGCCTTCGCCACATCGAAGTCTTCAACGCGATCATGCTCACTGGCAGCGTGAGCGCGGCGGCGCGGCTCATCAACATCACGCAGCCGGCGGTGAGCCGCACGCTGCAGCATGCCGAGCTGCAGCTGGGCTTTCCGCTGTTTCAGCGCGCCAAGGGCAGGCTCACGCCGACCACAGAAGCGCTCACGCTGTATCCGCATATCGAACGGCTGTTCGCGCAGCTCGACGAGGTGCAGCGGCTTGCTTCCAACCTGCGCACCGCGGGCGACACGGGCGAGCTGCGCATCCTCAGCGTGCTGGCGTTGAGCTACGACATCTTGCCGCGCGCGCTCAAGGCCTTTCGCGAAAAGCATCCGGGCTATGCGATCACCGTCGAGTCGCTGCACTCGCCGCAGATCATGTCGGCGCTGCTGCTGCAGGAAGCCGACGTGGGCTTTGCCTTCAGCCCCGCGGTGCATCCCTCGCTCACGCAGGAGACGCTGGCCGACAGCCGCATGGTGTGCATTGCGCCCAAGGGCATGCTGCCGCGCGCGCTGGTGCGCAACGGTTCGGTGGCGCTGCACGATCTCGTCAACCGTCCGGTGATCGGCCTCGACAGCCGCGACCCCGTCGGCACCAGCCTGAGCCAGGCCTGCCGGCAGGCGGGCGTGGGCTTCCAGCAGGCGGTGGTCACGGTGCAGACCTATCACGCGGCACTGGCCATGGCGCACCACGGCATCGGCGTGGCGCTGGTCGACGGCTGCACGGCGCGATCGGCGGACCGCGCGAAGGTCGAGGTGCTGACGCTGGAGCCGCACATTCCGGTGCCGATTCGCGCGCTGCGTTTTGCGGCGCGGCCCGATTCGGTGGCGGTGCGCGGCATCACGCGCTGCATGCAGCAGGCGATCCAAGAGGCGCTCTAAGAGAAATACGCCTGCAGCGCCAGGTCGGTCGTGGCCCTGGCGTGCGCGACGACATCCGGGCCGAGGCCCGTGCCCTGGATTGAGAAGAAGTTCAGGTCCTTCAGCCCGATGGTGCCCAGGATGGTCGTCAGGTACGGCGTCAGGAAATCCGGCTGCCGTGCATGTTCCCCGGAAAATCTCCCGCCCGAAGCCACGGCGATGAAGACCGGGCGGTCGCGCAGCGTGCCCACCTTGCCCGCGGCGCCCACATTGAACGTGCGGCGCGCCCGAACGACATGATCGATCCAGGCCTTCAGCGCAGAGGGCATGCTCAGGTTGTGCATGGGCGTTCCGATGACCACGACGTCCGAGTTCTCCAGTTCCCGGATCAATTCTTCGGATGTGGAAATCGAGCCTTCCTGATTTATTTCTGCCGCGGACGAATGCTGGGCGAACGCGTAATTCGCGTCGATATGCCTCAGGGCGTCGCCGCCAATTTCTCGTTTGACCAATACGGCATCGGGCGACTTCTTCAGCAGAAGATCGACGATTTTTCGGGAAAGCTTGAAGCTCTCGGAGGCTTGCCCGCGGGAGCTGCAATTGACGTGCAGGATTTTCATGATTGATATGGCCGCAAGGGAGAAGCGTCAATCCTAGAATTTGCATGGCCTACACTCCAGAGCCAAGAATGGAGCTTGTGATTGATCCATGATCGCCGAGAAGACCAGTCCCGTATCGCCCCTGGACCCCGCAGCGGCCGAGCCCTACTACAGGCAGATCTACGAGCGGTTTCGCAATGCCATCTCCAGCGGATTGCTCAAGCCCGGCGACCGGATACCCGCCGCCCGCGCACTGGCCAAGGAATTGGGCCTGGCAAGAGGAACGATCGAAGCCGCGTACTCCTTGCTGGTCGCCGAGGGATACATCCAGGCACGTGGCCAGGCCGGGACCATCGTGGCGCCGGGCCTCAAGCCGCAAACGCCAGTGGCAATTCCGGAGCCTCCGCTCGACAAGAGAATTTCTTCGATCGGTTTCCGGCCGGATTCGATTCTTCCGTTTCAAATGGGGCTGCCCGCCCTTGACGAATTCCCTCGAAAGATATGGGCCCGCCTGGGTGCGCGCTGCGTGCGTGCCATGCAGCCATCCGACATGGCGCATCCCTCCATCTACGGGCTGCCAAAGCTGCGTGCAGAAATTGCCGCGTATCTGCAGGTGTCGCGTGGCATCAACTGCGCTGCATCGCAGGTGTTCGTGACCTCGGGATACCGCCACACCATCGAGCTGATCGGCCTCGCCCTGCTGAAGGCCGGAGACCGCGTCTGGCTCGAAGACCCGGGCTACCCGCCCACGCGGGAGCTGCTCGCGCACATGCAAATCGCGGCTGTCCCGGTGCATGTAGACCAGGAGGGCATGGTCGTTTCCGAGGGCATCAAGTCGGCGCCGCGCGCGCGTGCAGCCGTGGTTACGCCGGCGCACCAGAGCCCGCTGGGCGTTTCCCTGTCCTTGCCCCGGCGCCAGGCGCTGCTCGACTGGGCGGGACGGCACAACGCATGGATCGTCGAGGACGACTACGACGGCGAATACCGCTATGTCAGCCGCCCTTTGCCTGCGCTGAAGAGCCTGGACCGCGACGGACGCGTGCTCTATGCGGGCACCTTCAGCAAGGTGCTTTTTCCGAGCATCCGGCTGGCCTATCTCGTCGTGCCGGAGTCGCAGGTCGAGCGCTTCGAGCAGATCATCCAGACCTTCGCCGGGGGCAGCCCCGAACTGACGCAAGCCATCGTCACCGCCTTCATCACGGAGGGGCACTTCGCGCGACATATCCAGCGGATGCGCAGGCTCTATGCCGAGCGTCGCGAGGCGACCAGCGCGGGCTTGCAGAGCGTGCTCGGGCAGCACGTGCGAATCGACGTGCAACCCGGTGGCATGCATCTCATCTTGCGGTTGCAAGGCCGGCAATCGGATCGCGAGCTCGTGGCGCGCATGCGGGAAGAGGGCCTGTACGCGGAGGCATTGTCAGACTGGACGAAGGAGGGCGAGGGCGCTTCGGCCCTGCTCGTCAACTTCACGAACATCGACTCGCGGCGCACCGCCGAGAAGCTCGGAAAGCGCATCCTGAGCCTGATGTGATCTGGAAGATCATGGCCCAGTATCGAATGCCATTCATGGATCTTCTGGGCTAGACCAAGATTCGACACCATGGAGTCCTTTCCAACCAGCACGCACACAAGGACTCTTCATGAGCAATCGCATCGACTACGCAAAGATTTCGCCCGAGGTCTACAAGGCTTTCGGAGGGGTGTACATGGCCGTCCAGAAAAGCGGCCTGCCCAAGCAACTGGTCGATCTCGTCTACCTGCGGGTTTCGCAGATCAACGGCTGCGCCTATTGCATCGACATGCATTCGCGCGACCTGCTCAAGTCCGGCCTGGCGGTCGACAAGCTCGTGCTGGTTCCGGTGTGGCACGACGCGGGCGAAGTCTTCAGCCGCCGCGAACAGGTCGCGCTCGCCTGGGCAGAAACCGTGACGCGCGTCGCTGAAACCGGCGTTCCCGATGCGGACTACGAAGCCGCTGCCGCCGAGTTCAGCGACAAGGAACTGGCCGACCTCAGCTACGCGATCGGCCTGATGAACGCCTTCAACCGCTTCGGCATCACGTTCCGCTCGACGCCCGCTGCCACTGCCGCCGCTGCCAAGGCCTGAACGCCATGGCATGGGCATTACTCGGCGTTGCCGGCGTTCTTGAAATCGTCTTCGCCTTTGCGATGAAGTCGTCCGAAGGTTTCACGCGGCTGGTGCCCGCGCTGTTCACGGTCGCTGCCGGCCTGTCGAGCGTGGTGCTTCTTTCGCTCTCGCTGCGGACATTGCCGATGGGGACGGGCTACGCGGTGTGGACCGGCATCGGCGCCGCGGGCACCGCGATCGTGGGCATGGTGGTGCTGGGCGATTCGGCCGCACCGATGCGGCTGCTGTGCATTGCACTCATCCTGGCCGGCGTGATCGGGCTCAAGCTGGTCACCACCAGCTGAGAAGGAGGCAGGCTGCGCTCAGGCCTGCAAGGCCTGCCCGATCCGCAGCGCCGAGCCGAAGGCCAGCGTGAACCCCAGCGCGCCATGACCGGTGTTGAACAGCATGTTCGATGGCGCGCTCTCCAGCCGGCCGATGATCGGCAATCCTTTCGGCGTGGCGGGCCGCATGCCTGTCCACGGGTGCAGTTCCTCGAGCCGGCTCGCATGCGGGAAGAGGGCACGCGTCGCCGTTGCCAGCGTCTCGATGCGCGTCGCAGGAATGCTTGCGTCGTGCCCCACCAGCTCGGCCATGCCCGCCACGCGCAGGCGCGAGCCGATGCGCGCGAACACCACCTTGCGTGCGCTGTCGGTCACGTTCACGTGCGGCGCGGCGCCGGGCGACGGATCGACCTCCACGGTAATGCTGTAGCCCTTGAGCGGATACACCGGTAGATAGGCCCCCAGTGCGCGGCCCAGCTTGTGCGAGGCAGAGCCCAGCGCCATCACGAAGGCATCGGCCTCCACGTCGCCTTCGCTGGTGTGCACGGCCGCGATGCGGTTCTCGCTGCGCGCAAAGCCATGCACGTCGGCGCCGAGCATGAAGCGCACGCCGCGCGCGCTCAATGCCCGCATGAGCTCGGTGCACACCTTGAGGCAATCGGCCGCGCATTCGCTCGGCGTGTGCACGGCGCCCGCCATCTGGCCGCGGTAGCTTGCGAGCGCGGGCTCGATGGCGATGCATTCGTCAGGTGTTACCAGGCGCTGCTCGCTGCCCATGGCGCGCTGCAGTTCGAGCTGTGCGCGCGCACCTTCGAGCGAAGCCGAGCTGGCATACAGCACCAGCTTGCCGGTGGCCGAGAAATCGCAATCGGGTGCGATATCGGCGCGCATCGCCTCGAACTCTGTACGGCTCGATGCGGCCAGCGCCAGCAGCCTAGCCGTCGTGTCGCGCGAAGTCTGCGCGTTGCAGGCCGCGAGAAAGGCCATGCCCCAGCGCCATTGCAGCGGGTCGAGCTGCGGCTGCAGCTTGAGCGGCGATGTGGGCGACAGCAGCAGCTTGGGCAACTGCTTCCAGATCGACGGGTCGGCCAGCGGCTGCACGTACGAGTAGCTGAGCTGCGCGCCATTGCCGCCGCTTGCGCCCGCGCCAGGGGCGGCGCGGTCGATCACGGTGACCTGATGGCCCTGGCGTTCGAGCTGCCAGGCGGTGGCCAGGCCCACGATGCCGGCACCGAGCACACACACATGCATGGAGGCAACTTTCCGGAGATTGAGAACTTGAGCCGTGACTGTAGGCGCGCGCGGCTCCGGCCGGAAATGCCAAAAGAACCCCCGTCCATAACCTTTGGGCATGGGTCGGCTTTCAATTGGAATTGTTGTTTTGTTTCGCTGCTTCTTAAACTGGCCGCATGTTCAGTCCAACCGAATGAAGGCTCGCATGAAACTCCCCGTCCTCATGGCTTCCATGGCCGCAACGGTGCTCTTCAGCGCCACTGGCGCGCAGGCTGCCGACACGCTGGCCAAGATCGCCGAGTCCGGCAAGATCACGCTCTCTTATCGCGAGTCGTCGGTGCCTTTCAGCTATCTCGACGGCCCCAACAAGCCGATCGGGTTCTCGGTCGAGCTCTCCAACGCCGTGGTCGAGGCGGTGAAGAAAAAACTGAACAAGCCCAACCTGCAGGTCGCGCTCATGCCCGTCACCTCGCAGAACCGTATTCCGCTGATCACCAACGGCACGGTCGACCTGGAGTGCGGCTCCACCACCAACAACACCGCGCGCGGCAAGGACGTGGCCTTTGCCATCAACCACTTCTACACCGGCACGCGCCTGCTGGTGAAGAAGTCTTCGAAGATCAAGAACTACGCCGACCTCGCGAAGAAGACCGTGGCCAGCACCACCGGCACTACCAATGCACTGGTAATGCGCAAGTACAACACCGAGAAGAACCTCGGCATGGACATCGTGCTCGGCAAGGACCACGCCGATTCGTTCCTGCTGGTCGAGAGCGACCGTGCGGTGGCCTTCGCCATGGACGACATCCTGCTGTTCGGCCTGATCGCCAACGCCAAGACGCCGGCCGACTTCGAGGTGGTGGGCGATTCGCTGCAGGTCGAGCCCTATGCCTGCATGCTGCCCAAGGACGACCCGGCCTTCAAGAAGCTGGTCGACGACACCTTCGCCGGCCTGATGAAGAGCGGCGAGTTCGAGAAGCTCTACAACAAGTGGTTCATGCAGCCGATCCCGCCGAAGAACGTGCCGCTGAACCTGCCGATGAGCCCGCAACTGAAAGAGAACCTGAAAGCTCTCAGCGACAAGCCCGCGACCTGATCCAGGCGCGACGAGAAGATAAGAAAAGGACATGGCAGTGACGCAGGTGGTCGGCATTCTTGGAGGCATGGGCCCCGCGGCGGGCGCCGACTTCGTACGGCTCTTCGTGCTGGCCTGCGCGCAGCAGATGCGTGCGCGCGGCGAGCCGGTGCGCGACCAGTCCTTTCCTGAACACTGGCTCGCGCAGGTGCCGGTGCCCGACCGTACCGACGCACTGGCTTCGGCGGAACAGGGCGCACACCAGCCGCTGGAGCCGATGCTGCAGGCGCTGGGCCGGCTGGCCGCGCTCGGCAGCCGGGCCGTGGCCATCGCCTGCAATACCGCGCATGCATGGCACGCCAACCTGCAGGAGCGCTTTCCGCAGGTCGAGCTGCTGCACATGGCGCGCGAAACCGCGCAACAGCTGGCCGGGCAGGGCACGACCAGCGTCGCGCTGATGGCCACCGAGGGCACCTACCGCGTGCGCCTCTACGAACAGGCGCTGGCCGAAGCGGGCCTGGGCTGCCACGTGCCGACGCTGGCGGAGCGCCACACCATCACGCGCGGCATCTTCGACGGCGTGAAGGCCGGCAACATGCAGCTCGCCGAGCAATGCTTTTCCGATGTGGCACTGCGGCTGGCCGAGCGCCATGGCCCCGTCACCATCATCATGGGCTGTACCGAAGTGCCGCTGGGTCTGCAGGGTTCGGCCGCGGTGGCGGGCCTCGACCTCGTCGACCCCGCGCAGGTACTGGCCGCGGCGCTGGCCCGGCGGGCCTACCAACCCCACTGAAACCAGGGGACATAGAGGCAGGAGTCGATTTCGCCTACATTGCGGCGTGCGTTTTTGATAGCGCAACGCCCCTTGTCCGACGATCCAACTGGAGCCCTTCCCATGCCCCTCGACGACAGCCGTTCCGACTTCGATTCGCTTCGCCCCGGCGAGAGCACCGAGCAGGGCGCCACGCGCCGCACTGCACTCAAGGCCGCCATCGGCGTGGGCTATGCCGCCGCCGTGCTGCCGGTGGCCGCGCAGACTGCCATCAGCACCTCGGCCGAAGGCCTGAAGGCCGGCCCGATCAAGTACACCGTCAACGGCTTCGATGTGCCCGCCTACGCTGCGGCACCCGCCGGCAAGACCGGCCTGCCGGTGATTCTGGTGATCCAGGAAATCTTCGGCGTGCACGAGTACATCGCCGACACCTGCCGCCGCTTCGCCCAGCTCGGCTACCTGGCCATCGCGCCAGAGCTGTATGCGCGCCAGGGTGACCCGCGCGGCTACACCGACATTCCCAAGCTGCAGGCCGACATCGTCAGCAAGGTGCCCGACGCACAGGTGCTGGCCGACCTCGACGGCGCGCTGGCCTATGCCAAGGCCAACGGCGGCGACACCAGCAAGGCCGGCATCACCGGCTTCTGCTGGGGCGGGCGCATCGTGTGGCTGTATGCCGCCACCGGCAAGGTCAAGGCGGGCGTGGCGTGGTACGGCCGGCTGGTCGGGCAGCCCAGCGAACTGACGCCGAAGCACCCCATCGACATCGCCGCCAGCCTGCAGGCGCCGGTGCTTGGCCTGTACGGCGGAAAAGACCAGGGGATCCCCCTTGACACGGTTGATAAGATGAAAGCAGCTCTGGCCACTGGAACCCCGGCGGCCAAGGCGTCGAGCTTCGTCGTGTACCCCGAAGCAGGCCACGCATTCCATGCCGACTACCGCCCCAGCTACGTCAAGAGCGCAGCGGACGACGGCTGGCAACGTGCCACGGCCTGGTTCAAAGCCAATGGCGTCGCCTGAACGCGGCGCCCTGTAGCCACCCCCGCCGAAGGCCGTCGAATGACGGCCTTTTCTCTTTTTATGAACGGACAACGGCCTTGTTGAAACAGTTTCAGCGGCCGCTCCTCTTGCGCAAGCAGCTATGAATTTGATAGTCATCATCGCGGCGACCCTGGTTGCCGGTATCGGAAGCGTCTGGCTCGCGGCCCTCCTGCTGAAGGTGGGCGTGCGCAGCGGCTCGGGCGGCGTGAACCCGCAGCATCTGCTGAGCCTGGCAGCTGGCGCGCTGCTTGCCACGGCGTTCATGCATCTGCTGCCCGAGGCGTTCGAGAGCCGCATCGAGCCCGCGCTGCTGTTCGCGGTGCTGTTGTTCGGGCTGGTGTTCTTCTTCCTGCTCGACAAGGCCGAGCTGTGGCACCACGGGCACGAACATCACCATGGCGACGAGAAGAGCGCGCACGAGGGGCACGACCATGACCACGGGCACTCGCATGGCCACACGCACGACCACGGCCCCCGAACCGGTGGCTGGGCCGTGCTCACAGGCGACAGCGTGCATTGCTTCGGCGACGGCATCCTGATCGCCTCGGCCTTCACCGCCGACCTGCGCCTGGGCCTGGTTGCCGCCATCGCGGTGCTGGCGCACGAAATTCCGCACCACATCGGCGACCTCGTCGTGCTGCGCCAGAGCTCCGCCAACCAGCGCGCGGCGCTGGTGAAGGTGTCGCTCGCTGGCACCATGACCGCGCTGGGCGGCATCGCGGGCTGGTGGCTGGTCGACCAGCTGCACAGCTGGCTGCCGTACTTCCTGGTGCTGGCCGGCAGCAGTTTTGTCTACGTGGCGCTGGCCGACCTGATTCCGCAGCTGCAGAAGCGCCTGCCGGCACGCCAGACCGCCGCGCAGATCCTGTGGCTGGCCGCGGGCATCGTGCTGGTCACGCTAGTGAGCCGGCTGGCGCATGGCGAGCATGGGCACGACCACGGCCACGACGACCCGGGCCACGGGGAGCACGGCCACGTGCACAAGGACTGACGGTCGGTCAGCCGGTTAGCGAATCCCGCGGGAAACTTTCCGACACCGACGCTGCGCGCCGGATGAACCGGAACGGCCGAAACAGGCGCACCATAGGGGGTCTGTCAGAAATCAGCCGAGGAACCGATCATGAACACCATCGACGCCACCGCGCGATCCGCCTCGCCCGCCGAAGACGATGAGGACGACACGCCCGCCGATGACTTCGAGGAGCAGGACAGCGACGTGTCCGACGACCTGTCGGAGGAAACGGGCATCGATCTCACCGATGCGAGCGAACTCGATGCCGACAACGTGCCAGCCGACGAAGAGTTCGACCGCGTGATGAACGCTCCGGACTGAGCCTGCTCAAGCCATTCAGGCAGTCTCGCGCCGCGTGATCACCTGTCCGTTGCGCACCCCGCAGTGCGACCCATCGCGCCAGGTCACGGCGCCATTCACGATCACCGCATCGATGCCCTCTGCCGGCTGCATCGGCGTTTCGTAGTTCGCGGTGTCGCGCACCGTCGCGGCGTTGAAGATCACCACGTCGGCATGGTGGCCCGGCTTCAGCGTGCCGCGCTCGTGCAGGCCGAAGTTGCGCGCCGTGAGCCCCGTCATCTTCCACACTGCCGTCTCCAGAGGGAACAGGCCGATGTCGCGGCTGTAGTGGCCCAGCACGCGCGGAAAGGTGCCCCACAGGCGCGGATGCGGCTTCTCGCCCAGCGGAATGCCGTCCGAGCCGATCATGGTCTCGTCGAACGCGAGGATGCGCTGCACGTCGTCCTCGTCCATCATGAAATAGATCGCGCTGCCGGGCTGCAGCCGCCTGGCCGCCTCTTCGCCCGACACGCCCCATCCGGCTGCAATGTCTTTCAGGTCGCGGCCTGCGCATTCAGGGTGCGGCACGCTCGATGCGATGAGCACGCGGCCTTCCATCATTCCGCGGTCGGTGCGGATCATGGTGGAGCCGGCCGTGTACGGGTAGCAGTCGAGCCCGATGCACTGGTGCTGCATCGCTTCCTTGATGAACGGCAGCGTGACTTTCGTCTTGCCGAAGTTCTGCGTGTTCTGCACCTTGTGGTGCGACACCACCACCGGAATGTCGAGCGCGCGGCCGATGTGGAAGGTTTCTTCCAGCGACTCCATCACGCGGTCGCTCTCGTCGCGCATGTGGGTCACGTACAGCGCCTTGCGCGATGTGAGCGGGCGGCCGACTTCGATGATCTCCTCGGTCGTCGCCTTCACGGCCGGCGGATAGAAAGTGCCGGTCGACAGGCCGATGGCACCGGCCTGCATCGCCTCTTCGACCAGCGCTTGCATGGCCGTGATCTCGATGTCGTTCGCGGGCCGGTCGAGGTCGGCCATGACCACGGCGCGCAAGGTCGAATGGCCCACCATCGCCGCCACGTTCACCGATGAGGGCATGGCGCGCAGCGCATCGAGGTACGCCGCGAAGGTGGTGAAGCGGCCTTCCGCCGGCGAGTCGAGCAGGCTCAGCGGCATCGGCAGGTCCATGTCGGCGCGCAGCGGTGCGGCGCTGATGCCGCAGTTGCCCGCCACCACCGTGGTCACGCCCTGCGACACCTTGAACGGCATCTGCGCCTGCGACAGCACGGCCTGGTCGTCGTGCGTGTGCGAGTCGATGAAGCCGGGCGCGACGATGCGGCCGGTGGCGTCGAGCGTCTGTTCGGCCGTGTGGCCCGCGAGCTTGCCGATGGCGGCGATGCGGCCGTTCACGATGCCGACGTCGGCATCGAAGCGCGGCGCCTTGGTGCCGTCGATTACGGTGCCGCCGCGGATCAGCAGGTCGTAGTGGGGAGGTTTTTCGGACACGGAAAGATCCTTTCTTTCTTCTTCAGCGGAAATGGCAGGCAACCCAGTGGCTGCCGTTCGCGGACGACGGCCGCTCGGTCAGCTCGGGCGTCTTCTCCTTGCACACGGCCTGCGCCATTGGGCAACGCGTGTGGAAGCGGCAGCCCGAAGGCGGGTTGGCGGGGCTCGGCGGATCGCCCTGCAGCAGCATGCGGCGTGCGGGCGTGCGTGGGTTGGGCACGGGCACGGCCGACAGAAGAATCTCGGTGTACGGATGCAGCGGCGAAGAGAACAGCGTGTCGCGGTCGGCAATCTCCACGATGTGCCCGAGGTACATCACTGCCACGCGATGGCTGATGTGGCGCACCACAGCAAGGTCGTGCGCCACGAAGAGATACGCGATACCGAACTCGGCCTGCAGGTCCATCAGCAGGTTGACCACCTGCGCCTGCACCGACACGTCGAGCGCCGACACCGGCTCGTCGCACACGATCAGCTTCGGGTTCAGTGCCAATGCACGCGCAATGCCCAGCCGTTGTCGCTGTCCGCCCGAGAACTCGTGCGGAAACTTCTTTGCCGCCTCGGGCCGCAGCCCAACGCGCGAGAACAGCCACTGCACGCGCTCGCGCCGTTCCGCTGCCATGCCCATGCCGAAGTTTCGCAGCGGCTCGGCCACGATGTCTCCGGCTGTGAGGCGCGGGTTCAGCGAGGCATACGGGTCCTGAAAAATAATCTGCAGCTGCCGCCGGCGCATGCGCATGTCCTCGGCGGACAGCGTCAGCAGCTCCTCGCCTTCGAGCTCCACCGAGCCCGAGGTCGGCTCGACCAGCCGCATGACCGACTTGGCCGTGGTCGTCTTGCCGCAGCCCGATTCGCCGACCAGCGACAGCGTTTCGCCGCGTGCAACAGAGAACGACACGCCATCGACCGCCTGGATCGAAGGCCTGGCCGGCCGCAGCCAGCGCTTGGGCGAGATGTAGTGCTTGCGCAGGTTGCGCACCTGCAGCAGTGGCGTTGCAGCGGTCGTCGTCATGCAGCCATCTCCTCGGTACCTGCCCAGTGTTCTTCGACTGCAAAGCACGCCACCACATGGTCGCCGCCCTGCTGCACGAGCTGCGGCGTCTCGATGCGGCAGCGTTCGCGCGCATGGCTGCAGCGCGCCGCAAAGGCGCAGCCGCGCCCCAGTTCGTGTGCGGCCGGCACCAGCCCCGGAATCTCGGTGAGCCGCGTACTCGCGGTGTTCATCGCGGGCATCGAGGCCATCAGTGCACGCGTGTAGGGGTGCAGCGGGCGGTCGAACAGATCGATCACGTCAGCCTCCTCGACCTTCTTGCCGGCATACATCACGACCACGCGGTCGCAGCTTTCGGCCACCACGCCCAGGTCGTGCGTGATCATCACCACGCCCATGCCCAGCTCCTTCTGCAGGCGCCTGATGAGGTCGAGGATCTGCGCCTGGATCGTCACGTCGAGCGCCGTCGTCGGCTCGTCGGCGATCAGCACTTCGGGGTTGCAGGCCAGGGCCAGCGCGATCATCACGCGCTGGCGCATGCCGCCCGAGAGCTGGTGCGGGTACTCGTTCACGCGTCGCTCGGGCTCGGGGATCTGCACCACGCGCAGCATTTCGACCGCGCGCTTCATCGCATCGGTGCGGCTGGCCTTCTGGTGCAGCTGCACCGTCTCTGCGATCTGCCGGCCCACGGTGAGCACCGGGTTCAGCGATGTCATCGGCTCCTGGAAGATCATCGAGATGCGGTTGCCGCGAATCTGCCGCATCTCGCGTTCGCTGAGCTGCATCAGGTCGGTGCCGCGCAGCCGCACCGCGCCCATGTGGCGTCCGGGCGGTGTAGGCACCAGCCGCAGGATCGACAGCGCCGTCACGCTCTTGCCGCAGCCCGATTCGCCGACCACGCCGAGCGTGCGGCCCGCGCGCACCGTGTACGAAACCCCGTCGACCGAGCGCACCACGCCCGCCAGCGTGTGGAAGTGCGTGCGCAGGTTGTCGACTTCGAGCAGAGGCTCGCCGGGGGCGAGAGCGGTGTGGGACATGGTGATCGTCATGACATGTCCTTCACAGCTGCCGTGCCAGGCGCGGGTCCAGCGCATCGCGCAGACCGTCGCCCAGCAGGTTGATCGCCAGCACCGTCGCCGCCAGCAGCAGCCCCGGGTACAGGATGATGTGGAACGCCACCGTCACGAAGTTGCGCCCCTCGGCCATCATGTTGCCCCAGCTCGGCGTCTGCGAAGGCACGCCCACGCCGAGGAATGAGAGCGCGGCCTCGGTCAGCACGGCGGCCGCCGCCACGAAGGTCGCCTGCACCACCAACGGCGCCACGATGTTCGGCAGCACGTGGCGCACCAGGATCACCGGCAGCCGCGTGCCTACCGCGTGTGCTGCCTCCACGAACAACTGCTCGCGCAGCGTGAGCGCAAGCGATCGCACCAGCCGCACCACGCGCGGAATCTCGGGCACCGTGATGGCGATGATCACCGTCGTCAGGCTGGCGCGCGTCACCGCCATGAGCGCGATGGCCAGCAGGATGCCGGGAATGGCCATGAGCCCGTCCATCACCCGCATGATCGGCCCGTCCGCCCAGCGCACGAAGCCCGACACCAGTCCGAGCGCGATGCCGAAGAAGGTGGCCAGCACCGCGACCGCGGCGCCCACGATCATCGACACGCGCCCGCCCCACACGGCGCGGCTGAACACGTCGCGGCCCAGCGCATCGGTGCCGAACCAGTGCTCGCCGGAGGGCGGCTGCATGCGCGCGAGCGGGTCGATGTCCTGCGGATCGTGCGTGGCGATCCACGGCGCGGCAATGGAGAGAATGGCCACCGCAATCAGCAGCAGCGCACCGATGATCAGCGTCGGGTGCTTGCGCACCCAGCGCCAGCGCGGCGGCACGAAAGGGGCTTCGTCGTCGGCCGCGGCGTCGGGTGTCTGGATGGTGTTCAAGGGAAGGACCGTGGACATTGCGTGGGGTTCTTCTTCATCAGTACTGGATGCGCGGGTCGAACAGGCGGTAGCTCAGGTCGATCAGCAGGTTGATCAGCACATACACCCCCGCCGAGAGCAGCAGCACGCTCTGGATCACCGGGTAGTCGTGCCGCTGCACCGAATCGATCACGAGCCGGCCCACGCCCGGAATGGCGAACACCGTTTCGGTGACGACCACGCCGCCGATCAGCAGCGCGATGCCCGCGCCGACGGTGGTTGCGATGGGAATGGCCGCGTTGCGCAGCGCATGCCCCAGCACCGGCAGCACGCCCAGGCCCTTGGCGCGCGCGGTGCGGATGTAGTCCTCGTGCAGCACTTCGAGCACGGTGGCGCGCGTCATGCGCGTCACCAGAGCGATGTACACCAGCGCCAGGTTCACGCAGGGCAGCACCAGCGACCGCAGCCACTCGCCCGGGCCCTCGGCAAAGTGCACATAGCCCTGCACCGGAAACCACGGCAGCTGGACCGCGAAGCTGTAGACCAGCAGGTAGCCGACGAGGAACACCGGCACCGAGAAGGCCAGCACCGCGAACAGCATCACCAGCCGGTCGATCCAGCTGCCAGCTCGATGCGCCGCGAGCGTGCCCAGCGGCACCGACACCACCAGCGTGATGAGCATGGTCAGCGCGGCGATCGACACCGTCGGCTCCAGCCGCTGCCCCAGCAGCTGCGCCACCGGCATCTGCGTGAAGATCGAGGTGCCGAGGTCGCCGGTGAAGAGCTTGCCGACCCACAGCGCGAACTGCTGCCACAGCGGCAGGTTCAGGCCGAGCGCGGCGCGCAGCTTCTCGATGTCCTCGGTGGTTGCAAGGTCGCCCGCGATGAGCGCGGCCGGGTCGCCGGGCGACAGGTGGATCAGCAGGAACACCACCACGGCCACCACCGCCATGACGGGGAGCGTCGAGAGAAAGCGTCGAACGATGTAGCCCATGGCGATGCCTTGTGCTGGCGCTTCGTCTTACTTGTCGAGTACCCAGACCGTCGGCAGGCCGGCCCAGAGTTTGTCCAGCCCCTTGAGGCTGGCGCGCGCGGCGAACGCGGCCGAGTACTGGCCCGCGTTGATGTACGGCACGGCTTCGTAGGCGCGGCGCTGGAAGGCGTCGAGCAGCTCCTTGCGCTTGGCCGGCACAGTCTCTTTCAGCCATGCGGTGCGCAGCTCGTCGAGCGGCTTGTCGCAGGGCCAGCCGGGCAGCGTGTTGCCGCACGCCGCGCCCAGGTAGGCATTGGCGATGGGCGAGTTGGCGTCGAACTCGCCGGCCACGGTGACGTACATGTTCCAGCCACCCGCGTCGGCCGCGTCGCGCTTGGCACGGCGCGCGCCGATGGAGGCCCAGTCCATGCTCTGCGCATCGACGTTCAGGCCGATGCTCTTCATGGTCTGCGCGGCCATCAGCGCCTCGGCGTTGAGGTAGGGCACGTCGCTGGGCACCATCAGCACCACCTTCTCGCCCTTGTAGCCGGAGGCTGCGAGCAGCTGCTTGGCCTTGGCCACGTCGGCCTTGCGGTAGGGGTCGGCGCCGGCGGCCGTGTCGTTGGGGCTGCCGCAGATGAAGTAGGTGGCGCAGTAGGCCATGCGCATGTCCAGCGGGAAGCCCATGGCCGCCACGAAGCGTTCCTGGCTCACGGCCTGCAGCAGTGCCTGGCGCACCTTCGGGTTGTCGAAGGGCGGATGCAGCTGGTTCATCACCAGGAAGCCCTGGTAGGTGCCGAAGGCGCCGATCTTCACACTGGTGTCGGTGCGCAGCGGCGCGATGTAGTCGGGAGGCAGTTGTTCGATGAGGTCGACCTCGCCGCGCTTCAGGGCGGCCACCGCGCTGTTGGCGTCGGGCAGGTAGAGCCATTCGACGCGATCGAAACTGCTCTTCTTGCTGCCCGACAGGCCGCTCGGCGGTTCGCTGCGCGCCACGTAGTTGGGGTTGCGCACGAACACCGTCTTGTTGCCCGGCACCCACTCGTCGCGCTTGAAGATGAAGGGGCCTGAACCAAGCACCTCGGTCAGCGGCGCGGTGGCCGGCATCCTGGCCAGCCGCTCGGGCAGGATCACCGGCGGAAAGCCCGAGGGCTTGGCCAGTGCCTCGAGCACCATGCCGAAAGGCTCGTTGAGCGTGAGCGTGAAGCTGCGCGCATCGGTTGCCTTCCACTCGGCGCCGCTCGCCACCATCGCGCGGCCCAGGCTGTCGCGTGCGGCCCAGCGCTGCAGCGAGGCGATGGCGTCGGCCGAAGTCACGGCGCTGCCGTCGGAGAACTTGAGGCCCGGGCGCAGCGTGAAGCTCCACTGCTTGCCGTCTTTCGAGGTCGTGTACTTGTCGACCATCTGCGGCTGGGGCTTGCCGCTCGAATCCTGCGCGAACAGCGTGTCGTAGACCATGTAGCCGAAGTTGCGCGAGATGTACGCCGTGGTGAAGGTCGGGTCGAGGATCTTCAGGTCGGCGTGCGCCACCACCTTCAGTGTCTTGGGAGGCGGCGTCTGGGCGAACGCCGGGAGAGAAAGCACCAGGGCAGCGAGGGCGGCAAGCGTTCGTCGTTTCATCGTCGGTTCTCCGGTCGGGGGCGAAGGAAAGAAAAAGAGGAGGTCAGGCGGCGACGCCGATCGGCCACTTGGGCAAGCGGGCCTTGCGGTACGGCAGCGTGTTCAGGTCGAGCGTCACGGCGCCCGGTGCGCCCGCGTAGATGACGTGCTTCGCCACCTTGGAGTACGACGCATAGAAGTGCTGAGACGACTTCACGACGATGATCTTCTTCGCGGCGAGGTCGCAGCCCAGCTGTGTGAACAGGTCAGTGCCCATCGCCTGGTTGCGCAGCGTGATCAGCACGATCTCGATGCCGTTCGCCTCGATCAGCGCGCTGTCGCCCATCAGTGTGGGCGTGCCGGCCAGGCCCGTCATCACCAGGTCGTGCTTCAGCGCCTTCACGGTGCAGTCGAGGTCCAGCGGATCGCCAGAGAGCGGGCTGATCTTGCCGCCGATGCGCATCTGCAGCCTGGCGCCCACGCCTGCGTCGAATGCGATGCGCACCGCGATCGGGTCCCACAGCGGGCCCAGCGCCGCGTTGGTGATGCCGCGCTCGACCATGCGGCGCAGGATGAAGGTGGAGTCGCTTGCCGCGCCGCCGCCGGGGTTGTCCGCACCGTCGGACAGCACCACCGGGCCGCCGTCGAAGGCCAGCGCTTCGTCGAGCGAGGCATCGATGCTCGGGTAGTTCACCGTGAGGCCGTCGCGCATGGCGATGACCTCGTCGGCGAGCTGGCGCGCAAGAGCGTCGGCCTGGGCCTGGTTGCCGTCTGTGTAGACCAGCACCTTGGTGCCCATCTCGGGCACGTCGCCCCACGAGAAGCCGTGCGTGAGCGAGACCGACAGCACGCCGTTCTTGCCCTCGAGCGACTGCATGCGCTCGACGAAGCCGCGCGCCGGCTGGCGCGAGGTATGGACGGTGACGATCATGTCGCAGTCGACCACCGCGGCCACCGGCTTGACCTTGCCTTCGACCATGGCGGCGCAGATGTCCACCAGCTCCAGCCCGCGTTCGAGCACGTCGGTGTGCGGGTACTCCTTGAACGAGATCATCAGGTCCGAGTTCTTCACCATCGCGGGCGTGAGGTGGTTGTGCGGGTCGAGCTCCGCGCCGATCACCACGCCGGGCCCGACGATCTGCCGCACGCGCGCCAGCAGGTCACCTTCGCAGTCGTCGTAGCCGTCGGCCACCATCGCGCCATGCAGGCCGAGCAGCACCATGTCGACCGGCAGCACCGCGCGCAGGTCGGCCAGCAATTCGTCGCGCAGCGTTTCGTAGGCGTGGCGCGTGGTGGTGCCACTGGGCTGTGCGCCGGCCACCATGCCTTCGAAGAGCGTCCAGCCCTTGTCGGCGCCGCGCATGCGTGCGGCCCACAGCGGGCCCGAGAACAGCGTCATCGCTTCGGGGTGCTTGCCGGCGGGGAAGTAGCCGCGGTCCTTGAAGGAGGCGAGGCCGGTTGGCATCGGGCCGAAGGTGTTGGTTTCGGTGGCGAGGGAGGCACTGAAGACGCGCATGGTGATGTCTCGTGGGTTGGATGTGTTTGTTATTGGGGGCGTGGTCAGGCGGTGGCCGTGCGCAGCCGCTGCGGGCCCAGCATCCCGGCCGTAAGCCCGAAGGAGGCGATGCGCTCCGGCAGCGGCAGTCCGCGTGCCAGCGCGGCGCAGGCCTCGCCCATGGCGGCCGAGGTCTGGATGCCGTAGCCGCCTTGCGCCGCCACCCAGAAGAAGCCGGGCACGCCGGGCTCGAAGCCGCCCACCAGGTCGCCGTCGGCCACGAAGGAGCGCAGGCCGGCCCAGGTGCGCGTGGGGCGGCGGATGGTGAGCGTGGTCGCCTCCTCGATGCGGTGCATGGCGATGGCGATGTCCATCTCTTCGGGCTGTATGTCCTGCGGCTCGACCGGGTCGGCATTGGCCGGCGAGCCGAGCAGCATGCCGGCGTCGGGCTTGATGTACCAGCCCTCGTCTGCGCCGAACACCATGGGCCAGTGCGCGACGCTCTGGCCCTCGGGCGGCGCGAAGATGAAGGCCGAGCGCCGGCGCGGCTCGATGCCCAGCGGCGGCACACCGGCCATGCGTGCGACGGTGTCGACCCATGCGCCCGCCGCGTTGAGCACCACGGGCGCCTCGTACACGGCGCCGCCGGCCTCCACGCGCCAGCGCTCGCCCACGCGTTCGATGGCCGTAACGCCGGCATCGCACACCAGCTTGCCGCCGGCGCGCCGCATGCCGCGCAGGTAGCCCTGGTGGATGGCGTGCACGTCCATGTCGGACGCGTCGGGTTCGTACACCGCGCCCATCACCTGCTCGGGGCGCAGCGCCGGCACCATCTCGCGGGCCTGCTCGCCGCTCAGGCGCGAGGCGCCGGTGTCCATGGCGCGCAGCACCTCCCAGTGGGCTTCGAGCTCGGCCATGTGCCCGGCGCCCGCGACCATCATCGCGCCGCGCGGCGTGAGCAGCGGGTGCTCGGAGAAGCCTTCGGGCGGATGTTCGAGGAAGGCGCGGCTCGCCATGGTGAGGGCGCGCACCTGCGGCGTGCCGTAGCTTTCCATGAAGAGGGCGGCGGAGCGGCCGGTGGAGTGATAGCCCGGCTGCGACTCGCGTTCGAGAAGGATCACGCTGGCATGCGGTGCGAGCCAATGGGCCACCGAAGCCCCGGCGATGCCGCCGCCGATCACGAGGAAATCTGCCACGACGGGCGTTGGGGTGCTGGAAGTCATCGGCAAAAAGTGTAGGTAGAAATTTGCGGATACGCAAATTGATTTGGTGGCACCAAGGGGAAACCATGGTGCACCGCTTCGGTGAAATTTGCGTCAACGCAATTTGCGTATACGCAACTTCCGCGCCCGAGTCACGCGGGTTGGCATGGATGGCGCACTGCCCGGCTGGCAGAATCCACTTGCATCACAAGAGAAAGCCAAGCGTGAATCCACACACAGGGACCAGGACGGCAACGAAGCCGAAGGACGAGCCGCCCACGCTGGACCGCACCACTTTCGGTCATCGCCTGCGCAGCGCGCGCAAGCGTTTCGGCTGGACGCTGGCACAGCTGGCCGAGCGCTCGGGCGTGTCGATCACCACCATCTCGCGCGCCGAGCGCGGGCAGCTCGCGTTGGGTTATGAAAACTTCACCGCGCTGGGCCGTGCGCTCGAGATGGACATGAACGCGATGTTCGCGGGCGCAGGCGTCAAGCCCGCGCAGCTCGACGGGCCGGTGGTCACGCGCGCAGGCAAGGGCGTGGTGTACCGGGGGCTGTCGATTGCCTACGAGTTCCTCGGCACCACGGCGGCGGGCAAGCAGATGAGCCCCATCGTCGGCACAGTGCATGCGCGGCGCATCCACGGGCCGGAAGACTTCGTGCGGCACGCGGGCGAAGAGTTCGCCTATGTGCTGTCGGGCGAGATCGAGGTGCACTTCGACAACGGCGAAGTGCTGCACATGGCGCGCGGCGATTCGCTGTACTTCGACAGCCGCCTCGGCCATGCGTACATCAGCGTGAGCCGGCAGCTCGCGCGGATCGTGGGCATGACCATCGGCGAGAGCCGGCACATGCAGTCCGCGCGCGAGGGCGAGGCGCGCAAGGCGCCGGCGCCGGCCAAGCCTGCGGCACCCAAGACCGTGAAGGCCAAGGCGCCAGCAAGCAGAAAGGGCGCCTAGCCCCTCAGGAGAAATACGCGGGGTAGTCCGTGCCGTCCAGGCCCGGCACTACCGCCTTCAGCGGATCGTTGCCATTGCCCTGCAGCTGGTCCGCCGCATAGTCGGTAACGCAACCCGCCAGCAGCTGCCGCGGGTCTTCGAGGATCACGCGCATGCGGGTGTTGAGCGCATGCCAGTCCTCCGGTCCGCCGATGGCGGGCATCTCGCTGACTTCGGTGGTGTCGGGCTGCAGCACCGGCCGGCCGCCGCGCCCGGGGGCGAAGCGCGGGTAGCCCTCGTACATCATCGGCCCCAGGTCGCTCATGGCCCGCGTGGCCCACCAGAGCTTGCGCATCGGCGCCTCGTGGGCAGACACGGCCGGCAGGTCGACGGGGTAGGTGAAGGTGGGCGCCGGTGCATGCGGTGCGATGTACACGCGCTCCAGCGGCAGCGCATGGTGCGACGAGGCGAGGATCATCGAGCACACGGCGTTGGTGCTCCAGGTAACGCCCGCGGTGGGGCGGCCCTGCCTGCCCACGATCAGCACCATTGCGTTCGCCCAGTCGATGCGGTGGCGCTCGAACCATGCGATCACGCGGTGCCCGGTGTCCAGGCCGACAAGGAAGAAGGTGGCGATCATCACCTTGTTCATCGGCACGCTCGCGCCGATGGCATCGCCCGTGGCTTCGAGGTAGTGCGTGCGCAGGTCGGCGGCAGTGAGGGTCTCGGGGTGGGCGAGGGCACGCGCGATGTAGCGCTCTGTGACTTCGCAGGCGTAGTGCACCATGTTCGCGATGGCCGTCTCGCGGCCCCGATAGGCGGGCACCGCAATGTCGTCGCGCCAGAGCGCCACACTATTCGCTTCGCGCGCGGCCACGGTGGCGGCGAGCAGGCGTTCGGTTTCGCTGCGCCACAGCGTGCCTTCGGGGTCGAGCTCGCGCAGTCGCACCAGCGAGGCCAGCGCGGGGCCAAGGTGCGACACCGCCGCCAGTTCCTTGAAGCCGCGCGTCGTGAGCCGGTAGCCCTCGACCTCGGGTGGCCTGCCCCTGCCGGGAAACAGGATGAAGTCGGCCGCCGTGGCAACGATCAGCGCCGCGTCGGGCGCGGCCTCGGCGGTGGCGTGCGTCATCTTCGCGCCGATGCTGTCGGCGCTCGCGGTGTAGGTCTCGAAGAGGCGCAGGAATTCGGGGCTCTGGAAATTCGGGTTTGCCGTCATGGTGGCTCCTGTCTATGCGCCGAGCCGGTACACCTTGCTCGGCGTGCGAAAGCGGATGTCGGCGCCGAGGCTGTTGGTCACCACCAGGTAGGCGTGGCCGTTGTCCTCGAAGGCGCAGGCGTCGGTGCCGCCGGAGGTCGGAAACTCGCGCTGCGGCACCAGCTTGCCGTCGGCGAAGCGGTAGCCAACCGAGGTCAGCGAGGTAACGGGCGCCTCGCGGCTGCCGAGCAGGAAGTTGATCTGCACCAGCTCGCCACCCTGCGCATCTTCGCGCCAGACAAACTCGCGCCCGCCGGGGCCGCTCAGCGTCTGGTGCGCGACGAAGCCGGTGCCGTTCCAGCGCAGCAGCACGGTGTCGTCGTGCAAGCAGGCGAAGGCCAGCCAGGCCTCGCCCTGTGCCTCGAAGAACTGGAAGGCGCGGCCGGTCTTGCCGTCGAGCAGCTGGAAGTCTTCGAAGCGCGTGCCGTTCCACAGCATGACGCGCGAGCGCGCCACGTGGTCGGCATAGGCCAGGAAGCGCTGCCCGCCAATCTCGAAGAACGCGAAGTTGTAGCCCCAGGTCGAGTCGATGACCTGGAACTCCGCGAAGCACTCGCCGTTCCATTCGTAGATGGCCGACTTCGACGGATTCCGGGCCTCGGTGCCTTCCATCGCCACGCCTTGTGCGAGCGCCAGAAAGTGGCGTTCGCCGATGGTGAAGTGCGTCCATTGCTTGGCCGCGAAAGTGGGCACGCGCTGGAACTCGATGAATGCGCCGTCCTTCAGTTCGAAGATGACCGAGTCGACGTTGAGCTCGTACGGACCGGCTCCCGACTTCAGGCTGGCGGTGGCCAGGAAGGCGCGGCCGCCGATCCCGAAGAACTCCGCGTCTTCTCCACCTGGCACGGGCAGTCGCGTGTGCGGCACGAAGGTTTCGTCCTGCCAGCGGTACACCAGCGCATCGATATCGCTGTTGCCCACGGTGATCATCGCGGGCTGCCCCGGCACGTCGACTGCGAGCTGCGGCACGACGAGGTAGCGCGTGCCGCCGTGAATGAAGGTCTCCGCTGCGCGCGCGCCGGAGGTGTCGAGGTCCTGGATGTTTTTCATCGCGGTCGTTCTTTCGTTCGGCATGCGCACCTTACTGCGGAATCGGCGCAAAGCCGAACAGCCGCGCCGGGTTGTCCACCAGGATGCGCTGGCGCGCCGGTGCGTCGGGCGCCCACGGCGCGAGCAGGTTCAGCAGTTCGCCGGTGTCGCGCGCGCCGTCGGGAATGTGCGGCCAGTCGCTGCCCCAGATGGTGCGTTCGGGCAGGGCGTCGACGATGGCGTGCGCCAGCGGGCGCAGCTTCTCGAAGTTGCCGTCCTTGGCCACGCGGTAGGGGCCGGAGAGCTTCATCCAGCCGCGCCCGTCGGCCAGCACCCGCAGCAGGCGGTCGAAGTCCTGCCGCGTGAGGCCGTCGCTCTCGAGCATGTAGCCCATGTGGTCGATGACGAAGTCGGCATCGATGTCGCCCAGGTACGGAATGAGGTCGCGCACCACCCAGCCCGGCGTGTAGAACTGCAGGTGCCAGCCCAGAGTCTTCGTCATGCGCACGCTGCGCTGGATGTACTGCACCAGCTCGGCGGTCGGCAGGCCCGAGCGCAGGAACAGGTCGAGTCGCAGCGCGCGCACGCCGCGGCGGTGCATGTCGTGCAGCGTCTCTTCGGTGACGCTGTCGGCCACCATGGCCACGCCGCGCGCGCGTTCGCCGGCGATGTCCAGGGCGTCGAGCATGCAACGGTTGTCGGTGCCGTAGAAGCTGGGCTGCACGATCACATAGCGCGCCAGGCCCAGCGACTCGCACATGGCGTCGAGCTTGGTGAGCGGGCCGTCGGGCAGCGTGTAGTGCGGCTGGTCGACGTGCGGATAGCGGTCTTCGCTTTCGAACACGTGCACGTGCGAGTCGCAGGCGCCGGCAGGCACGGTGAAGGCGGGGCGCGCCAGCGTTTCGGGCGCGCGCATGGGCGTGGAAGTGAGGATCTGGGAACTCATGATGTCGAAGGAAAAAAGATGAAAGGAAAAAATCGATGAAGGCTCATTCGAGCGAGATACCGCCGGCGGCAATCAGCCGGCGGTTGCGCTCGAGTTCGGCGGCGACGGTGCGGCGCATCGTCTCGGCGTCGGGCGTGACCGGCGCGAAGCCCTGCGCCTCGAGTGCCTTGAGCGTCTCGGGCCGGGCCAGCACCTCGCGCAGCGCCGCAGTGGCACGCTGCCGCGCAGCCGCCGGCACGCCTGCCGGCAGCACGATGCCGACCCACGAGCGGTAGGTGTAGTTGCGCAGCGCGTCGATGCCGGTCTCCGTAAAGCTCGGCACCGCGGGCAGCGCAGCCCAGCGGGTCGATGCCGTGGCGGCGAGCGCCCGCGCGCGGCCGTTTGCCACGAAGGGCACGATGGGCGAGGTGACGTAAGCCATCATGTCGACTTCGCCTGCGATCAGCGCATTCATCGCCTGCGCCTCGCCCTTGTAGGGCACGTGCCGCGCCGTGATGCCGAGCGTGTGCAGCAACTCCTCGGTCTGCAGGTGCAGGCTGGTGCCGACGCCGAAGGAGCCGTATGTCAGCGCGCCGGGGTGTGCTTTCGCATAGGCCACGAGCCCTGGCATGTCGGTCACGGGCAGGTCGGCGCGCACCGCCAGCACGCCGTCGTTGAAGGCGACGATGCCGAGCGGATCGAAGTCCTTGAGCGGGTCATAGCCCGCCGCCTTGTCGACCACCGGATTGACCGATGCGATGGAAGGCGAGACCGCAATCAGCGTGTGGCCGTCGCGTGCGGCCCGCAGAGCCGCCTGCACGCCGATCTTGCCGGCGGCCCCGCCCTTGTTCTCGACCACCACCGGTTCCCCCAGCACGGAAGACAGGCCCTGCGCCACGATGCGGGCGACGCGGTCGATGGGGCCACCCGGCGGCGTCGGCACGACGAGGGTCGTCGCTCCTTGTGCAACCTGGGCGAGCGCAGGGCCGGGCAAGGCCAGCGTTCCGAACAGCAGCGCGAGCACGGCGCCTGTGCGGCGCAGGGCTGCTTCAGCGCACGACCGCATCGCCGTTCTCCACACCGACCGAACTCAACGCCTTCGCGACGCGCTCGTGCGCGGCGGCCAGCAGCATGTCGGTGTCGATGCCGGTCATGAGGAAAGGTGCTGCACCACGGTGTACCAGCTCGGCCGAGTAGGCCGCGTCGGCGATGCCGCCGATGGCGAGCGGCTTTCCCACGCGCAGGCAGGCGGCCAGCGCAGTCTCGTGCGCGGCGCGTACCAGCGGGTGCTTGAAGTCACCGGCCACGCCCAGCTCGGCGCTCAAGTCGTTGGTGCCGATGCCCACGATGTCGATGCCCGGCACCGCGGCGATGCGCTCGATGTTCTCGATGCCCAGCGGGCTTTCGATCAGCACCTTCAGCGCGGTGGCCCGGTTCATGGCGACGTTGAAATCCGCCGCGGCCATCTTGCGATAGCCCACGTGCGGCAGCGTGCCGATGGCCGAGCGATGGCCCAGCGGCGGAAAGCGGCAGGCGGCCACGAGGTCTTCGGCCTGTGCCACGGTCTCGATGCGCGGCGCGATGATGCCGCCCGCGCCGCCGTCGAGCAGCCGGCCGATCACGCCGTACTCGCGCTCCGGCACACGCACGAAGGGCATGAGGCCGATGTCCATTGCGGCGGCACAGATCTGCACGGCCGCGTCGATGGCGATGCTGCTGTGCTCCAGGTCCACCCAGATCGCGTGGTGGCCGCTGGCCTTGGCGATGCGTGCGATGTCGGGCGTGCGCGAGGCGCGGATGCCCAGTGCCGCCACCGGCAGGCGCTGGCGCAGGCGGCTCACGACGAGGTTGGTCGATGCGGCGTCGGCGGACGCCGTTGCGCTGTCTTGCACCATGTGGGCTCTTCCTTTGTCTCTGTGGTTGTAAAGGTGTGAAGGGATGCTAGAGAATGGGTGTCATATCCGGAAATACCGGATTCGGATTGCATTCGATACGCTGGAGATATCGTGGAACTTCGACACCTGCGCTACTTCGTTGCCGTGGCGGAAGAACTCAACTTCACCCGCGCCGCGGAACGCCTCTACATGGCACAGCCGCCCCTGAGCACGCAGATTCGCGGGCTCGAAGAAGAGCTGGGGGTGCAGCTTTTCGAGCGCGACAAGCGCCGCGTGTATCTCACGCAGGCCGGGCGGCACTTTCTCGACCGGGCGCGCACCATCCTTGCCTCGGTGCAGAGCGCGAAAGACGAAGTGCAGAGCGCCGCAGCGGGCGAGGTCGGCAAGCTCAACGTGGGCTTCACCGCTTCGTCGATGCTCACGACGGCGCTGCCATCGGGCATTCGCCAGTACCGCGCGAGCTTTCCGGCGGTCGAGCTGCAGTTGCGGGAAATGGCGTCGATGCATCAGCTCGACGCCATCAATGCCCGCGAGCTCGACCTCGGCGTGCTGCGCAAGCCCAACGTGAGCATTCCGGTGGGCGTGACCATCGAGGAGTGGTACTCGGCGCCGCTGGTCGCGGCGATGCCGCAGCAGCACGTGCTCACGCGTGGCAAGGGCATCCACATCCGCGAACTGAAGGACGTGCCGCTGATCGTCTATCCGCGCGACGCGGGCATCGGCCTGTACTGGAAGGTGCAAGAGCTGTGCGCCAAGGCGGGCTTCCGCCCGGCGGTGATGCACGAGACGCGGGAGGCCTCGACCATGGTCGGGCTGGTGGCTGCGGGCTTCGGCGTGGCCATCGTGCCGGCCGACACGCAGTGCATCCAGCTCGAAGGGGTGCTGTACAGCCGCATCCTCGACAAGGACGCGGTGTCGAGCCTGTATCTGGGCTACCGCGATGCAGACGCCAATCCGCACCTCGACAGCCTGTTGCGGCTGTTGCGCGGCACGCAGGTCGCGTCGAGCCGCAAGCGCTGACGACGATCTGTCAGCCGCCCGGCTTGCGGTACGCGATCCAGCCCAGGGCCGCCGCAGCGATGAAGGCCGGGATCGCGGCGAGCAAGAACAGCTGCCCCCACGGCAACTTCGCACCCACCAGCAGCCCACCGACCAGCGGCCCCACGATGGAGCCGATGCGGCCGACGGACATCGACAGCCCCACGCCGGTTGCGCGCACGCTCGCCGGGTAGTAGTGCACGCACAGCGCGGGGATGTTCATCTGTCCGCCGATCACCAGCAGGCCGATGGCGAACACCAGGCAGAAGGCGGCGACCTCGCTGCCGACGATGTGGAAGCCAAAGAAGGGCACGAGCGCAGCGCCCAGCGCCAGGCACAGCGCCACCGGTCCGAAAGGGCTGCGCCGCGCCACCACGAAGGACATGGCGAAGGCCCCGGCCACGCCGCCCACGTTGAGCATCACGCCGGCGAGCGCGGAGCGCTGCGGGCTCATGCCGTTCATGGCGAGCACGCTGGGCGTCCAGCTCAGCAGGAAGTAGCTGACCAGCAGGATCATGAAGGCCGCGGTGGCGATGAGCACCGTGCCCGGGCCGCGCCCTTCGGCGACGAGCTCGGCCAGTGGGCGCCTGGCATGGGCGGGGCTTGCGTCCGCTGCCGTGGTGCTCGTGTGCCCCGACTCGGATATTGCGAACACCAGCGGCAGCAGCGCCAGCGCGAGCGTGCCGCCGCCGATGAAGATGCCGCGCCAGCCCACCGACTGCATCAGCGCTGCCGTGATGGCGCCACCGGCCACGGCCCCGATGGGAAAGCCCAGGAACATGCGCGAGACCGTCGCGCTGCGTTGGTCCGGATGCGCATGCTCGGCCGCCAGCGCCGAGATGGTGGGAATCGCGCCGCCGAGGCCGATGCCCGAGAGAAAGCGCCACAGCATCAGCTGCTCCGGGCTGGCCGATGTCGCGCTCAGCAGGATGAAGCCGCCTGCCACCAGGATCGAAGCAAGCAGCAGCCGGCGCCTGCCGAAGCGGTCGGCCGCCGCACCCACGGTGAGTGCGCCCACCACAGCGCCCGCGAAGCTCACGGCGAACACCTTGCCGAAGGCGCCAGGCGGCATTCCCCATTCCCTGGAGATGAGCGGTGCGACGAAGGACAGCATCAGCGTGTCGTAGCCGTCGATCAATGCGATCAGGAAGCAGACGACGATCGAGAAGCGGCTGGCGTAGGGGAGGGCGCGTGGCGGGCGGCTGGCCCCGGCGAGTGGAAGCGATGACATGTTTTTGTCTCCTGATGGATGCAGCTGCTCTTTGGCGCTGATGCGGCCGATGCTAGGAGCCGCCATGCATATCCACAAATACATTTTCCGGAATGCATTGCGGTAGCTTTTGCGTATGGAGCCCTGCGGCGGACCAGTCGGGCAAACCCTGTCGTTGCCGTGTCTCCGATTTGCTCGCCCGGCACGAGCGCGTGGCTATGCTGTGTGCCGTCATTCACTCCCGAGAAAAACACCATGACTTTGCGTTTGTCCTCCTTCCCGCTTCGCTCCATGGCCCTGGCCTGCGGCCTCGCGCTCGGCGCTGCCGCCGGCGCGCACGCCGCGCCCGATGCGAAGTTGCTCGCCGCCGCCGAGAAGGCGCAGCCCGCGGTGATCGACAACCTCAAGGAGATGGTGCTGATCGAATCGGGCAGCCTCAACGTCGACGGCCTGCTCAAGATGGCCGACGTGGTGGAAGGGCGCCTGAAGGCCGCCGGCTTCAAGACCGAGCGCCGCAAGGCCACGGCCGGCGCGGGCGCCGACCTCGTGATCGGCACGATCAAGGGCACGGGCAAGCGCAAGATCATGCTGCAGGGCCATATGGACACGGTGTATTCACCGGGCATCCTGAGCAGCCAGCCCTACAAGGTCGACGGCAACCGTATCTACGGCCCCGGCATAGCCGACGACAAGGGCGGCCTGGCCGTGATGATGGCCTCGCTCAAGATCCTGGCCGATGCCGGCTGGCGCGACTACGACACGCTCACTGTTGTGATGAACCCCGACGAGGAAGTGGGCTCGGTCGGTTCCGGCGAGCTGATCGCCACGATGGCCGACCAGCACGACACGGTGCTGTCGTTCGAGCCGACGGTGGCGAAGTCCGTGGTCAAGGGCGAGTCGCTGCTGCTGGGCGCGGCCGGTATCGCGCAGGCCACGATGGAAGTGAAAGGCCGCGCGGCACACGCCGGCGCCGCGCCCGAACTGGGCCGCAACGCGCTGTACGAGCTGTCGTACCAGATGCTGCAGACCAAGGATCTCGCCAAAGACATCCCGGGCGTGACGCTCAACTGGACCGTGGCGCGCGCCACGGGCCCGATCAACCAGATCACCGAGAAGGCGCAGGCGCTGGGCGATATCCGCATCACGCAGCCCGGCGCCGAGAAGAAGCTCAACGAGGCGCTGCAGGCGAAGATCGCGGCCGGCAAGCTGATTCCCGACACCGAGACCACGGTGAAGGTGGAAGTGGGCCGCCCGGCCTTCATCGCGGGCGACAAGGGCCGCGCGCTGGCCGAGAAGGCGCAGGCCATCTACAAGGAAATCGATCGCGACCTCGCGCTGACGCCGATGACCGGCGGCGGCACCGACGCGGGCTATGCGGGCCGCTCGGGCAAGGCCACGGTGGTCGAGAGCTTCGGCCTCGCGGGCTTCGGCTACCACGCGCGCGACGAGTACATCGAAGTCGACTCGATCGTGCCGCGCCTCTACCTCGTCACGCGGCTGCTGACCGAGATCGGCAAGAACTGATAGACGCCGCCCGGCGGCGCAGGCGCGCTACTGCTGTTGCTGTCCGGGCTCGCCGGGCCGTCCCGGTGGGCGCCGCGCCGCGACCGCAGCCGCTGCGGCCGCGCGCTGTTGCTGCTGCTGGGCCTGCTGTTGTTGGTGCTGCTGCTGCTGTTGCTGCTGGCGCTGGATCTGCTGTTGTTGCTGCTGCGCCTGTTGCTGGGCGCGGGCCTGCTGTTGCTGCATCTGCTGCTGACGTTGCTGCTGCTGTTGTTGCATCGCCTGTTGCTGTTGAGCGCGCGCGGCTTGTTGCTGAGCCTGCTGTTGCGCTTGCTGCTGGCGGTGTAGCTGCTCCTGCTGGGCTTGCTGCTGCTGCCGGGCCTGGTTCTGGGCCTGCTGCTGTTGCGCCTGTTGGCGCTGGACCTGCTGTTGCTGTTGTTGGGCCTGCTGCTGCGCACGGGCCTGTTGCTGCGCCTGCTGTTGCTGCTGCATCTGCTGGCGGCGCGACTGCTCTTGCTGGGCCTGTTGCTGGCGCTGTTGTTGCTGGCGTTGCTGTTCCTGCACCGCCTGTTGCTGTTGGCGCTGCTGTTGCTGCGCCTGCTGTTGGGCCAGCTGTTGTTGTTGCGCTGGTTGGGCTTGCTGGCGGCGCGCAGGGTCTTGCTGCTGCTGGAGCCGGGCCTGGCGTGCCTGCTGCTGTTGCTCGCGCGCTTGCTGTTGTTGCTGTTGTGCCTGCAACTGCTGGGTCTGCTGCTGCGAACGTTGCTGGGCTTGTTGCTGCGCCTGCTGTTGATGCATCAGGGCTTGCTGCTGGCGGACTTGTTGTTGCTGCTGTTGTTGCGCAAGCACCGCCTGCTGCTGTTGCTGCTGCTGGCGTTGTTGTTGCTGTTGCTGCGCGAATAGTGCCTGCTGCTGTTGCGCAGGGCCCGGGCCGGCCGCGAAGTTGGGTGGCGGTGCCCCCGGCGGCAGCGCGCCGCGCGGTCCGCCATTGTTGTTGTAGACATTGCGCACGTTGTTGTTGACCACCGTGGTCGAGCGCGAGATGTAGGTGCTGTTGTTGTAGACCACGGCCGGCCGGGCGAAGGCTGGCTGCACGGCGGGGCCACGATCGCGGTCACGCCCGCGCGGCGCGCCCCAGTTCATGTTCCATGAGTGCCAGCCCCAGTCGTGCCGCTCCAGCGCGGCGCCCACGATCACGCCGGCTCCGAACGCGAGCGCACCGGCAGCCGCCACCTGGCCGCCGCTGTAGCCCCGCGACACCACCTCGACCGGCGGTGCATAGGCATAGCCGGGATAGATCGGCTGCGGCTCGCCGTAGATGACCTGCGGGTCATAGGCCGGCACGTACACCACGTCAGGCTGCACGGGCTCGATGGTGATGTACTGCGGCGGCGGCTCGATCACCGCGGGGCCTGCGTACATGGGCTGCATGTCCGGCGAGGGCGCGTAGTTCTGCGGTGGCGCAGCGCTGGCCACGCGCAGCTTGTCGTTGTTCTTGAGGCGGCCCGCCTTCGATGCGCGCTGGCGCATGACCTGGATCGCGTTCATCACATCGGCCGGGTCGTTGTAGTAGGCCTGCCCGAGCGCCTCGGTCCACGGGATGTTGCCGGCCATCTGGTCGATGACGGGGCGGAATGCGGTGAGCGACTTCACGCTCGGGTCCCAAGGCTGCTGGTTGGCTGCATCGGACAGCGGACCGGCCTTGAGGTTGCGGTTCTGCGCAAGCCATTCGTGCGCGGCGGTGATCTGCTCGGGGTAGGTGGCACCGGCCAGGATCTGGGCCACCAGCTTGTCGGGGTAGAGCGCGATGGGCGCGACCATCTGGTAGAGCTGCTCGGCGGCGGGCGGCGTGTAGGCAGCCTGCACCGGGGCTGCGGCAGGGGCCGGTGTCTGCGGCACCGAGGGCGCGGGAATGGTGGTTGCCGGGTCGGTGGCGGCGGCAGTGGGTGCGGCAGCCGGCGTACTGGGGGTCTTGTCGCAGCCTGCGAGGACGAGGGCGCCGATGCACAGCGAGATCGTCAGCAGTCGCGGAGCGAGGGGGAGATTTTTTGTCATCTGGAGTTCCATGAGGACGCCGGCGTCGTGCCCGGAACTCTTTCAACGGTGCGCGGCAGCAGGCGATGACAAAGCCTGCGCCGTGGATGCAACGGTCTGTGTCGGTGGTGCGCCGTCAAACCTGTCGGCGCAGAACCACACGGCAGGGAGGCCGCTGCCTCCCGCGCTGCTGCGTTGCTGCTACTTGGCGCCGCCCGTGTACTTGGTGACGCTGGCGGCGCTCACGTGGTAGCCGCTCACGCCCATCATCGAGTCGTTGCGCAGGGTCTGCAGCTTGCCGGTGACCCACACAGTGTCCATGGCGCGGAACTTGGCGCCCTTCTGCGGCACCACGTGCAGGATCTGGTTGGCGGGCGGCGGCGGCGTGTGGATGCAGGCGCCGAAGTAGGGCACCAGCAGGAACTCGGTGACTTCGCCCTTGGCCTCTTCGAGCGGCACGATGAAGCCCGGAATCTTGACTTCGGTGCCGTTCATCGCGGGGTTGGTCGGCGCGTTGTTCGACACCTCCTGCATCTTCATGAGCAGCTCGTTGGCGCGCGGGTCGCCATCGTCGAGTGCGCTCAGGTCCATGCCTTTGAACTCCTTGGCCGGGTCCCAGTCCTTGGGCACCAGTTCTTCCCAGGTGATCTGGCGAGGCTGGCCCGGTGCGGCCTTGGCGGCGGCGGGTGCCGCGGCCTTGCCACCCAATGGGTTGGTGGCGGTGGTGTCCTTGGGCGCGGGCTCGGCGGCCCAGGCGGCGGCTGTGAGGCCGGCACCGGCGATCAGCATTGAAAGCCGGATGAAAGCTTTGCTCTTGGACGTCGTGTGTGCAATGGGCATGGTTCAAATCCTCGGTGAGAGGCCGTCGGCAAGGGAGAGTCGGTAGGCGCGGATGCCAGGCAAGAGGCTTGCCAGCCATCCAGCGACCAGCAGGCTTGCCATGAGCAACCATTCGTTCAGTGTAGGTTCTGAAAGGCTCAATGTCAGCCCGAACTGTGCCTGCAGCCATGGCGAGAGCAGGGCGATGCCGAGCACCGCCATCACCACGCCGAAGGCCACGCCCAGCACGGTGACCATCGCGCCTTCGAGTGCGAGCAGCGCCAGCACGTGGCGCAGGCCCGCGCCCACGGCGCGCAGCACGGCGAGTTCGCGGCGGCGTTCGTTGAGGCCGGCCATCACCACAGACACCAGCCCTGCGAGGCTCACCAGCGCGACCAGCGCCGACATCAGCAGCAGCGCGTTCTCGCCGATGCCGATCACGCTCCACAGTTCGTCGAGCGCCACGCCGGGCAGGATGGCCATCAGCGGCTCGCCGGTGTAGGTCGAGATCCAGCGCTGCACGCCGAACACGGCTGCGCGGTTCTTCAGGCCCACCAGCGCGGCTGTCACGTTCTTGGGCGTGAGGTCGAACTTGCGCACCTGCTCGGCCGGAATGTGCACGCCCGGCATCGGCGCGCCGCCCACCCATTCGAGGTGGATGGCTTCCATGGCCGCGAGGCCGATGTGCACCGTGCGGTCGACCGGCGTGCCGGTGCGCGCGAGCACGCCGACCACGGTGAAAGGCTTGTCCGCATGCTCGGCCACGTTGAGCTCGCCGCTGCCGTGCGCGAGCGTGATCTTCTGGCCCACGTGGTAGCCGAGCTTGTCGGCCACTTCGGCGCCAACTACAGCATCGAACAGTTCGCTGAAGGGCTTGCCCTCGCGCAGCTTCAGCGTCTGCTTGTCGCCGTAGCGGAAGTGCGTGAAGTAGTCGGTGGAAGTGGCCAGCACAGCGAAGCCGCGGTGCGAATCGCCGAGCGACAGCGGCACCACCCAGTCGACGCCCGGGTGCTCCGACAGCGCCTGCACGCTCTTCCACGAGATGTTGTTGGTGGCCGCGCCGATGCGGAACACCGAGTACAGCAGCAGCTGCGTGGAGCCGGTGCGCGCGCCCACGATCAGGTCGGTGCCCGAGACGGAGGATGCGAAGTTCTCGCGCAGCTCGGTGCGGATGCGTTCGACACCCAGAAGAAGAAAGGTCGACAGCGCGATCGAGAACACCGTCAGCGCGAGCGTGAAGCGCCGGTTCCAGGCGCTGCGCCAGGCAATCGAGAAAAGTGCTTTCATGCGTCCACCGCCATTGCGCTGGTGGCGGCGCGGTTGATCTCGGGCAGCAGCACGTGTCGCACAAAGCGCTGCGCGATGCGCTGGTCATGGCTCACGAACACGAGCGCGCTGTGGTTCTCGGCGCAGGCTGTCAGCAGCACGTCGAGAAAGGCTTCGCGCCGGTCTTCGTCGAGCGCCGAAGTGGGCTCGTCGGCAATCACTACTTCGGGCTGGCCAATGAGCGCTCGTGCAGCGGCCACGCGCTGCTGCTGGCCGACCGAGAGTTGCAGCGCCTGGCGTTTCCACAGGTTGCGGTCGAGGCCCATCTGGTGAAGCAGGTGCTCGGCCTCGTCGCGCGAACTGCCGTTGCGTGCGGCATTTGCTTCGCGCCGCTGCGAGAAGCGGCAGGGCAGCAGTACGTTGTCGATCACGCTCAGGTACGGCAGCAGGTTGAACTGCTGGAAGATGTAGCCCACGTGCGCCACGCGGCTGCGGTCGCGCGCTGCGCCCGAGAGCTTGGACCAGTCGTGCCCCAGCAGCGTGACGCGGCCTTCGTTTGCCACCAGCACGCCGGCCAGCAATGACAGCAGCGTGCTCTTGCCGCAGCCGCTCGGACCATGCAGGAACACCGATTCACCTGCGGTGATACGAAAGGCCTCGATGTCGATGCACGGTGTTTTCACGCCGGGCCATGCGAAGCGCAGCGCTTCGGCGGCGAGCACGACGCGCAAGGGCGACGACTCTGCCTCGGGATGGGTACTCACAGCGTTACTTGCCCCAGCTGAGCCGGGCGGGCTGGCTTGCCTGCGCGCCGGCCGGGCGCTTGAGCTGGCGCTTGAACTGGCCTTGCGCCGTGGCAATCTGCGAGTCGATCTGGCGCAGGCCCTTGAACACGCTGAACAGGTTCAGGTCGATGAACTTCGCGGCCGCCGCGTTGGTGCAATTGAAGGAGAAGGTGGCGTCGAGGTCGGCATGGCCGACGGGCTCGCTCGGATCGGGGTTGCCCAGGCCCAGCGCGCCGGAGCGCAGGTCGACCGGGCCGAGCTTGCAGTTGGCGGCCGGATCGACGATGAAGAGCTTGTCGGCCGCGCGCAGCTGCGCAACTGCTTCCTCGACGAGCTTCTTCTCGGCGTCGGTCTTGGGTGCGCGTTCGAAGCCGACGATGTTGTCGAGCGGTGACTCCATGTCGATCACCACCGTGGGGCCGTCGACGGCCACGTCGAGCTTGAGCTGGCCGTGCACGTGGGCGTGCTGCTGCTGGGCCTGTGCGGTGAGGAACGGGGCGGCCGCGAGGAGGGCGGCGGCGATGGCGAGGCCGGTGGTGCGGCCAAGGCTTCGGGAACGTCGATTCGTCGTCGTCAATGTCATGGTTCAGCGCCTTGCCGGGTCGGCAGCCCCGGCGTGTTGCTCCATTCGCTCCAGCTGCCGGCATAGAGCGCGGTCGTCCCGAATCCCGCGATCTGCATGGCGAGCAGATTCGGCACGGCGCTCACGCCGCTGCCGCACTGGTGGACGACTGTCGCCGCGTCGCGTCCCGCGAGCAGCGCTTCGAACTCGGCACGCAATTGCGATGCCGGCTTGAATTTGCCGTCGGGGCCGAGGTTGTCGGCGAAAGGCCGGTTGAAGGCCCCGGGGATGTGACCGGCAATCGGGTCCAGAGGTTCCACCTCGCCGCGGTAACGTGCACCGGCGCGTGCGTCGATCAGGTTCTGGTCAGGCTGGCCGAGCCGGCGCACCACGGTGTCGGTGGTGACGAGCTTCGCAATCGGCTCGCCCATGACAAAGTTCGACTGGAAGCGCGCGGGCTCCTCGCTGCTCGTGACTTCGCCGCCAGCGGCCTGCCAGGCCTGCAGGCCGCCGTCGAGCACGGCCACTGCGTCGTGGCCCATCCACTTGAGCATCCACCACAGGCGGCCGCAGTAATTGGCGCCGTTGCGGTCGTACACCACGGCCTGCATGCCGTTGGCGAAGCCGATGCTCGAGAGCCAGGCCGCGAACTTCTCGCGGCTGGGCAGCGGATGGCGTCCACCCGAGGCGGGCAGGCCGTCTTCCTGCGCCACGACCACCTCGCCGTGCGCGCCGGGGGCGCCGTGCTTCGCGCTGAGGTCGGTGTCGAGGTTGGCGTACAGCGCGCCCGGAATGTGCGCGGCCGCGTATTGCTGCGCGCCGCTCTCGGGCTTCATGAGGTCGAAGGTGCAGTCGAACACCATGAGAGGCGTGTCCGTCGATTGCAGCTTGCGGAGTTGTTCGACGCTGATGAGGGTGGTGTACATGGTGTGTGTCCTTCTCTGGTCAGGTCAATGCAGAAAGAGTCAATGTTCCTCGGCCGGCGCCTTGGGCACCGCCCGTTGTCGCAACACGGTTGCAGCAATGCCGCTGGCGATGATAAGGGCCATGCCGGCCCAGCCGGTGGCATCGATGCGGTCGTTGAACAGCACCACGCTGTAGAACGCCGCGAACACGATGCCCGAATACTGCAGGTTGGCCACCACCAGTGTGCCGGCCTGGGTCTTGGCGGTGGCGTAGGCGCGGGTCATGCAGAGTTGTCCGAGGGCGGCCAGCAATCCGATGGGCAGCAGCCACAGCGCATGCTGCCAGGTCCAGGCGCCACCGCCCGAAAACCCGGTGGCCGCCGTGGCGAAGGCTCCGGCCACGGCCGAGCCGACCGCGAAATAGAACACCGTGCGCAGCTCGGGTTCGCCGATGCGCGACAGCGCCATCACCTGCATATAGGCAAACGCGGCCGTCAGGCCCGACAGCAAACCCAGCATGCCCGCGAAGCCCTCGCTGCCGTTGACGCTGGGCTTGAGCATCAGCACCACGCCCACGAAGCCGGCGAGCACGGTCAGCACCAGCGTGCCCTGCAGCGGCGGGCGCTCCACGCGGCCGTCGCGCCCGGGCACCGGCACCCAGGCCAGCAGCGAGCCGCCGACCAGGAAGGCTGCGACCCACACGCTGCTCATGTAGTTGAGGGTGACGGCCGTGGCCAGCGGCAGGTGGGCGATGGCATAGAACCAGGCGCCCAGCGACAGCACGCCGATGGTGCTGCGCCACGCGTGCATGCCGGGGTATCGGGTGGCCAGCGAGACGCCGCGATTGCGGGCCAGCAGCCAGAGGAAGACGATGCCGATCAGGCCACGGCCCAGGACCATCTCACCGCTGTTGAACCACTCCGAGGCGACTTTCACGACCACGCTCATCGTGGCGAACAAAAAGGCCCCCAGCACCATCCACAGCGCTTGCATCGTTTCGACTCTAAGGTAAGAAAAAAGAGTGCCCCGGCGAGTGCGGGGCGGGCCGGTCTCAGGCTGGTTTCTGCATCGCGGCCTTGTACCACTCGTGGAACTGCTGCATGCCGTCTTCCATCGGACTCTGGTAGGGGCCGGTCTCGTTGTCGCCGCGCAGCATCAGCGCGCGGCGTCCGGCGTCCATGCGCTCGGCGATCTCGTCGTCTTCCACGCAGGTTTCCATGTAGGCAGCCTGCTGGGCTTCGACGAACTCGCGCTCGAAGGCGACGATTTCCTCGGGGTAGAAGAACTCGACCATGTTGAGCGTCTTCGTCGGGCTCACGGGGTGCAGGGTCGACACCGTGAGCACGTGCGGATACCACTCGACCATCACGTGCGGGTAGTAGGTGAGCCAGATGGCGCCGTACTTCGGCGGCTTGCCGTCGCGGTACTTGAGCAGTTGCTCCTGCCACTTCTGGTAGACCGGGCTGCCGGCGCGGCCCAGGCGGTTGGCCACGCCTACCGTCTGCACCGAGTAGCGGGGCTTGAACTCCCAGCGCAGGTCGTCGCAGGTGACGAAGCTGCCCAGGCCCGGGTGGAACGGGCCGACGTGGTAGTCCTCGAGGTAGACCTCGATGAAGGTCTTCCAGTTGTAGTTGCACTCGTGCAGCTCGACGCGGTCGAGCGCGTAGCCGCTGAAATCCAGGTCGGCCTGCGGGCCGAGGCCGGCCATGTCGGCCGCCACGTCGGGGCCGGAGCCGTCTGCGTTCTTCTCGAAAAGAAGGCCGTTCCACTCGGTGAGCGGGTAGTTGTGCAGGTTCAGGCAGGGGTCCTGCTCGAAATGCGGGGCGCCGATCAGCGTGCCGGTGGTGCGCGAATCGCTTGCGGCGTAGGTCCAGCGGTGCAGCGGGCACACGATGTTGCCGCCGGCCTGGTTGTCGAGCTGGCCCCGGCCTTGGAGGATCAGGGCCTGGCGGTGGCGGCAGACGTTGGAAATCAGCTCTACGCCCTTGGGCGTATGGACCAGCGCCCGGCCCTGATGCTCCTGCGGCAGGGTGTGGAAGTCGCCCATTTCGGGCACGGCCAAGCGATGGCCGACATAGCGGGGCCCTCGCGCGAAAAGGTTTTGCATTTCGCGGGCATAGAGCGCCTCGTCGAAATACGCGGAAACTGGAAGTTGGCTCGCGGCCTGCTGCAGTTGAAGACTTAAATCAGACATGGAGGACCTGACCAAGCTCCCCACAGGGAGAAAAAGAGAAAAGAACGGAAGGCGCCGCCAGGAAGGGTCGGCGGCCCGAAGAATGTGTTGACGTCGTCAACGAGAGAAGTTCGCATTGTACCCGGGGGGCATTTTTGTGCCCCCGGCTTTTCACCCGGTCCGGCGGCGGTCGCCAGTTGTTTCGATCCCAGTCCTAAAATGCCCGATTTCACCCACGTTTCGCTTGCATGCCCAAGGTGCCCCCCCCTTCCTCGTCCAGCCCGGCGGCAACGCCCGATACGGGCCCGCTGCCTGCCAGTTACGAAGCCGGGCTCCAGGAACTGGAGCAACTGGTGGCGGAACTCGAATCGGGCCAGTTGCCCCTCGACCAGCTGCTAGTCAGCTACCAGCGCGGCGCGGCGCTGCTCGCCTTCTGTCGCGACAAGTTGCAGGCGGTCGAAGACCAGATCAAGGTGCTCGATTCGGGCAGCCTGAAGGTCTGGACGCCTGAATGAGCGCCGCCGCGCTGAATTCCAGCCATTGGGACGCCCGCACGCTAGCCGGCTGGAGCGACCCCCATCTGGCGAATGTCGAAGCGGCGCTGTCGCGCTGGGTCGGCGTCGACGCCCCCGTGCTGCTGGGCGACGCCATGCGCTATGCCGTGCTCGACGGCGGCAAGCGGCTGCGACCCCTGCTGGTGCTGGCCGCCAGCGAGGCCGTCGGCGGCAACCGCGCCGCCGCCCTGCGCGCGGCCTGCGCCACCGAACTGATTCACGCCTATTCGCTGGTGCACGACGACCTGCCGTGCATGGACAACGACGTCCTGCGCCGCGGCAAGCCCACCGTGCACGTGAAGTTCGGCGAGGCCGACGCCTTGCTGGCCGGCGACGCGCTGCAGGCCCTGGCCTTCGAACTGCTCACGCCCGATGGCGACGAGATTCCCGCCTCCACCCAGGCCCTGCTGTGCCGCCTGCTCGCGCGCGCCGCGGGCAGCCAGGGCATGGCCGGCGGCCAGGCCATCGACCTGGCCAGCGTCGGCATTGCGCTCGACGAAACGCAGCTGCGCGAAATGCATCGCCTGAAGACCGGCGCGCTGCTGCAGGGCAGCGTCGAGATGGGCGCCGCCTGCGGTTCGGTCGCCCCATCGGCACTGGCCGCGCTGCGCGACTACGGCGCCGCCATCGGCCTCGCGTTCCAGGTGGTCGACGACATCCTCGACGTCACGGCCGACTCGCAGACCCTGGGCAAGACCGCCGGCAAGGACGCCGCGGCCGACAAGCCAACCTACGTGTCGCTGCTCGGCCTCGACGGCGCGCGCGCCCAGGCCCGCCAGCTGCTGGCCGATGCGCTCGCCGCCTTGGAGAAGAGCGGCCTGGCCGACACCGCAGCCCTGCGCGCGCTGGCCCACATGGTGGTCGACCGCGACCGCTAGGATGAAACTTACCCCCAGTCTTCGCGCACTTCGTGTCGCTTCGCCAACCCCCTTTCAGGGGGCGACACCAGCAGCCCGGCAAAGCCGGTTCCGCGGTGTCTCCCGACTGAATCGCGGCAGTTTCATGCGTTGCGGGCCCTACGAAGCGTGATGGAACACTGAGAAAAGAAAATACCTCCCCATGGCTCCGCTGCTTCCCACACTTCACGACCCCTCGCCGATCCGCAAATACGACCGGGCGCAACTGCGCCAGCTGTCCGATGAGGTGCGCGCCAGCGTGCTCGACAACGTCTCGCGCACCGGCGGCCACCTGAGTTCCAACCTCGGCACGGTCGAACTCACGGTCGCGCTGCATCACGTGTTCAACACGCCGCACGATCGACTGGTGTGGGACGTGGGTCACCAGACCTACCCGCACAAGATCCTCACGGGTCGGCGCGAGCGCATGCCCACGCTGCGGCAGATCGGCGGCATCTCGGGCTTTCCGCAGCGCAGCGAGAGCGAGTACGACACCTTCGGCACTGCCCACTCGTCGACCAGCATCTCGGCCGCGCTCGGCATGGCCATGGCCGCCAAGCAGAAGGGCGAAGACCGCCACACCGTGGCCATCATCGGCGACGGCGCGCTCACGGCCGGCATGGCCTTCGAGGCGCTGAACAACGCGGGCGTGTGCGACTGCAAGCTGCTCGTGATCCTGAACGACAACGACATGTCGATCAGCCCGCCGGTGGGTGCGCTCAACCGCTACCTCGCGCAACTGATGAGCGGCAACTTCTACGCCGCCGCCAAGAACGTCGGCAAGAGCATGCTGCGCAACGCACCGCCGCTGTTCGAGCTGGCCAAGCGCCTGGAGCAGCATGCCAAGGGCATGGTCGTGCCGGCCACGCTGTTCGAGCAGTTCGGCTTCAACTACGTGGGCCCGATCGACGGCCACGACATCGACTCGCTGGTGCCCACGCTCGAGAACCTCAAGCACCTCGAAGGCCCGCAGTTCCTGCACGTGGTCACGAAGAAGGGGCAGGGCTACAAGCTGGCCGAGGCCGATCCGGTGGCCTATCACGGCCCCGGCAAGTTTGATCCGCAGGTGGGGCTGGTCAAGTCCGCTGCGGTGGCCAAGCAGACCTTCACGCAGGTATTTGGCCAGTGGCTGTGCGACACGGCCGCACACGACGGCCGCCTCGTGGGCATCACGCCCGCGATGCGCGAAGGCTCGGGCCTCGTTGAATTCGAGAAGCGCTTTCCCGACCGCTACTACGACGTCGGCATTGCCGAGCAGCACGCCGTGACCTTCGCGGCCGGCCTGGCATGCGAGGGGCTGAAGCCAGTGGTCGCGATCTACTCGACCTTCCTGCAGCGCGCGTACGACCAGCTGATCCACGACGTGGCGATCCAGAACCTGCCGGTGGTGTTCGCGCTCGACCGCGCGGGCCTCGTGGGCGCCGACGGCGCCACGCATGCGGGCGCGTACGACATCCCGTTCCTGCGCTGCATTCCGAACATGAGCGTGGCCTGCCCGGCCGACGAGCGCGAGTGCCGGCAACTGCTGTCGAGTGCCTACGAGCAGAACCATCCGGTGGCCGTGCGCTATCCGCGCGGTTCCGGCGCAGGCGTCACGCCGCACCTCACGCTCGAATCACTGCCCTTCGGCAAGGGCGAGATTCGCCGCGAAGGCAAGCGCATTGCCATCCTCGCGTTCGGCACGCTGCTGTACCCCGCGCTCACCGCCGCCGAGTCGCTCGACGCCACGGTGGTCAACATGCGCTGGGCCAAGCCGCTCGACGTCGAGCTGCTGCTGAAGGTCGCAGGCACGCACGATGCCATCGTCACGCTGGAAGAGGGCGCCATCATGGGCGGCGCGGGCAGTGCGGTGCTCGAAGCACTGCAGGCTGCCAACGTGCAGAAGCCGGTGCTGCAACTCGGCTTGCCCGATCGCTTCATCGAACACGGCGATCCGGCCAAGCTGCTGGCGTCGATCGGACTGGATGCCATCGGCATCGAGGCATCGATCCGCGAGCGCTTCGTTTCGAGCGCAGGGTAAACCCCTGCCGGCGGCTGTAAGCGCGTTTTTACAATCGTCCGGACTTAGACAAAAGTCCCCAACGCGGTCACAAGCCGCGTTTTGTTTTTCCAAGAACTCGGAGAGCTATCAATGGATCGTCGTTCCCTCATCAAAAACGCCGGCATCGCGGGCGTTCTGGCTGCCGGCATCGCACCCGCGGTTCACGCCCAAGCCACCGTTCGCTGGCGCCTGGCGTCGAGTTTTCCCAAGTCGCTGGACACCATCTTCGGCACCGCCGAGGTGTTCTCGAAGAGCGTCAGCGACATGACGGGCGGCAAGTTCCAGATTTCCGTGCATGCCGGCGGCGAGCTGATGCCCGCATTCGGCGTGGTCGACGGCGTGCAGAACGCCTCGGTCGAAATGGCCCACACGGCGCCGTACTACTTCTACGGCAAGGACCCGACCTTCTGCCTGGGCTGCGCAGTGCCCTTCGGCATGAACACCCGCCAGCAGAACGCCTGGATGTACGAAGGCAACGGCCTGAAGCTGATGCGCGCGTTCTACGCCAAGTACAACATCATCAACCTGCCGGGCGGCAACACGGGCGCGCAGATGGGCGGCTGGTTCCGCAAGGAAATCAAGTCGGTCGCCGACCTGAAGGGCCTGAAGTTCCGCACCAACCCGTTCGCGGGCAAGGTGCTCGAGCCTTTCGGCGTGATCCCGCAATCGATTCCCGGTGCCGACCTGTACCCGGCGCTCGAAAAGGGCACGCTGGACGGCCTCGAATGGGTCGGCCCGTACGACGACCAGAAGCTGGGCTTCAACAAGATCGCGCCGTTCTACTACTACCCCGGCTGGTGGGAAGGCGGCCCCGAGCTCGACTTCTACATCAATACCAAGGCATGGGAAGGCCTGTCGGCCGAGTACAAGGCCATCGTCGAGGCGGCTGCCGCACACGCCAACATCACGATGACGGCCAAGTACGACTCCAAGAACCCGATCGCGCTGAAGCAGCTCGTGGGTTCGGGCACCAAGCTGCGTCCGTTCTCGCAGGACGTGATGAATGCGGCCTTCAAGTCGGCCCAGCAGATCTACTCGGACCTGAACAACACCAACCCCGAGTGGAAGAAGATCTACGGCGACTGGTCGAAATTCCTGGCCGACCAGAACGCCTGGTTCCGCTACACGGAAGGCACCTTCGACCGCTTCATGCAGCAGCAGAAGCTGTAAGCAGGCGCCTCGCGCGCTGCATGCAAAAAAGCCCCGCTGGAACCAGCGGGGCTTTTTTATTTCGTCGACCCGGTCTCGGGTTCGGGAGTATCCGGCTTCGGTGGAATGGAGCGCTTCGCCACCTGTTCGCCAAAGGCCACGAGCACGCTCGCATCGGCCGAGTGGAACCATGTCATGCCGCCGTAGCGCCGTCGCACCAGCAGCCGCGGCGCGATCACGCGTTCGAGCATGCGGATGTGCACGAGCTTGAGCTGCGCCACTTCCTGCGCGCTCACGCGCTTGTTCCAGAGCCAGGTCTGGATCAGCACGTCGCCTTCGAGCCGCGTGCGGCTGTAGACGATCCAGTAGCCGACCCACACCACGCACAGCGCTGCAATGCCGAACACCACGAGGGCGCTCGTGGACCACGCGGTGCTGCGCAGCGAGGGCAGGCTCCAGATCGCGAAGGCGAAGAGATCGACCACCAGCACCACCGCCAGCGTGCGCAGCAGCGCAGGGAAGGCGGGGCTTTCGAGCGGAGGGGTGCTGCCGCCGTCGTCGCTCACGGCTTGGTGGCTTCGCCGGAAGCCGGCGGCGCCGCCGGTGTTTCTTCCGGTGTCTTCTTCTCGTTGCCGAACGGGTCTTCCATGTTCACGCCATTGCTGTCGGGCGCGGGCGGTGGCTCGGCGTCGGCAGGCATGTCGAGGTTGACCTTGTCGATGTCGACGACCTTTTCCTTCTCGAGGAACACGGTGACCGTCTGCGGGAAGAAGATCACGATGGCCACCAGCAGCAGCTGCATCAGCACCCACGGCACGGCGCCGAGGTAGATGTCGCGCGACTCCACCTTCTTGGGTAGCGCCCCGTTCTTGAAGAGGGTGTCCGCAATGCCTCGCAAGTAGAACAGCGCGAAGCCGAAGGGCGGGTGCATGAACGAGGTCTGCATGTTCACGCACAGCAGCACGCCGAACCACACCATGTCGATGCCTAGCTTGTGGGCCACGGGGCCCAGCAGCGGCAGGATGATGAACGCGATCTCGAAGAAGTCGAGGAAGAACGCGAGGAAGAACACGAAGATGTTCACCGCGATCAGGAAGCCCACCTGGCCGCCCGGCAGGCCAGAGAGCATGTGCTCGATCCACTTGGCGCCGTCGACGCCCTGGAACACCAGCGAGAACACGCGCGAGCCGATGAGGATGAACACCACCATCGCAGTGAGGCGCATGGTGCCTTCCATCGCGTCCTTCATCAGCTGCCAGTTCAGGCGGCGATGGATCAGCGCGAGGATGAGCGAGCCCACCGCGCCCATTGCGCCGGCTTCGGTCGGCGTGGCGATGGCCTTGTCCATGAAGGGCAGGCCGCCCATCGAGCCGAGCACCGCGAAGATCAGGATGGCCGAGGGGATGATGCCGCGCAGGCACTTGCCCCACAGCGCCCAGCCGTTCAGCGTGCGCGCACTGGCCGGCAGGCCCGGCACGTAGTGCGGGCGCAGCCGCCCGACCATGAAGGTGTAGATCGCGAAGATGATGACCTGCAGGATCGACGGACCCCAGGCGCCCTTGTACATCTGGCCCACGTCGGTGCCGAGCTGGTCGGCCATGACGATCAGCACCAGCGAAGGCGGCACCAGCTGCGTGATGGTGCCCGACGCGGCGAGCACGCCGGTCGAATAGCGCATGTCGTAGCCGTAGCGCATCATGATCGGCAGCGAGATCATCGCCATTGCGATCACCTGGCCGGCCACCGTGCCGGTGATGGCGCCGAGGATGAAGCCCACGATGATCACCGAGTAGCCGAGGCCCCCGCGGATGGGGCCGAAGAGCTGGCCCATCGAGTCGAGCATGTCCTCCGCCAATCCGCATTTCTCCAGTACGGCTCCCATCAACGTGAAGAACGGGATCGCGAGCAGCGTCTCGTTCGACAGGATGCCGAACACGTTCAGCGGCAGGTTGGCCATGAAGCCGGCCGGGAACCAGCCCATCTCGATGGCGAAGAAGCCGCAGATCAGGCCGAGGGCGGAGAGCGAGAACGCGACCGGGAAGCCGATCAGCATGATCACCACGAGCCCCGCGAACATGATCGGGGCGAAATTTTCCATGTGCATTTCTACTTATCCTGCGGTGCGGGAAAGGGCTAGACCAGAAGGGGCGCGAGGGATGCGAAAAGCGCCCGTCACTGCACCGGCTTCTCGTAGTGCGTGTCCATCTCGATCAGGCCGCGCAGGTAGGCAATGCGCTTGATGATTTCCGAAACGCCCTGCAGGAACATCGCGGCGAAGCCCACGGGCATCAGCAGCGCGGCGGGCCAGCGGATCAGGCCGCCGATGTTGCCGGACATCTCGCCCGTGACCCACATGTTCCAGAACATGGGCCAGGTGACGTAGGTGAAGAGGGCCATCACCGGCAGCAGGAAGAAGATCAGGCCGAACAGGTCGACGTACACCGGCCCATAGCCCTTGAGCTTGCCGTAGATGATGTCCACGCGCACATGCTCGTTGAAGCGAAGCACCACGGGCGCGCCGAGCATCACGGTGGCGGCGAACAGGTACCACTGGATCTCGAGGAACGCGTTGTTGCTGAAGTCGAAGCCGTAGCGGACGAGGGCGTTGGCCGCCGAGATGAGCGAGGCCGCCAGGACGGCGTAGCCGGCGATCTTGCCGAGTTTTTCGCTGATCCAGTCCATGCCGGTCGCGAATTTGAGGAATGCAGACAAGGGGGTGTCTCCCGCGAAGCCCAAGGTGAAACGCCGGCCCCTGGTGGGAGCTGCGCAAAGCCCGAGATGTTACCCCGTTGAACCTTTGTATCTACTTGGCATGAGGGGCGGGGTTTACCCGGAATCCGGGTCTTGTCCGGGGCGTGGGAGGCGGCCCTGGTCGCCATAATCGTCCATGTCTTCGCGCCTTCCGCCTTCGACGCCTTCGGGCGCCATGGGCCTGCCCCATTCGATCGATTCGCCCGACATGTGCCGCGCGGGCCGCGAGCTGTTGTCCCTGGCGCTGATCGACGCGCGCAACCACACGCTGCACCTGCTTTCGCTCTACGAGGAGGCCCTGGGCGCCGAAGCGCTTGCCGTGCCGCCCGTGCCCGAGGAAGAGGGCGTGGTGCCGCCGGTCTGGCTGGCCGGCCACATCGGCTGGTTCGCCGAATGGTGGATCGGGCGCAACACCCAGCGCGCCTTCGGCGTCGACTGCCCGGTGCGGCCCACACGCCTGGCGCCCATCGACCCCGGCGCCGACGACTGGTGGAACCCGTCGCAGAGCACGCCGGGCCGCCGCTGGTCGCCCGACCTGCCCGACCTCGCCCAGACCAAGGCCTACCTGCTCGAAACGCTGGAGAGCACGCTCGAGCTGCTCGAGAACGCGGCCGAGACCGATGCCGGCCTGTACTTCTACCGCCTCGCGCTGTTCCATGAAGACCTGCGCGGCGAGCAGTTCGTGGTGATGGCGCAGACGCTGGGGCTGCCCCTGGGCGTCGAGCAGGCGCCCATCGCCGTCACGCGCGAGCCGCTGTTGCTGCCTGCCACGCGATGGGAGCTGGGCATGCCCGAGGGCGGTTTCGCCTTTGCGCAGGAGCGCAGCGCGCACCGGGTCGACGTGCCCGAGTTCGAGATCGACGCGCAGCCCGTCACCTGGAACCAGTACATCGAATTCGTCGACGACGGCGGCTACGACCGCGAGGAGCTGTGGCATGGCGAAGGCTGGCGCTGGCTCGGGGCGCAGATCGAGGGCCGGCGCGGGCCGCGCCATGTCGAGCAGATCGGCGCGGCGCGCAACGGCACGGGCGGTTCGGTGCTGCAGCAGCGCTTTGGTGTGACAGTGCGTGCGGCAGGCCACCACAGCGCCGTGCACCTGAGCTGGTGGGAGGCCGATGCCTGGGCGCGCTGGGCCGGGCGGCGCATCGCGACCGAAGTCGAATGGGAGATTGCTGCGCACACGGCCGGGCGGCGTGGCTTCCGGTGGGCCGACGTTCACGAGTGGACGTCGGGCACGCTGCAGCCGTGGCCGGGGTATCGGGCCGACCCGTGGAGCGCGGGGGGAGAGTTCGATCCTGCGGCTGCTTTCGGCCGGGCCCGCGTGCTGCGCGGGGCTTCGTTCGCAACGCGTGCGCGCCTGCGTTCTCCGCGCCGCCGTGGCTTTGCGCTGCCCGAGCGTGACGACGGCTTCTTCGGCTTCAGAACCTGCGCGCTGTAGAGACAGTCAGCGCTCGCCGCCGGCTTCCGAAGACAGCGGCGGTGCCACTTCCTCCAGCGGCTTGCGCTCAGCATCGGCCGCATAGCGCAAGGCCAGCAGCCCCGCGACGATGACCAGGGCCGCGCCGATGCCGTAGCCCACCATCACCGCGCCCCGGCTGCCGGTTTCGATCAGCAGGCCGAACAGCAGCGGCGCAGCGAAGCCGCCCGCGCCCATGCCGACCGCGTAGAAGATCGCGATGGCCATGGCACGCATCTCGAGCGGAAACACCTCGCTCACCGTGAGGTACGCCGAACTCGCCGCCGCCGACGCCAGGAAGAACACCGCCGACCAGCACAGCGCCTGACCGCGCGCATCGAGCCAGCCCATCATGAAGGCCCAGCCCGTGAGCGCGAGGCCGACGCCCGCGAGTACGTACGTCAGCGCGATCATCCGGCGCCGGCCCACGCTGTCGAACAGCGGGCCCAGCAGCAGCGGCCCGAGCACATTGCCCAGCGCGAACGGAAAGATGTAGAGCGCCACGCTGCCTTCAGGCACGCCGTAGAAGCGCGTGAGCACCAGCGCATAGGTGAAGAAGATCGCGTTGTAGAAGAAGGCCTGCGAGATCATCAGCGCCAGCGCGACCATGCTGCGCTGCGGGTAGCGCCTGAGCAGCACGCGCGCCACTTCGCGCATCGACGGGCTGTTGGCGCGCGCGGCCGTGTAGTTCACGACAGAGCCTTGCGGTGCGGGCAGCGGACCGTGCTGCGCCTCGATCTCCGCTTCGATCTGGTCGACGATGCGTTTGGCCTCGTCGGCGCGTCCGTGTGCAATGAGCCAGCGCGGGCTCTCGGGCACGTCGCGCCGCACCAGCAAGATAGCCACCGCCAGCACCGCGCCCAGCGCAAAGCCCGCGCGCCAGCCCCACACCGGGCCGATCACGCGCGCGTCGAGCAGCACCAGGCTGAGCGCCGCGCCCAGCGCCGCGCCAATCCAGAAGCTGCCGTTGATCGCGAGGTTGACGCGCCCGCGCACGCGCGCCGGGATCAGTTCGTCGATGGCCGAGTTGATGGCCGCGTACTCGCCGCCGATGCCAAGACCCGTGACGAAGCGGCACAGCGCGAAGAAAGCAAAGTTGGGAGAAAACGCAGTGGCCAGCGTGCCGACCGTGTAGACCACCAGCGTGATGAGAAAGAGCTTCTTGCGCCCGAGCCGGTCGGTGAGCCGGCCGAAGAGCAGCGCGCCGAGCACCGCGCCCGCCACGTACACCGAGCCCGACAGCCCGATCTCGCCGGCCGTGAGCCCCAGCGTGTCGGGCCGCTCCAGCACTGCGCCGATGGAACCCACCAGCGTGACTTCGAGCCCGTCGAGCACCCAGGCCACGCCCAGCGCGATCACTACGCGCCAGTGCCAGCGCGACCACGGCAGGCGGTCCAGGCGGGCGGGGATGTCGCTGCTCAGTACCGTCATGCCGCCGATTATTGGGAGGCGGCCGGCGCGCCGCCTGTAGGACCCGGCCTCCGATCAGGCCGGGAGCCGAAGCAGGCTCAGGCCGTCTCGGCCAGCGCGTCCGCCAGTGCGTTGACCATGCGGTCGATCTCGGCCTTCTCCGCGATGAAGGGCGGGGCGAGCTGGATGGTGTCGCCGCCGTAGCGCACGTAGAAGCCCTTCTTCCAGCAGTTCATCGCGATCTCGTACGGACGGCGTGCAGGCTCGCCCGGCAACGCGGCGATCGTGACGCCGGCGGCGAGGCCGTAGTTGCGGATGTCGGCCACGTGCTTGCTGCCCTTCAGGCTGTGCACGGCGTTCTCGAAATGCGGCGCCAGCGCCTGCACGCGGCCGATCATGTCTTCCTTCTGCAGCACGTCGAGCGCGGCGATGCCGGCGGCGCAGGCCACGGGGTGTGCGCCGTAGGTGTAGCCGTGCGGGAACTCGAGCATGTAGTCGGGGCCGCCTGCTGCCATGAAGGTGTCGTAGATCTCCTTGCTGGCGACTACTGCGCCCATCGGCTGCGCGCCGTTGGTCACCTGCTTGGCGATGTTCATGATGTCGGGCGTCACGCCGAAGGCTTCCGCGCCGGTGAGCGCGCCGCAACGGCCGAAACCGGTGATCACTTCGTCGAAGATCAGCAGGATGTTGTTGGCGGTGCAGATGTCGCGCAGGCGCTTCAGGTAGCCCTTGGGCGGAATCACCACGCCGGCCGAACCCGCGAAGGGTTCGACGATGACGGCCGCGATGTTCGATGCGTCGTGCAGCGCGATCAGGTCGAGCAGGCGGTCGGCCAGCTCGGCGCCGTTCTCGGCCATGCCGCGCGTGAAGGCATTCGACGCGAGCTGGGTGTGCGGCAGATGATCGGCTTCGACGCCCTGGCCGAAGAGCTTGCGGTTGGCCGCGATGCCGCCGACCGAGATGCCGCCGTAGTTGACGCCGTGGTAGCCCTTCTCGCGGCCGATCAGGCGCGTCTTGCTCGCCTGGCCCTTGGTGCGCCAGTAGGCGCGCGCCATCTTCAGCGAGGTGTCGGCGGCTTCGGAGCCCGAGCCGGTGAAGAACACGTAGTCGAGGCCCGCGGGCGTCATTTCCTTGATCTTGTTGGCCAGCTCGAAGGAGAGCGGGTGGCCGAACTGGAAGGCGGGCGAGTAGTCGAGCTTGGCGATCTGGCGGCTCACCGCCTCGGTGATTTCGGGGCGGCCATGGCCCAGGCCCGAGCACCACAGGCCCGAGAGGCCGTCGAAGATCTTGCGCCCGTCGATGTCGGTGAAGTAGGCGCCCTTGGCCTCCACGATGATCCGCGGATCGGCCTTGAAGTTGCGGTTGCCGGTGTAGGGCATCCAGTGCGCGTCGAGCCAGGCGGCGTCGGTGCGCGCGGTGGGCGTCGGTTCGATGGCGGGCGTTGCGAGGGTCATGGCGCTTCCCGCACGGGGCGGGCTCCGGGGGTGATGGGATGTGCCGATTGTTGGCAGAGCCTTCAGTGTGGAGAATGGCGCAATATCAATGTTCACTTGACACTTCATGCAAGTAAAGGCCAAAGCCCGAAGCGGTACCCAAAACAGTGCCCGCAACCGCGCCGTATTGGGGCAGCTCAGCGACATGGACCTGCGCCTGCTCAAGGTGTTCAAGAGCGTGGTCGACTGCGGCGGCATGGCGGCCGCCGAGCTGGAGCTGAACATCGGCACCTCCACCGTGAGCCGCCACGTGAAAGACCTGGAGACGCGGCTCGGCCTCGTGCTGTGCCGGCGCGGGCGGGCGGGTTTTGCGCTCACCGCCGAGGGGCAGCGCGTATACGACGAGACGCTGCGCCTGCTGGCCTCGGTCGACGCCTTCCGCGGCAGCATCGACGACATCCACAACCGCATGGGCGGGCAGCTGGACGTGGCGCTGTTCGACAAGACGGCGACCAACCCGAAGGCGCGCATAGGCGAGGCCATCGCGCGTTTCACCGAGATCGCACCCGAGGTGACTCTGGCGCTGCACGTGGGCTCGATCAACGCCATCGAGCAGGGCGTGCTGGAGGGCAATTTCCAGATCGGCATCATCCCGGCGCATCGCAGCTCCAAGAGCCTTGTGTACGCCGACCTGTTCGACGAGACGATGCTGCTGTATTGCGGCGCGAAACACCCGCTGTTCGGCGCCGATCACGCCAGGCTCACCTGGGCCAAGCTGCGCGAGCATCATTTCGCGGGGCTCGGCTACCACTCGCCGAACATGGAGTTGAGTCACCGCGCGAAGCTGTCGCGCAAGGCCACCGGCTTCGACCAGGAGGCGATTGCAACGCTGATTCTTTCGGGGCGCTTCCTGGGCTTTCTGCCCGACCACTACGCGCAGGTGTTCGAGCAGCGCGGGCTCATGAAGGCGGTGCTGCCGGCGCGCTTCAACTATGCGTGCCGGTTTGTCAGCCTGTTGCGGCGTTCGCCGAAGCCGTCACGTGCGGTGCTGGCGTTTCAGGAGTGCCTGGAGAAGGCCCACCGGTAAAGCAGGTCAGCGCTGCCCGCTCGGCAGCAGCAGATGCTTGGCGCCGATATGCGCCTCCATCTCGTGCATGTGCTGCTCGGCATCGATCATGTGCTCGGACATCAGCCGGCGCACTTCTTCGGCGTCTTCCTTGCGGTAGGCGGCCAGCAGCTGCGTGTGATAGTCGACGTTGGCTTCGCCGAAGTGGTGGTGGTCCAGCGCCTTCTTGTAGACCACGAGGTCGCGCAGCAGGTCGTTGAGAAAACGGCACATGAAGGAGAGCACCGGATTGGGGCAGCTCTCGGCCAGCATCGTGTGAAAGCCGAGTTCGGCCTCGCGTTGCGTGCGCAGCTCATCCTCGTTGGTCGGCTCGATCGTGCACAGCCGGACGTTTTCTTCCAGCTTTTCGAACTGCTCTGGTGTCAGTCGGCCCACCACGCTCACGGCCAGCTCGGGCTCCAGGGCCTTGCGCAACTGGTAGATGTGATGGCCGTCGAGATGGTGAAAGTGCAGGAAGTTGCGCAGCGGCTCCGATGCATGGTCCACCGACACCTGCTGCAGATACGCCCCGCCGCCGGGGCCGGTGCGAATGGAGACCAGGCCGCGCACCTCCAGCGCCTTCAAGGCCTCGCGCACCGTGCTCTTCGAATAGCCGAAAAGCTCGATCAGTTCTTTCTCGTTCGGCAGCCGGTCGCCGGGCTGCTTGCGCTCCGCCACGATCCAGCGCTTGACGTCTTCGACGATGACGTCCGAGAGCTTTTGCCGCTTCGGGCGGTTCTGCCCCACTCTCATTCACACGCTCCATGCCCATCGGGAGATGCGCGGGATGCGCAACAGCGGGCGATCTTAAACGGCGTCGTGCGACGGGGCGGTCTGGTTTTGGGCACAAGGATTGCTAGCGGGTTTTTACCAGCATATTAATCCGATTTATCCGCTTAAATTCGCCAGCGATCGCAGGCACCACCTTTCCCTTACTTCCCACCACGACCGGAGAACTCATGCAACGCAGACATCTTCTTCAGCTGGCCGCCCTGTCGGCTGCCCCCGCTTCGCTCCTGGGCGGCCGCGCCGCCTTTGCCCAGTCGGCGGACGCGATCCGCTTCGGCTGCCCGGTCCCGATGTCGGGTGCCTTCGCAGCCAATGGCAAGTTCGCCGACCTGGGCATGAAGCTGGCCATCGAGCAGTACGGCAGCGTGCTGAAGCGTCCGCTGGCCTACACGGTGCTCGACACCGAAGGCAAGCCGGCCACCGCGGTGCGCAAGGTGCAGGAAGCCTCGCAGCAGCAGGGCGCGAAGTTCTTCGCGGGCGGCATCCTCTCGTCGGAAGCGCTGGCCATGGGCAAGGAGGCCGAGAAGGCCGGCGGCCTGTTCATCACCACCGCCGGCGCCGATGAAATCACCGGCAAGGACTGCAACCCCGCCACCTTCCGCTGGTCGGTGCCCACCTTCGGCGCCATCGAGCAGACGGTGCGCCCGCTGATCGCCTCGATGCCGAAGGCCAAGCGCTGGTACACGATCACGCCGCAGTACGTGTTCGGCGACGGCCTGCTGAGCGCGGCCAAGAACATCTTCCAGGAGAAGGGCATCGAGCACGTGGGCAACAGCTACCACTCGCTCAACGAGAAGGAATTCAGCGGCTACCTCACCAACGCCATGGCCGCCAAGCCCGACGTGCTGCTGCTGCTGAACTTCGGTGCGCAGTCGTCCGCCGCGCTGCGCCAGGCGGTGAGCTTCGGCATGCACAAGAACATGACGATCCTCATGGCCTGGGCCTCGGGGCTGGAGCAGTTCGACGAGCTGGGCGCCGACCTGTGCGACGGCGTCTACTTCGGCGCGCAGTACTGGCACACGGCCGACACCACGCTCAACAAGGACCTGGTGAAGCGCACCGCCGACAAGCTCAAGATCGTGCCCAACTACAGCCTCGCCGGCTCGTACGTGTGCACCAAGATCCTGATCGATGGCATCGTGAAGGCCGGCACCGTGGACCAGAAGGCGGTGATTGCCGCGCTCGAAGGCATGAAGTTCGACGGACTCACCGGCACCGAGGAAATCCGCAAGGCCGACCACCAGGTCATCAAGGACTACTACCTGCTCAAGGGCAAGGCGAAGTCGAAGATGAAGGACGCTGCCGACTACGTCGATGTGGTGAGCTCGGGCAAGTCCTTCCTGCCCGTCGACAAGACCGGCTGCAAGCTGGCCTGAGCACGCAAGGACACCGACGCGCCCATGTCCGTCTACCTGCTCCAGACCATCAACGGAATCGGCATCGGCATGCTGTATTTCCTGCTGGCCGTTGGCTTGTCCATCGTGTTCGGCCTGCTGCGCTTCGTGAACTTCGCGCACGGGGCTTTCTATCTGCTGGGTGCCTACCTGTGCTACCAGGCCATGCAGTGGGGCCTGAACTTCTGGGTCGCACTGCTCGTGGTGCCGCTAGCCGTCGGCGCGCTGGGCTGGCTGGCCGAGAAGCTGCTGCTGCGCCGCGTGTATGCCAAGGCGCACGAATTCCACATCCTCGTGACGGTGGGCCTCGCGCTCGCGGTGCAGGAGATCGTGATCGTGTTCTGGGGCCCGCTGGGCAACAGCGTGGCCACGCCCGACCTGCTGCAGGGCGTGGTCATGTGGGGCGCCTTCGTCTATCCCAAGTACCGGCTGTTCGTGATCGGCTTCACCGCCGTGCTCGCGGTGCTGCTGTGGTGGGTGCTCGAAGGCACGCGCCTGGGCAGCGTGGTGCGCGCGGGCAGCGAATCGACCGAGATGGTGTCGCTGCTCGGCATCAACGTGTTCCGCGTGTTCAGCCTGGTGTTCGCGCTCGGTGCGGCCACTGCTGCGCTGGCCGGGGTGCTGGCAGCGCCGATTCGGGGTGCGGAGCCTTTCATGGGCGTCGAGGCGCTGAGCGTGGCCTTCGTGGTGGTGGTGATCGGCGGGCTCGGCAGCTTCGGCGGCGCGCTCGTGGGCGGGCTGGTGATCGGCATCGTTCAAAGCCTCATGAGCACCATCTGGCCGCCGGGGGCGAGTCTGATGATCTACATCGCGATGGCAGCCGTGCTGCTGCTGCGCCCGCATGGCCTGCTCGGCCGCAAAGGATGAACGACGCCATGCCGAGAAAAATCACATTCCTCCTGGCGCTGATCGCCGCGCTGGGCCTGCCGCTGGTGCTGAGCTCGGGCTCGCTCGCGAGCGAAGTGCTCATCTACGCGCTGGCAGCGCTGGGCTGCAACCTGCTGCTGGGCTACACGGGGCTGCTGTCCTTCGGGCAGGGCATCTTCTTCGGGCTGGGCAGCTACACCATCGCGATTCTGCTCACGCGCCTGCACCTGCCCATGCCGCTCGCATTGCTCGCGGCCATGGCCATGGGGGCGATCGGCGCGGCGGTGGTCGGCTGGGTTGCCATCCGCCAGCGCGGCACCTACTTCGTGATGCTCACGCTGGCCTTCGCGCAGATGTTCTATTTCATCGCCTACACCGCGACCGACCTCACGGGCGGCGACAACGGCCTGCTCGACGTGCCGCGCCCCGGCTTCATGGACACTCCGTGGAAGTACTACGCCTTCGTCGCGGTGATCTTCCTGATCGCCTTCGGCCTGCTGCTGCGCGTGACCGATTCGATCTTCGGCCGCACGCTGCTCGCCATCCGCGACAACGAGGACCGGGCCGCCGCCGTGGGCTACGACCTCAAGCGCTTCAAGCTGCTGGCCTTCATGATCTCGGGTGCCGTCACCGGCCTGGCGGGCGGGCTGCACGCCATGATGACCGGCATCGCGCCGCTGTCGAACGCCGAGTACCACACGAGCGAGATGATCCTGGTCATCACCGTGATCGGCGGCACCGGCAACCTGTTTGCCTCGGTGCTGGGCTCGGCCTTCTATGTGCTGCTGGCCGACTGGCTCTCCACGCTTTGGCCGCGCTGGCTGCTGCTGCTTGGGCTGCTGCTGATCGGCGTGAGCATCGGCATGCAGCGCGGGCTCTGGGGGCTGGGCGAGGGCATCTGGAAACGCATCTTCCGGCGGACGCCACCGGCTCCAAACGCGCCTGCCGCGCAAGGGGAGAAGGCATGAGCGACGTTCTCATCGAAGCCATTGGCGTCACCAAGCACTACGGCAAGTTCGCTGCGCTCGGCGGGGTCGACCTGAAGATCAGGCGCAACACCGTGCATTCGGTGATCGGCCCCAACGGCGCGGGCAAGACCACGCTGTTCCACATGCTCACGGGCACCGGCACGACCACTGGCGGACGCATCCTGTTCGATGGCCATGACGTCACGCGCGAGCCCGACCACCGGCGCGTGCAGCGCGGCATGGCGCGCTCGTTCCAGGTCACGGCGCTGTTCCTCAGCCTGTCGGTGCGCGAGAACCTGCGCGTGGCGGCGCAGGGCGTTTCGCCGCGCCAGGCCATGAACTGCTGGCGCGCGCCGGTTGGCGAACTGGCCTGCACGCAGACGGTGGACGAGGTGCTGCAGCGCGTCGGGCTCGAACGGCTGGCGAACACGCCGGCCAGCGAGCTTTCGCATGGCCAGCAGCGCCGCCTCGAAGTGGGCATGGCGCTGGCCGCCAGGCCGAAGGCCATCTTCCTCGACGAGCCGACATCGGGCATGGGCATCGACGATCTCGACGACATGAAGCAGCTCATTCGCAGCCTGCGCGACCGGCACACCGTGGTGCTGATCGAGCACAACATGAACATCGTGATGGACATTTCCGACACCGTGACCGTGATGCAACTGGGCCGCGTGCTCGCCGAGGGACTGCCGGGCGACATCCGTGCCGATGCGCGCGTGCGCACGGCCTATCTGGGCAACATGATCACCGGAGGCAAGGCATGAGCGGCCAGAACATCCTCGAAGTCGAAAAACTCCATGCGCACTACGGCAAGAGCCACGTGCTGCAGGGAATCTCGATGCGCGTGGGCGAGGCCGAGCTCGTCACGCTGCTGGGCCGCAACGGCGCGGGCAAGTCGACCACGCTCAAGAGCATTGCTGGTGCGGTCACCCCCACGAGCGGGCGTGTGCGCTTCCAGGGCGCCGATATCGCGGGCATGCCGCCGCACCGCATCGCCACGCGCGGCGTGTGCCTGGTGCCGGAGCACCGAGGCGTCTTCAAGCTGCTGACGGTAGAAGAAAACCTGCTGCTCGGCCTGCGGCGCGAATCGCCCTGGCAACTTGCCGACATCTACCGCATCTTTCCGCGCCTGAAGGAGCGGCGGCGCAACGGCGGCGGGCAGCTCTCGGGTGGCGAGCAGCAGATGCTGGCCATTGGCCGCGCGCTCATGAACCACCCGCGCCTGCTGATCCTCGACGAGCCGGTCGAGGGCCTGGCGCCGGTGATCGTCGAGGAGATCGTCGCGCAGCTGAAGACCATCAAGGCGGCCGGCGTGGCCATCCTGCTGGTCGAGCAGAACCTCGAAGTCTGCGTGCAGCTGGCCGACCGCCACTACATCGTGGAGCAGGGCGTGATCGTGCACGAGGCCGGCAACGCAGCCTTCATGGCCGACCATGAAGTGAAAGACCGCTATCTGGGCGTGGGCCTTGCTTGAGGCTTCCCGCAACACTCATCCTTATCGCAAAGCCATGAACTCACACACTGAACTCCGCATCGACGGCCAGCGGCTCTGGAACTCGCTGATGGAACTGGCGCAACTCGGCGCCACAGAGAAAGGCGGCGTCTGCCGCATCGCGCTGACCGACCTCGACCGCCAGGGCCGCGACCTGTTCGTGCGCTGGGTGCGCGAGGCGGGCTGCGAAGTCCGCGTGGACGCCATCGGCAACATCTTCGCGCGCCGCGCTGGCCGCAACAACGCGCTGCCGCCCGTCACCACCGGCAGCCACATCGACACGCAACCCACCGGTGGCAAGTTCGATGGCAACTACGGCGTGCTCGCGGGGCTGGAGGTGATCCGAAGCCTGAACGACGCGAAGATCGAAACCGAGGCGCCGCTCGAAGTGGCGGTGTGGACCAACGAGGAAGGCTCGCGCTTCGTGCCCGTGATGATGGGCTCCGGCGTGTTCGCCGGTGCGTTCACGCTCGAGCATGCACTGGCGCAGTGCGACAACGACGGCGTCAGCGTGTCCGACGCGCTTGCCTCCATTGGCTACGCGGGCAGCACGCCTGCATCGGCAACAACATCGCCGGTGGGCGCGTACTTCGAGGCGCACATCGAGCAGGGCCCGGTGCTCGAAGCCAACGAACGTGTGATCGGCGTGGTCGAAGGGGCGCTGGGCCAGCGCTGGTACGACGTGGTGGTGCAAGGCATGGAAGCCCATGCCGGCCCCACGCCGATGGAGCTGCGCAAGGACGCGCTGCTGGCCGCTTCCGAACTCGTGATCGAGGTCAACCGCATTGCGCTCGCCCACGCGCCGCATGGGCGCGGCACGGTCGGCTGGATCGACAACTACCCGAACTCGCGCAACGTGATCCCGGGCCGCGTGAAGCTCAGCGTCGACCTGCGCGCGGCCGACGACGTGGTGCTGTCGGCCATGGACGCCGCACTGAAAGAAGCCGTGCAGCGCATTGCCACGAAGGGCAAGGTCGAGATGTCGGTGGAGCAGGTCGTGTACTTCCAGCCGCAGCCCTTTACGCCGAAGCTGGTGTCCGCAGTGCGCGAAGCTGCGCAGGCGCAGGGCATGACCTGGATGAACGTGATCAGCGGCGCGGGCCACGACGCGGTGTACCTCGCACGCGTGTGCCCCACGGCCATGATCTTCGTGCCTTGTCTCGACGGCATCAGCCACAACGAGATCGAGGACGCACAGCCCGACCATCTCGAAGCCGGCTGCAACGTGCTGCTGCAAGCCATGCTGCAAAGCGCGGGAGTCGTGTCGTGAAGGCGTGGAGCCGCGCCCTGATGGCGCTTGCCCTCGCATGGTCCGTGGTGCCGGCAGGCGCTGCCGAACCCATCCTGGTGGGCCAGTCCGCGGTACTGACGGGGCCGCTGGCACCCAACAGCCTCGCGTTCATGGAAGGCCAGACGCTGTTGTTCGACCAGCTGAACAAGGCCGGTGGCATCGGCGGGCGGCCCGTCAAGATGATCACGTACGACGATGTCTATGCGGCCGACAAGGCCGCGGCCAACGCCGAGAAGCTGCTGGGCACCGACCGCGTGGTCTGCCTCTTCGGCACCATGGGCACCGGCATTGGTGCGGCCATGGCGCCCGTGGCGGCGAAATACGACAGCTTCATCTTCGGCGGGCTGACCGGTGCTGCGGTGCTGCGCGGGCCGAAGGTGCCGATCTATCACGTGCGCGAGTCGTACGCCGACGAAGTGCGCCGCGTGATGACCCACCTGGCAACGGTGGGCCTGACGCGCATCGCCATCGTCTCCAGCGACGACGCGTACGGCAAGGGCATCGAGAAGGACGCGATAGACGCGCTCCAGAAGAACGGGCTGTCCCAGGTGCTGGCGCTGCGCTTCGACCCGCAGGAAAAGGAACCGACGCGCGCCGCGCAGCAGGTCATTGCCAGCGGCGCGCAGGCCGTGTACGTCATTGCGGCCGGCATGCCGGCGATCAACATGATCCGGGCGCTGGTCGCTGCGCCGATTCATCCGCAGATCTACACGAACTCGGTGGCCAGTTCTTTCCTGCTCTACAAGGAGCTTGGCGAGAAGAGCCGCGGCATCGTGCTGTCGCAGGTGATGCCGCCGTTCTGGAAGACCCGCTTCCCGATCGTCGACGAGTACCAGCGCGCGCGCAAGAGTGCGGGCAGCGAGGGCGAGGGCTCCTACCTGGGCCTGGAGGGCTACATCACGGCCAAGGCGTTTGCGGAAGCGCTGCAGCGTGTCAAGGGGCCGATCACCACCGAATCGCTCAGGCGAACCATCGAGACCTCGCCGCCCATGAACCTGGGTGGCTACATGCTGACGTTCAAGGCCGACAACCGCAACGGTTCGAATTTCGGCGACATCACGATGCTGGCAAGCGGCGGGAAGTTTGCTCAATGAAAGTCTTGATAGCGCGCCTCAACCACGAGACCAACACCTTTTCGCCCGTGCCCACGCCGCTCGCGGCCTTCGGGCCCGACGGGCCGATCTTCGGCGAGCAGGCTTACCGCGACAACAAGGGCATGCGCACGGCGATGTCGGCCTTCATCGACCTGGCCGAAGCGGCCGGCGCCGAACTCGTCACGCCGGTGTCGGCTTCGGCCAACCCGAGCGGGCCGGTCGACGCGCAGGCCTACACGCTGCTGACGCAATGCATCGTCGATGCGGCTGCGGGCTGCGATGCCATCCTGCTCGACCTGCACGGCGCGATGGTGGCGCAGAACAGCGCCGACGGCGAAGGCGACCTGCTGGTGCGCCTGCGCGCGGCGGCACCGGGCGTGCCAATTGGCGTGGCGCTCGACCTGCATGCCAACGTCACGCCCGAGATGGTGGAAAACGCGGACGTGATCGTCGGCTTCAAGACCTATCCGCACATCGACATGTACGAAACCGGCGAGCACGCCGGCCGCCTGCTGCTCGACCTCCTGGCCGGGCGCAGCAAGCCGGCAATGCGCTGGCACCGGCTGCCGCTGATGGCGCACACGCTGCGCAGCGCGTCGTTCACCGGCGCGATGCAGCGCGCCATCGAGGCGGCGCGCGAGGCCGAGAAGTCGGAGTCGCTCGCGGTGTCGATCCTCGCGGGCTTCTCGCTGTCGGACATCGAGTCGCCGTGCATGAGTGTGATCGTCGTCGATGCGCAGTCGCCCGAGCGCGCACAGGCCACGGCCGACCGCATCGCCGCGCAGATGTGGAGCGAGCGCGAGGCCTTCATCTACCGCAGCGAACCGCTGGCGCAGTCGATCGGGCGCGCGAAGCTGATTGCCGAGGGCGCGACGCGCCCGGTGCTGCTGCTCGACCATGGCGACAACTGCATGTCCGGCGGCAGCTGCGACACCATGGACGTTCTGCAGGAGGCGCTGGCGCAGGGGCTGCACGGCATCGGCGTCGGGCCGCTGTGCGACCCCGAAGCGGTGGCGCAATTGGTCGCGGCGGGCGAGGGCGCGCAGGTGACGGTGGCGCTCGGCAACAAGGTCTCGCTCGAAGGCATCGGCCTCTCGAAGACGCCGGTGCGCCTGACGGGCACCGTGCGAACCATCAGCGACGGCGAGTACGTCATTACCGGTCCCACCTACACCGGCCAGCGCAGCAGCATGGGGCGCACGGTGCTGTTCGACATCGACACGGCGCGCATCGTGGTGACCGAGCGCACGCAGGAGCCTTGGGACATCGGCGTCTTCGAATGCGCGGGGCTCGATCCGCGCAAGGAGCGCTTTCTGCTGCTCAAGTCGCGCATGTATTGCCGGCCGGTGTTCGAGCCGCTGTCGGCCGCGCTGGTGGAGTGCGACAGCCCGGGCGTCACGAGCTCGGACTACAGCCTGTTCCCGTTCAGCAAGGTGCGTCGGCCGGTGTTTCCGCTGGATGCGAACGCCTCGATGGACGCTGCAGCATGACCTGAGACGTCATCGACGCGAATCGCGTGCGACGCGACCATTCCTTCACCCCGCGATGTTGCGGGTCGAAACCCTCGAAAGGAATCGTCATCATGAACACCGCCGCACACGATGCCACCGCGATCGCCCAACGCTACATCGCCGTCTGGAACGAAACCGACGCCGCGCGCCGCGCCGCGCTGATCGAAGCCGGGTGGACCGCCAACGCCCGCTACGTGGACCCTATGGCGCAGGCCAGCGGGCACGAGCAGATCAGTGCGCTGGTCGGCGTGGTGCACCAGCGCTACCCAGGCTTTCGCTTCAGCCTGCTGGGCAAGGCCGATGCGCATGGCGACCACCTGCGCTTCTCATGGACGCTGGGGCCGAGCGGGGCGGAGGACCTGATTCAGGGCACCGACTTCGTGCGGCTCGATGCAGGCAAGCTCAGTTCGGTGACGGGCTTTCTGGACAAGGTGCCGGTCGGCGCCTGAGCCTGAACGAAAGCTGAACGCCGGCGCTCAATCCGGCGCGCCGGCCGGCCGTCCACGCCACAGCTTGCGGTAGACGGTCGCCCGGCTGATGCCCAGGGCCCGCGCCGCTTCCGCCACATTGCCGCGCGCATCGGCCACTGCCTTGCGGATCAGCGCGGTTTCCACATCGCGCAGCCGCGGGCGGGTGTCGGAAGCAGGCGCGCCCGCCGTGCCGCTGGTGCTGCTGCGCTGGGGTCGCACCTGCACTCGAAGGCCCGACCAGAGCGGCACTTCGAGCACCGCGTCGGCGCGTCGGGCCGCGTCGAACATCATGTGCAGCGGCAGCGCGAACAGGTCGTTGAAGTGCAATGCATGCTCGCTGCGCGGCAGCGGCTGGTGCAGCATCTGCCGGGCCGCCGCGTTGGCGCCCGTGACGCTGCCGGTGGCGTCGATGCACAGCAGACCCTCGGTGGCCTCGCTGTTCGTGCTGCCGGGCCACGCCAGGTGCAGCAGCAGTTCGCAGGGCTCGCGCATCACCAGCATGTTCTCGATGCTGCGCGCCGACAGGGTGGCCAGGTGGCGCAGCTCGGGTCGTTCGACCACCTGCACGCCGGTCAGGTCGAGCATGCCGATGCAGTCGCCACGGGGGCCGAAGAGCGGGGCGCCGGCGCAGCTGTAGACGCCGGTGTCGTCGAAGAAATGCTCGCCACGGTGCAGCCACACCGATTCCTGCTCGGCCAGTGCGGTGCCGATGGCGCTGGTGCCGATGGCGCGCTCAGACAGGTCGACGCCGACGCGTCCGATGTCGCGTGCATACCGGCTGGCGGCGTCGGCGCCGTCAGGCAGGTTGCCCACGTCGATGACGATGCCGTCGGCATCGGTCAGTACGGCGAAATAACGGGTGTCGGCAATGGCGCGCGACAGCCGCTCTATCACCGGGCGGGCCGCCGAGACCAGCGCCCGGTTGCGCTCGGCGACGTCGCGGCTGGCCGAGCGGCTCACCGGGTCGAAGCTGACTCGCTGCTGGGGCCGGCGGCCGGCCTCGATGCAGCGCTGCCAGGAGCGGGTGATCCACGAATCGACGCAGGCGGCGCCGCGCGCCCGGGCGGCCGACTCGCCCTCGATCACTTCGCGGCGGGCTTGGGCAATGGCCAGGGAACGCTCAGGCGATGGCGAAACGATAGAGACGGGCATCGTGGTTTTTCGCGCGTGTGGGGCGGCTTTTCCTGGCTCGCCGGACGGCAAGCTGTTTCATTTTGAGAATTTCGCGCGGTCTGTGCAAGTGTCAAGGGTTTTGCCTAGGATAGTGCGAAAGGTCGGCATCCAAGATGCTTTTGCTGAAACAGCCATCACCTTTAACGGAGACAGCCAAATGCAGGTCGCTTTCAAGGTCAACGGCCGTCAGGTCACGGTCGACGCTCCTCCCAACACCTTCCTCGTCCATGCCATCCGGGAGCACCTCCATCTCACCGGTACCCACGTTGGCTGCGACACCGCCCAGTGCGGTGCCTGCACCGTCCACGTGAATGGCCGGGCCGTCAAATCTTGCAATGTGCTGGTAGCCCAGGCTGCCGGCGCGGACATCACCACCATCGAGGGCATTGCCGAGGCTGACGGCACCATGCACCCCATGCAGGCGGCCTTCAAGGAATGCCACGGCCTGCAGTGCGGTTTCTGCACCCCCGGCATGGTCATGAGCGCCATCGACCTGTGCACCCACCACCCCAAGTCGAGCGAGTCGGAAATCCGCGAACTGCTCGACGGCAACCTGTGCCGCTGCACGGGCTACCAGAACATCGTGAAGGCAGTGAAGATGGGCGGCGAGGCAATGGCCTCGGGCACTCCCGTCAAGACAACCGCAACGGCATGAAGGGAGCGACATCATGGGTGCTTCCGACTTCTCGAACCTGCCGCACATCGGCGAGGCGCTACGGCGCAAGGAAGACTACCGCTTCCTGACCGGCGCCGGCAACTACACCGACGACATCACGCTGGCCAACCAGAGCCATGCGGTCTTCGTGCGCTCGCCGCACGCCCACGCCGCCATCAAGTCGATCGACATTGCCGAGGCACTGAAGATGCCCGGTGTGATCGGTATCTTCAGCGGCAAGGACATCGAAGGAAAGATGGGCGGTCTGCCCTGCGGCTGGCTCATCAACAACCCCGACGGCACCCCCATGAAGGAGCCGATGCACCCGATCCTCGCGATCAAGAAGGTGCGCTACGTGGGCGACCATGTCGCGATGGTCGTGGCCGAGACGGTCGAGCAGGCCAAGAACGCGGCCGAGGCGGTGGTGGTCGACTACGACGTGCTGCCCGCGCTCGTGAGCGTGGCCGACGCGGCGAAGAAGGCCGGCGGCGCGGTGCTGCACGACGAGGCGCCCGACAACCAGTGCTACAAGTGGGCGCTGGGCGACAAGGCGGCGGTCGATGCGGTGTTCGCCAATGCCGCGCACGTCACCAAGCTCGACCTGGTCAACAACCGGCTGATTCCCAACCCCATCGAGCCGCGCGTGGCCATCGGCAGCTACAGCCGGGGCACCGACGACTACACGCTCTACGTGTCCAACCAGAACCCGCACGTCGAGCGCCTGCTGATGACGGCCTTCGTGCTGGGCCTGCCAGAGCACAAGGTGCGGGTGATAGCGCCCGACGTGGGCGGCGGCTTCGGCTCCAAGATCTTCCTGTATGCAGAAGACGTGTGCCTGACCTGGGCCGCCAAGCAGCTCAACCGCAACATCAAGTGGACGGCGGAACGCTCGGAGTGCTTCCTGTCTGACGCGCATGGCCGCGACCATGTGAGCCACGCCGAAATGGCGATGGACAAAGACGGCAAGTTCCTCGCGCTGCGCGTGCATACAGACGCCAACCTCGGCGCCTACCTGTCGACCTTCTCGACCGCGGTGCCCACCATCCTCTACGCCACGCTGCTGGCGGGCCAGTACACCACGCCGCAGATCTACGTCGAGGTCGACGCCTGGTTCACCAACACCGCGCCGGTCGATGCCTACCGCGGAGCGGGGCGGCCCGAGGCTACCTACCTGCTGGAGCGGCTGGTGTCGCGCTGCGCCTGGGAAATGAAGCTGGGGCAGGACGAGATCCGCAAACGCAACTTCATCAGCACCTTCCCGTACCAGACGCCGGTGGCGTTGCAGTACGACACGGGCGACTTCCACGCCTGCATGGACAAGGCCCGCGTGCTGGCCGAGGTCGATGGCTTCGCGGCGCGCAAGTCGGCCACCGAGGCCAAGGGCAAGCTGCGCGGCATCGGCTACTCGAGCTATATCGAGGCCTGCGGCATTGCGCCGTCGAACATTGCCGGCGCACTCGGTGCGCGGGCGGGCCTGTTCGAATGCGGCGAGATCCGCGTGCACCCGACCGGCAGCGTGACCGTGTTCACCGGCTCGCACAGCCACGGGCAGGGCCACGAAACCACCTTCGCACAGGTCGTCGCGGCGCGGCTGGGCATTCCGGTCGAGAATGTCGACGTGGTGCATGGCGACACCGGCCGCGTGCCCTTCGGCATGGGCACCTACGGTTCGCGCTCCATCTCGGTGGGGGGCGCGGCCATCATGAAGGCGCTCGACAAGATCGAGACCAAGGCCAAGAAAATCGCCGCGCACCTGATGGAGGCGAGCGACGCCGACATCGAGTTCGCCAACGGCGAGTTCACGGTCAAGGGCACCGACAAGAAGATCCCCTTCGGCCAGGTGGCGCTCACGGCCTACGTGCCGCACAACTACCCGCTCGACAAGCTGGAGCCGGGCCTGAACGAAACCGCCTTCTACGACCCGACCAACTTCACCTTTCCGGGCGGCACCTACATCTGCGAAGTCGAAGTCGACAAGCAGACCGGCGAAGTCAAGGTCGACCGTTTCACCGCGGTGGACGACTTCGGCACCATCATCAACCCGATGATCGTCGAGGGCCAGGTGCACGGCGGGCTGGTGCAGGGCATCGGCCAGGCGCTGCTCGAAAACTGCGTCTACGACAACGAGACAGGCCAGCTGCTCACCGGCAGCTTCATGGACTACGCCATGCCACGAGCGGGCGACTTTCCGCAATTCAAGCTCGACACCGTGTGCACCCCGTGCACACACAACCCGCTCGGCACCAAGGGCTGCGGCGAGGCGGGGGCCATCGGCTCGCCGCCGGCCGTGATCAATGCGGTGCTCGACGCGCTGGCGCCATTGGGCGTCAAGGATTTCGATATGCCTGCCTCTCCCAGCCGCGTCTGGGAAGCGATGCAGGCCGTGGCCCAACACTAGAACAAAGAAGGAATCACACCATGTATGCCTTCACACTCGAACGGCCCGCCACCGTGGCCGATGCGGCCAAACTCGTTGCCGCCGGCGCCAAGCCGCTGGCGGGCGGGCAGACCCTGTTGGCTTCGATGAAGCTGCGGCTCTCGGCGCCCGAACAGCTGGTGGACCTCAGCGGCATCAAGGAGCTCACCGGCATCACGAAAAACGGCAACGCCATCACCATCGGCGCCATGTCGCGCCATCTCGACGTGGCGAACAACGCCGACGTGAAGGCCGCCTACCCGGCGCTGGCCGACCTGGCTTCGCGCATCGGCGACCGGCAGGTGCGCGCGATGGGCACCATCGGCGGCTCGGTGGCCAACAACGACCCGGCGGCGTGCTACCCCAGCGCGGTGCTCGCCTCGGGCGCGACCGTGGTCACGTCGAAGCGCGAGATTGCCGCCGACGATTTCTTCCTGGGCCTGTTCACCACGGCGCTGGAAGAAGACGAGCTGATCACCGCGATCCGCTTTCCGATTCCGAAGCGCGCCGTCTACGAAAAGCTGCGCCAGAAGGCGTCGAACTTTCCGCTGGTCGGCGTGTTCCTTGCGCAATACGACAGCGGCGTGCGCGTGGCGATCACCGGCGCGGGCAACGGCGTGTTCCGCCATGCCGGGCTGGAAGACGCGTTGAACAAGAGCTTCACCGCGGCCGCCGCTGCAGCGGTGAAGATCGACGCGAGCGATCTCAACAGCGACCTGCATGCCTCGGCTGCGTACCGCGCGAACCTGATCAGCGTGCTGACCCAACGCGCCGTCACCAAGGCCCTGGGCTGAAGAGGCCGGGGCTGCCGATTGCCCACCGGAAGGCGCGATACCCTCGCGTCTTCCGCTACGCTTCGCCATGATCTTTCCGACCATCGATTCCCTCTCCGAAGCTTTGGTGCAGGCCGGCTACTTCGCCGACCGGCGGCTGGCGACGGCTGTGTTTCTTGCGCTCAAGCTGCAGCGCCCGCTGCTGCTCGAAGGCGAGCCCGGCGTCGGCAAGACCGAGCTGGCGAAAGCACTGTCGACCGCTCTTAACCGCGAGCTGCTGCGCCTGCAATGCTACGACGGTCTCGAGCAGCGCGAAGCCCTCTACGAATGGAACTATGCGGCGCAGCTGCTGCACATGCGCGCGGCCGAAGCCACGGGCGCGGCGCGCGACGTGGAAGCCGAGGTCTACCAGCCGCACTACCTGATCCGCCGCCCGCTGCTGCAGGCGCTGCAGACGCCGCTGCCCGGCGCCGTGCTGCTGATCGACGAGGTGGACCGCGCCGACGAGCCCTTCGAGGCCTTCCTGCTCGAATACCTGGGCGAGTACCAGGTGAGCATTCCCGAGCTGGGTACGGTACGCGCCGTGGTGCCGCCCGTCACCATCCTCACGAGCAACCGCACGCGCGAGCTCAACGATGCGGTCAAGCGCCGCTGTCTCTATCACTGGCTCGACTATCCCGAGCGAGAGCGCGAACTGGCCATCGTGCGCGCACAGGTGCCGCAGGCCGGCGAGAAGCTGTCGGCGCAGGTGTCGGCATTCGTCGCGCGGCTGCGCGAGGCGCCTTTCGTCAACGCCTTCCAGCGCGCGCCCGGCATCGCCGAGAGCGTCGAATGGGCGAGGGCGCTGATTGCGCTCGACACCGTCGAGCTCGACCCCGAGGTGGTGGTCGACACCGCCGGCATCCTGTTCAAGCAGCGCGACGACGTGGCCGCGCTGACGCGGGAGCTGGCGTCGGACCTGCTCAAGCCCGAGGCATGACGACCACCGGTATCCAGCAACTCGGCGACGTTCGCAGCGGCAAGCTCGCCGGCAACATCACCGCCTTCGGCCGTGCGCTGCGCCGTGCCGGCGTGCGCACCGACGCCATGCGCATCGCGCTGGCTGCCGAAGCGGCCACGCTGGTAGGCGTGGAAGACAGGCTCGACCTGAGCGCCGCGATGGAAGCCGTGATGGTGAGCCGCGAGCAGGACCGCATGGTGTTCCGCGAACTCTTCGACGCCTGGTTCCGCGATCCGGAGCTGGCCAACAAGCTGCTCGCGCAGATGCTGCCGAGCGCCGAAGGCAAGGCGGAGCCATCGAAGCGCCGGCCGCGCGTGCGCGAGGCGCTCACCGCGCCGCGCAACCTTGCCAAGCCGGCCGAGCTGGCCAAGCCCGACCGCGAGATCGAGTTCGACGCCGCCATGACATCGAGCGACCGCCAGCGCCTGCAGCATGCGGACTTCAACGCGCTCGGCGCTTCCGAATACCGCCTGGTCGAACGGCTGGCGCGCGACATCAGGCTGCCGATTCCCGAGCTGCCGTCGCGTCGCCTGCGCGTGGCTGGCGACGCGGACCGGCAGCACGCGCGCATGCACTGGCCGGGCGTGCTGCACGAGGCGGCGCGCACGGGCGGCGAGATCCTGCGGCTGCCCAAACTGGCCCGGCGCCGGCAGCCCTTGCCGCTGCTGGTGCTGGTCGATGTGTCGGGCTCGATGGAGCGCTATGCGCGCTTGCTGCTGGCTTTCCTGCATGCAGCCACCCGCCGGGCTGGCCGGCGCGACGTGTTTGCCTTCGGCACCCGCCTGACCGACCTGACCCCCGCCTTCCGGCTCGCCGACACCGACGCCATGCTCGGCGCCGCCAGCCTGGCCATCGACGACTTCGCGGGCGGCACGCGGCTCGGCAGCTCTTTGACCGAATTGCGTCGAGCCCACACTCGCCGCCTGACCGGCCGCCGCACCCTGGTGCTGGTGATCAGCGATGGCTTGGACACCGGCGAGCCGTCGCTGCTGGAGCAGGAGCTGCTGTGGCTCAAGCGCCATTCGCGCCGCCTGCTGTGGCTCAACCCCTTGCTGCGCTTCGAGGGCTACGCCCCTCTGGCGCGTGGGGCCAGTGTTCTGCACCGGCAAGCAGACGCGATGCTGGCGGTTCACAATCTCAGCGCGCTCGAACAGTTCGCAGCGAGCCTGGCCGCCCTGATGCGGTCCGGCCGCTAGCGTTGCCCGGGAAGGAAGACAAAGGAACCCACCATGGAAATGCTCGGAAACCGCCGCCTCGGCATCACCCAACAACAGGCCTGGGAAGCGCTCAACGACCCCGAGACGCTGAAGAAGTGCATTCCCGGTTGCGACAAGTTCGAGCTCACGGGTGACAACCAGTACAGCGTCGCGCTCGCCGTCAAGATCGGCCCGGTGTCGGCCAAGTTCAACGGCAAGGTGATGCTGTCGGACATCGTGGCGCCCGATGGCTACAAGCTGAGCTTCGAAGGGCAGGGCGGCGTGGCAGGGTTCGCCAAGGGCTCGTCGAGTGTCTCGCTCAAGCCGGTGACGGCCGAAGCTGCACCGGCCGAGGCTGCCGTCGCGCATGAAGCCGAGGCCGCATCGCCTCCTGCCGTTCCCGGCTGCGAGCTCGACTACACCGTGCAGGCCCAGGTCGGCGGCAAGATCGCCCAGCTCGGCCAGCGTCTGATCGACGGCGCCGCCAAGTCGACTGCTGACGATTTCTTCAAGCGCTTCGAGGCCGAGATGCAGAGCCGCTACGGCCCGCCGCCCGCGCCCGTCGTGGAAGCCACCGCCGACGCGCCTGCAGAGAAGGCCGGCATGATGTCCGGCCTCATGAAGAAGATCGGCCTCGGCAAGAAGGACGACAACAGCGACAACAAGGACGCGCCCGCACCGGGCGACGCCAGCAGCTAGGAATCGGCCGCGCCATGGAAAACCTCGACGTCATGGTGCTGCGCACGCTGCGTGATTGGCGGCGTGCCGGCAAGCGCGCGCTGCTGACGACAGTCGTGCGCACCTGGGGCTCGTCGCCCCGGCCCGTGGGTTCGATCATGGCCCTGGCCGAAGACGGCGCGGTGGTCGGCTCGGTCTCGGGCGGCTGCATCGAGGACGACCTGATCGCGCGCTACAGCCACGCGCATGGCAAGGGCGAAGACGTGCCGCTGGGTGCGCCACCCGCGCTCGTGAAGTACGGCATTACCGCCGACGAGGCGCATCGTTTCGGACTGCCCTGCGGCGGCACGCTGGAGCTGCTGCTCGAATACGCGCCCGATGCCAGCTCGCTCGACCTGCTGGTCGAGCAGCTGGAACAAGGCAAGCTCATGCAGCGCACGGTGACGCTCGCCACCGGCGCGGTGCGGCTCGCCGAGGCGAAAGCCCCCGACGAGCTCACCGTGAACGACACCGAGCTCACCAACACCTTCGGCCCCGAGTACCGCATGCTGCTGATCGGCGCCGGCCAGCTGGCCGAGTACCTCGCGACGATGGCCAAGTTCAGCGGCTTTGCCGTGACGCTGTGCGACCCGCGCGCCGAGTACCGCACCGCGTGGTCGCTGCCCGGCGTGCACATCACGACCGAGATGCCCGACGACGCGGTGTTGGCCTTCAAGCCCGACCGCCGCAGCTGCGTGGTCGCGCTCACGCACGATCCCAAGCTCGACGACCTCGCGCTGCTCGAAGCACTGCAGAGCGAAGCCTTCTACGTCGGCGCCATCGGCTCGCGTCGCAATGCCGACGCGCGGCGCGACCGCATGATCGAGCACTTCGACCAGACCGAAGAATCGCTCGCGCGTCTGCGCGGGCCCATCGGCATCTACATCGGCAGCAAGACACCGCCGGAGATCGCGGTCAGCGTGATGGCCGAGATACTGGCTGTGAAGAATGCGGTGACGTTGCCGCGTGAGGTCGAGGTGGCGCGGGCCAAGGAGATGCAGCAGTTGCTGCCCAGTTGATCTGCTTTTTTCGGGGTGCGTGCGAATGGCACAGGGTGCTCCCTTCCGCCAGTGAATCAGCCCGACTTCGCCTCGGGCGGCACGTCGCCACCCTTTTGCCGCTCGCGGAACAGCGCCGCACGCATAAGAAAAATGGTGGTGATAGGCGCCGTGAGCGCAATGAACAGCACGATCAGCACCGCATGCAGGAACAGGCTGAAGCCCTGCACCGAAAAATAGACGATGGTGGCGACCGTCATGCACCACACGCCCACCGTTGCGCCCAGCGTGGGCGCATGGATGCGGCGGAAGAAGGTGGGCAGCCGAACCAGGCCGAAAGAACCTATGGCCGCGAAGGCCGCGCCCAGTACCGCGAACACGGCGGTGATGATCTCGGCCCACAGCGGCAGCGGGCCCACGATGAAGTCCGTCATTCGATCACCTCCCCGCGCAGCAGGAACTTGGCCATGGCCGTGGAGCCGACGAAGCCGAACAGCGCGATCAGCAGCGCCGCCTCGAAGTAGACGTTGCTCGCGTAGATGATGCCGAGCACCAGCATCATCAGCATGCCGTTGATGTAGAGGCAGTCGAGCGCCATCACGCGGTCTTGTGCGCTCGGGCCGATCAGCAACCGCGAGAGCGCACACAGCATGGCCACGGCCAGCAAAAACAGCGCGAACTTCAGGGCCCAGAAGAGGATGGGTGTCATGACTCGAAGATCTCCATCAGGGGGCGCTCGTAGCGCTGCTTGATCAGTGCGACGAAGGCGGCCTCGTCGTCCACGTCGAACACGTGAATCAGCAGCGTGCTGCGGTCGAACGACACTTCGCCCCAGGCGGTGCCGGGCGTGAGGCACATCACCATGGCCAGCACTGCGAGCCCGTTGGGGTCGCGCATGTCGAGCGGAATCTGCACGAACTTCGAGGCGATGCGCGAGGTGCGCCGCGTGAGCAGCAGCCGGGCCACGTCGTACGCCGACTTCAGCATGTCGAAGGTCACGACGAAGGACAGCCGCAGCGCGACGCCAGGCCTGCGCATGCGCACCGCCGCCGGGCGCAGGCCCTCGGTGAGCAGCGGCACCGCGATGGCGAGGATCAGGGCCGCCAGCAGCGTGGCGGCGTCGAGCGACTGGTTGAGCAGCAGCCAGACGATGAACAGCGCGAACGACAGCGACGGAGAAGGAATCAGGCGCTTCATGGGGCCGTGCCTTCCTTTGCTTCTTCCTTTTTCGCCGGATTCGGTATCTGCCGCGCGCCCAGCACCGCGTTGCGATAGGGCGTGGGTGTCTTCAGTCCTTCAGCGGTGGCCCTGGCGTGCTGCATGACAGGCCCGGCCCACACAGTCAGCGCCACGCTGGCCGCGAGCAGTCCGGCCACCGGCAGCACTTCGAGCGCGGGCAGCGAGGGCATGGTGGGGTGGAGCTGCGTCCAGAAGTGGCGGATGCCGGTGCGGCTCAATGCAATCAGCGAGAGAAAGCCCGAGGCGATCAGCAGCGCAAGAAAGATCCAGCCGGCGGTGCCGATCGCCTTGGCGCCGAGCATGCCCGAGAGCATCGCGAACTTGCCGATGAAGCCCGACAGCGGCGGCAGGCCCGCGAGCAGCAGCGTGCAGCCCATGAAGCTCAGGCCCAGGAAGGCCACGCCGGCGGGAATCGCGCGGCCGTAGAGTGCCTGCGCCTCGTCGTCGAGGTTCACGTCGTTGAGTGCGCGCAGGTCTTCGGCAAGAAAGGGCGCGTTGCCGGCCGCCTCGTGCGGCGCCACGCTCATGCCCGCGTTGCGCCAGCGCTCGATCATGTCGGTCAGCAGGAAGAAGGCGCTGACCGCGAGCGTGGAACTCAGCAGGTAGTACAGCGCGCCGGCCCACACGGCCGGCTGGCCGAGCCCGACCGCCGCGAGCAGGGTGCCCGCAGACACCAGCACGCTGAAGCCCGCGAGGTTCGATAACCGCTGCGTGCCGACGATGCCGAGCGCACCGACGAAGAGCGTGGCAAGGCCCACGCCAACCAGCGCCGCTTGCCCGAAGGCGGCCGAGTCGCCGGTGTCGGGCGCGAACAGCACCGTCCACAGCCGCAGGATCGTGTAGACGCCGAGCTTGGTCAGCAGCGCAAACACCGCGCCAACGGGCGACACCGATGCGCTGTAGGCCGGCACCAGCCAGAAGTTGAGCGGCCACGCGCCGGCCTTGGCGAAGAAGGCGGTCGCGAGGATGGCGGCCGCCGCATGCACCAGGCCGCGGTCGCCCGGCGCGAGTTCGGCGATGCGCACGCCGAGATCGGCCATGTTGAGCGTGCCGGTCACGCCGTAGAGGATGGCCGCGCCGATCAGGAACAGCGACGACGCAGCGAGGTTGATCGCGATGTAGTGCAGCCCCGCCTGCACGCGCAGCCGGCCCGAGCCGTGCAGCAGCAGGCCGTAGGAGGCCGCGAGCATCACCTCGAAGAAGACGAACAGGTTGAACAGGTCGCCCGTGAGGAAGGCGCCGTTCAGGCCCATGAGCTGCAGTTGCAGCAGCGGATGGAAATGCACGCCCGCGCGGTCCCAGCGCGAGGTGGAATAGATCGACGCGGCAAAGGCGATCACGCCCGTGAGCGCGACCATCATGGTCGAGAGCCGGTCGGCCACCAGCACGATGCCGAAGGGTGCACGCCAGTTGCCCGGCAGGTAGACGCCGATGGAGCCGGGGCCGCCGCCGGTGTCGGCAGCGTTCACCCAGCGCAGCAGCGCGAGCGCGGCAAGCAGGCCGACGAGGCCTGAGACCACGCTCAGGGCCGACTTGGTGCGCCGCCGGTTCTCGCCCAGCAGCAGCATGAGCGCGGCCGTGAGCATGGGCACGAGGATCGGCACCGCCACCAGGTGCGGCATGCTGAACTCGAGCAGTTCGTCGAGCAGGTGGAAGATCTCTTTCACTCTGCCTCCTGCCGCTCTTCACCGTCCACGTGGTCGGTGCCGGTGAGGCCGCGCGAGGCGAGCATCACAACGAGGAACAGCGCCGTCATCGCAAAGCCGATCACGATGGCAGTCAGCACGAGGGCTTGAGGCATCGGGTCGGCCGTATTGGCCAGCGTGGAGGTGAGGCCTTTGATGAGCACCGGCTCGCTGTCGACCTTGAGCCGGCCCATGCTGAAGATGAAGAGGTTGACCGCGTAAGAGATCAGCGTCAGGCCCATGATGACCTGGAAGGTGCGAGGGCGCAGCAGCATGTACACGCCGGAGCCGGTGAGCACGCCGATGGCGAGTGCGAGCACGATTTCCATCAGCTGGCTCCCCCTGCGGCGACGGCAGCCGCGGCGGCTTCGGCTTCTTTTTCGGCCTGCTCGTCGGCCCAGCGGTGGCTTCGTATCGACTGGTGGGCCAGCGCGGTGAGGATCAGCATGGTGGCGCCGAGCACCAGCGCGAACACGCCGATGTCGAAGAAGAGGGCGCTGGGCACGTGCACCTCGCCCAGCAGCGGCAGATGCAGGTGTGCGGTGTGCGTGGTCAGGAAGGGATAGCCGAAGAACACCGCGCCGCCGCCGGTGGCCAGCGCCAGCAGCAGGCCGATGGCGATCCAGCGGCGCGGGTAGATGCGCAGATGCTCTTCCACCCATTCGGTGCCCGAGACGATGAACTGCAGCACCAGCGCGACCGACATCACCAGCCCCGCGACGAAGCCGCCGCCCGGCGCGTTGTGGCCGCGCATGAAGAAGTAGACCGACACCAGCGCCGCCAGCGGCAGCACCAGCCGCACCAGCACGGCCGGCACCATGAGGTAGCCCACAGCGGTGTCCTTGGCGCGGCGCGGGTTCAGCAGGTCGCTGCTGCCGTCGTCGACCTGCAGGCGCTGCTGGACCGGCAGGGCCATCGATTCGATCGCGGGGCGGAAGCGCCGCAGCAGCGCATACACCGTGAGCGCGACCACGCCGAGCACGGTGATCTCGCCGAAGGTGTCGAAGCCGCGGAAGTCGACCAGCATCACGTTGACCACGTTGGTGCCGCCACCCTCGGTGAGCGCGTGTTCGAGGAAGAAGGGCGAGATGCTCTGCGGGAAGTTGCGCGTCATCATGGCCCACGCCAGCGCCGCCATGCCGCCGCCGGCGACGGTGGCCACCAGCAGGTCGCGCCCGCGCCGGCCCCACGGTCGCAGCCGCGCGCGTGCAGGTTGAATGACGTCCTTGCTGCGCATCGGCAGCCAGCGCAGGCCGAGCAGGATCAGCACCGTGGTCACGGCCTCGACCACCAGCTGGGTCAACGCGAGGTCGGGTGCCGAGAACCAGATGTAGGTCACGCAAGAGACCAGCCCGGCGCCCGAGGCCAGCATCAGCGCCGCCAGCCGGTGGAACTTGGCCTGCCATGCGGCGGCCAGCGCGCAGGTGCCGCCGATGATCCAGGTCATGGCGAACATCGGTGAGAAGGGCAGCAGTTCGCGCGTGCCGGGTGCGGCGGGCGTGGCCCACAGGGAAGCCGCGGCGCCCGCCACGGCCGCGACTACCAGCAGCAGCAACTGCCACTGCAGCCGGCGCGTGCCGAACAGGCGACGGCTACGCCGGCCCGCTTCGCTGAGCAGCGCGAGCAGGTGCTCGAAGATGACCTGGCCGTCGAAGCGATGCAGCAGCGGCGTGTGCTCGAGGCCGCCGCTCGCGCGACGACGGCGCTGCAGCAGGTACAGCGCGGCGCCGCCCACCAGCGCGACGAAGCTCATCAGCAGCGGCAGGTTGAAGCCATGCCACACCGCCAGGCTGTACTCGGGCAGCGCGCCGCCGACGACCGGCGTGGCGGCCGCCGCCAGCATCGGGCCGACCGACCACGCCGGCATTACGCCCACCACCAGGCACAGAAGCACCAGCAGTTCGACCGGCACGCGCATCCAGTGCGGCGGCTCGTGCGGGTGCTTGGGCACCTCGTCGCCGCAGGGCGGGCCGAAGAACACGTCGAACACGAAGCGCGCCGAATACGCCACGCTGAAGATACCCGCGATGGTGGCGATGACCGGCAGGCTGAAGTCGACCCACGGCGTCGACTGGATGAACACCGTCTCGGCGAAGAACATTTCCTTCGAGAGAAAGCCGTTGAGCAGCGGCACGCCGGCCATCGAGGCGCTGGCGATGATGGCCAGCGTGCCCGTGATGGGCATGAGCCGCATCAGCCCGCTGAGCTTGCGGATGTCGCGCGTGCCGGTCTCGTGGTCGATGATGCCGGCCGCCATGAAGAGCGACGCCTTGAAGGTCGCGTGGTTCATCACATGGAACACCGCCGCCACGGCCGCGAGCGGGCTGTTCAGGCCCAGCAGCAGCGTGATGAGCCCGAGGTGCGAGATGGTCGAGTAGGCCAGCAGCGCCTTCAGGTCGCGCTGGAACATGGCGATGAAGCCGCCGAGCAGCAGCGTGACGGCGCCCGCGCCGCCCACCATCCAGAACCACTGCTCGGTGCCCGAGAGCACGGGCCACAGCCGCGCCATCAGGAACACGCCGAGCTTCACCATCGTGGCCGAGTGCAGGTAGGCCGACACCGGCGTGGGCGCGGCCATGGCGCGCGGCAGCCAGAAGTGGAACGGGAACTGCGCGCTCTTGGTGAAGGCGCCGAGCAGCACCAGCACCAGTGCAATCGGGTACAGCGCGTGCGCTCTGATGAGGTCGCCCGAGGCCAGCACCACGTCGAGCTCGTAGCTGCCGACGATGCGGCCGAGCACCAGCACGCCGGCCAGCAGGCACAGCCCGCCAGCGCCGGTGACGGTGAGCGCCATGCGCGCACCGCGCCGCGCGTCGCGGCGGTGGTGCCAGTAGCCGATGAGCAGGAAGGAGAAGAGGCTGGTGAGCTCCCAGAACAGCACCATCTGAATGAGGTTGCCCGAGAGCACCACGCCCATCATCGCGCCCATGAACGCGAGGAAGAACGAGAAGAAGCGCGGCACCGGATCGGAGGCCGACATGTAGTAGCGCGCATAGAGCACCACCAGCGCGCCAATGCCCAGCACCAGCATGCAGAACAGCCATGCGAAGCCATCCAGGCGGAACACGAGGTTCAGGCCAAGGGCCGGCAGCCATTCGATTTCTTGCCGCAGCACGTTGCCGTGCGCGATCTGCGGGAAGAACCATGTGACCTGGATGGCGCAGCCCAGCGCGACCAGCCCCGCCAGCGTCGACTCCCTGTTGCGTGCGTTGGAAGGCATCAACGCGGCCAGCACGCTGGCAATGAAGGGGAGGGCGATGAGAAAGACCAGGGGCATTGTGGGCAATTCTATCGACCGACCCTATGGAAGGCCCTATCTATAACCGCAAGACATAAGGCAGTTTTCGCTCGATTCAGGAGGAGAAAGCCTGCACCGTGCGCAACCCGAGCCAGGTCATGCACAGCGAGCCGCCAAGGTGCAACGCGATCGTGCCCATCGCGAGGCCGAGCCTGCCGCCCATGAGCATGCCGACCACTTCCGCGGAGAAGCTGGAGAAGGTGGTGAGGGTGCCGAGGAAGCCGGTGATGACCATGAGCCGCCACGCGGGGTTGATGTCCGGCAGGCCGCTGAACACACCGATGGCCACGCCGATCAGGTAGCCGCCGATGAGGTTCACCGCCAGCGTGCCCCAGGGCAGGATGCCGCCGGGGTTGAGCCACAGGGCGAAGCCCCAGCGCATGAGGGCGCCGACACACGCGGCGAGGCAGATGACGAGGACGTTCAGCAGCATGCCGGCGATTATCCGCAAGCTGCCGGACGGCCTTTCTCTTTCTACTTCTCCTTGCCCATCACCACATCGGGCAGGATCGTCACGATGCTCGGGAACAGCGTGATCAGCACGATGCACAGCACCAGGCAGAAGAAGAACGGAATGGCAGCCCTGGCGATCACGTTGCTGTCCTTGCCGGTCATGTTCTGCAGCACGAAGAGGTTGAAGCCCACCGGCGGCGTGACCTCGGCGATCTCGACCAGCAGCACGATGAAGATGCCGAACCAGATCAGGTCGAAGCCGGCCTTCTGGATCATCGGCAGCACCACCGCGCTGGTCAGCACGATCATCGAGATGCCGTCGAGCGCCGTGCCCAGCACCAGGTACACGACGACCAGCGCGCCGATCAGCGCATAGGGCGACAGGTGCATGCTGTCGACCCACTCGGCCAGCTCGCGCGGAATGCCGGTGAAGGCCATGGTCTTGGTGAGGAAGGCGGCACCAGCCAGGATGAACATGATCATGCAGCTGGTGCGGGTGGCGCCCATGATGCCGTCCTTGAAGTTCTTCCAGGTCAGGCTGCGGCCCCAGGCCGCGATGGCCAGCGAGCCCAGCACGCCGAAGGCCGCGCACTCGGTGGCCGTGGCCCAGCCCGCCACCAGCACCCAGACGATGAAGACGATCAGCAGCGCGCAGGGAATCAGGTTGCCCGAGAGCCGGATCTTCTCCATGAAGGTGGTCGGCGGATCGGCCGGCGGCACCTGGTCGGGATTGCGCAGGCTCCACCAGCCGATGTAGCCCGAGAACAGCAGCATCAGCAGAAAGCCCGGAAGAAAGCCTGCCAGGAAGATGCGGATGATCGACGCGTCGGCGGCCACGGCGTACACCACCATCGTGATCGACGGCGGAATCAGGATGCCCAGCGTGCCCGCGGTGGCGAGCGAACCGATGGCCAGCTTCTCGTTGTAGCCGCGGCGCTTGAGCTCGGGCAGCGCCACCTTGGCGATGGTCGCGCAGGTGGCCGCCGACGAGCCCGAGACCGATCCGAATACGCCGCAGCCGAGGATGGTGGTGTGCATCAACCGGCCGGGCACGCGGTTGAGCCAGGGGCGCAGGCCCTCGAACATCTCCTCGCTCAGCTTGGTTCTGAAAAGAATCTCGCCCATCCAGATGAACAGCGGCAGCGCCGCGAGCTCCCAGCTGGCGTTGCTTTCCCAGAAGGCCGAGAACAGGTTCTTGCCCGGCAGCGTGTTGGTGAAGAAGGCCTGGCCGACCCAGCCGACGATGGCCAGCGTCATCGCGATCCAGACGCCGCCCGCGAGCAGGAGCAGCATGATGGCGAGCAGCAGCGCGCCCATGAGCAGGGTTTCAAGCATGGGCGTCAGACGTCGGAGGAGAAATCGCCGGCAGCATGCCGCTCTTCGATGGCGCGCTGGTAGCTGGGCTTCTCGCCGCGCACCACGCCCACCAGCTCGTCGACCATGGCAATCAGCAGCAGCCAGCAGCCGATGACGAAGGTCGATTGCGGAATCCAGATCGGAATGACGACGAGGCCGGTCGCCATCTCGGCGAACTCGTAGCTCTCATAAGTGAAGCTGGTGGCCCAGTAGGTCAGGTAGGCCACCGACACCGACGCGATCAGCAGGCATGTCACGTCGAGGATGCGCCGCACTTTCGGCGGCACGGCTTCGAGCAGCAGCGTCACGCGCACGAAATCGCCGTGACGGAATGCATGCGCCATCGCGAAGAACGCGGCGGCGGCGCACAGCCAGGCCACCACGTCGTTGAGCCCGCTCACGTGCCAGTTCATCTGCCGGCCCACGCCGGCCAGGATCATCAGCACGAAGATCAGGAACACGCAGAACGCGCCGAGCGCGCCTGCACCGTCGTACAGGCGGTCGAGGAACCGGCGCATTGCTTACTTCTTCTTGTAGGTGTCGACGATGGCGGCGCCGTCGGCACCAGCTGCCTTGAGCCAGTCGGTCTGCATGATGCCGCCGACCTGGCGCATGTCGGCGTCGAGCTTGGGCGAGGGCTTGTGCACCTTCATGCCGCGCTCGGCGAGCAGGCGCTTGTATTCGTCGTTCTTCTCCTGCGCGACCTTCCAGCCGCGCACCTCGGCGTCGGCCGCGGCCTTGGTGACGGCGGCCTTGGTGGTGGCGTCGAGCGCGTCGAAGGCCTTGGCGTTCACGAGGATCGCGTTCTTCGGGATCCAGGCCTGCGTGTCGTAGAAGTTCTTGATGTGCTCGTAGGTCTTGGTGTCGTAGCCGGTGGAGCCCGAGCTCATGTAGCTCTCGATCACGCCCGTAGCCATGGCCGCGCTGAGCTCGGCCTGCTGGATCTGCACGGGCTGCGCGCCGATGAGTTCGGCGATCTTGGCGGTGGCCGGGCTGTAGGCGCGCCACTTGATGCCGCGCAGGTCGGCCACCGAGCCGATTTCCTTCTTTGTGTAGATGCCCTGCGGCGCCCACGGCACCATGAACAGCACCTTGATGCCCTGGGCCGCGAGCAACTTGTCCATGGCGGGCTTCGATGCGTCGTAGAGCTTCCTTGCCTCGGGGTAGGTGGTGGCGAGGAAGGGCACGCCGTCGAGCGCGTAGATCGGGTTCTCGTTCGCGTAGTTGGCCAGCAGGATCTCGCCGGCTTGCGCCTGGCCGCTCTGCACGGCGCGCTTGATCTCGGGTGCCTTGAACAGCGAGGCGTTGGCATGCACCGTGATCTTCACCTTGCCGCCCGTGGCGGCGTCGACGTCCTTCGCGAACTGCGTGATGTTTTCCGTGTGGTAGTTGGTGGCGGGGTAGGCCGTGGGGAGGTCCCACTTGGTCTGCGCGAAGGCTGCGGCGCCGAGGGTGAGGCCCGCGAGGGCAATGCCGAACTTGTGATTCATGTACGCGCTCCGGAATGGATTGAAAGCAAAACGAAAGGAAGCTTACGTGCAAATTCCGGACCACTTCCTGAGGCATTTCCCTGCCATGGCGCGCATGAAAAAGCCGCCCGAAGGCGGCTTTGCATATTTCTACCGGAGCCGAATCAGGGCTTGGCGGCCTTGGGAGCTTTCGCTTCCTTCGATGCGGATGGCGCCGCGCCACCGAAGCTCTTGCCATTGACCGTCAGGCCCTCGGCCGACAGCTTGGCCGCCTTCTTCTCCTTCACGCCCTTGACGCGCTGCATGAGGTCGGGCCAGTCCTTGAACTCGCCTTCCTTGCGTGCTTCGAGAATGCGCTTGGACATCGACGGGCCAACGCCCTTGACGCCGTCGAGGTCGGCCTCGGTGCCTTTGTTGACGTCGACGGCGGCGAACGAAACGGCCGCGAACAGCAAGGCCGTGGTGGCCAGGATCTTCTTGAACATGATGAAAAACTCCCTCTTTTTTGTTGATGAGTGACAGCCGACAGAAGCGTCGGCCCAGGCTCAACGAGGAGGGAAAGAAGGGCGTTGACGCGTAAAAGCCGTGCCGGCTTCTACGTGACCATTGTTCAGAAATGTGATCAGAGCTCTTCGACGCGGCGCGGCGGATAGCTGTCCCAGGCCTGGCAGCCAGGGCAGTGCCAGAAGTACTGGTGCGCCTCGAAACCGCAGGCTGCGCAGCGGTAGCGCATGAGCGGCCGGGTGGCCTGGTCGAGCGCGCGCTGCACCTGCGGATGAAACTGCTGGTGCTCGAAGTGTTCGCCCGCGAGCCAGCGCGAGGCCGCGACCAGCGAGGGCTGCTGTGCAAGATGCGCGATGTAGCCGTCGCGCGGCGTGGGGTTGGGTTCTTCTGCGGTGGCGGTCGGTGTGCCGCCGAGCGCCATCAGCGCCTCGAGCACGTCGATCGACGGCGACTCCACATAGCGGCGTTGAAGCAGTGCGAGCGCTTCGCCTTCGCGGTGCGCGGCCACGGCAGCCTGCTGCAGCGCGGCTGCGTAGAGCGGCAGCGCCAGCGGTGCGGTCTCGCTCAGGGCCACGAGCGTGTCGAAGGCCGCGGCCGCCTCGCCGTTGCGCAACTGCAGGTTGGCTGTGTCGATGGCGGGGCGCGGTGCCTGCGGCGCGAGTTCGACGGCCTGCGCGAGCAGCTTTGCGGCGCCGGGCAGGTCGCCCGCCGCAACGCGTTCGGTCGCCTGCTCGCAGAGGTGATGCGCGCGGCGCGTGCTGTAGCTGGCCTGGTCTGATTCGTCGAGCTTCTGCGCCACATCGGCGGCCTGTGCCCATTCGCGCGAGCGCTCGTAGATGGCCAGCAGCGACAGCCGCGCCTCGTTCTCGTAGCGCGTGCCTTCGAGCTTCTGCAGCGCGGCTTCGGCGCGATCGAGCAGGCCGGCGCGCAGGAAGTCTTGCGCTAGTGCGTGCTGTGCGCGTTCGCGGTCGCTGCGGCTCAGGTCGCCGCGGCCCAGCAGGTGCTCGTGCACGCGCACTGCGCGCTGGTACTCGCCGCGACGGCGGAAGAGATTGCCGAGTGCGAAATGAAGCTCTTGCGTGTCGGGGTCGTTCTGAACGGCTTCGATGAAGGCGTCGATTGCCTGGTCCTGTTGCTCGTTGAGCAGGAAGTTGAGGCCGCGAAAGTAGGCCTTGGGGGCTTGGCGGTTCTCGAGCTTGAGTTGCCGGATGTCGAAGCGCGATGCGAGCCAGCCCAGTACGAAGGCGACGGGCAAGCTGATCAGCAGCCAGCTGGGATCAAAGTCCATGTTGACGTACGGCGGGGAGGTCGGTGGCGGAGATGGTCGGTGCCGCTGCGGGCGCGGTCGTGGCGGTCGATGGCGCGGAAGCCTGGGTTTCGGCAGCGGCAGGCACTTGCGCCGCGGCGGTGCGGTGCTTCCACCAGCCCGGCAGCATGCCCAGCGCACCCACCACGAGCCCGCCGGCAAATGCCGCGAGCACGACGAGCACCAGCGGCGCACGCCAGTAGGTGCCGAAGAAGAAATAGACGGTCGCGTCGTGCTGGTTGTTCAGCGCGAAAGCGAAGAGCGTAAAAAAAATGGCTGCCTTGAGCAGCCACAGGAGGTATTTCATAGCCGTTCCCGTTGCCGGGAGCATTCTACGTTTGCATCCACGTGCGTCAGGTCTTGCGGCCCTTGGCTTCCTTGCCGCCGGCGTCGAGCTCCGCGGTGCGTGCATCGACGGCTTCGCGCAGCGCCTTGCCGGGCTTGAAGTGCGGCACCCGCTTCTCGGGAATCTGCACACTCTCGCCCGAACGCGGGTTGCGGCCGATGCGCGGCGGACGACGGTTGACCGAGAAGCTGCCGAAGCCACGGATCTCGATGCGGTGTCCGCGCACCAGCGCGTCGCTCATGGCATCGAGGATGGTCTTGACGGCGTATTCGGCATCGCGGTGCGTGAGCTGTGCAAAGCGCGCTGCGAGTTCTTCGACGAGGTCTGAGCGGGTCATAGGCCGAACATAAACGAAAAACGTGGACGAAAAAAAAGACAGAGCGGCCCCAGGGCCTGCTCTGTCTTCCGACTCAGCTTACTTGCTGTCGTTGTTGTCGAGCTTGGCGCGCAGCAGGGCGCCCAGGCTGGTCGTGCCCGCGTTTTCGCGTGCCGACTGCTGGCTCAGGCTGGCCATGGCGCCTTGTTCGTCGACCATGTCCTTCTGCTTGATCGACAGCTGGATGTTGCGGGTCTTGCGATCCACATTCACGACGATGGCGGTGACTTCGTCGCCTTCCTTCAGCACGTTGCGGGCATCTTCGACGCGGTCGCGCGAGATTTCCGAAGCACGGAGGTAGCCGATGATGTCTTCGCCGAGGTCGATTTCAGCGCCGCGGGCGTCCACGGTCTTGACCTTGCCGGTCACGATCTGGCCCTTGTCGTTCACGGTGGTGAACGTGGTGAACGGGTCGCTGTCGAGCTGCTTGATACCGAGGCTGATGCGCTCGCGGTCGACGTCCACAGCCAGCACGATCGCTTCGACTTCCTGGCCCTTCTTGTAGTTGCGAACGGCGGTTTCGCCGGCTTCGTTCCACGAGAGGTCCGAGAGGTGAACCAGGCCGTCGATGCCGGCAGCCAGACCCACGAACACGCCGAAGTCGGTAATCGACTTGATCGGGCCCTTGACGCGGTCGCCGCGCTTGGTGTTTTGCGCGAACTCTTGCCACGGGTTGGCCTTGCATTGCTTCATGCCCAGGCTGATGCGGCGCTTGTCTTCGTCGATTTCCAGGACCATGACTTCGACTTCGTCGCCCAGCGAGACGATCTTGTTCGGAGCGATGTTCTTGTTGGTCCAGTCCATTTCGGAGACGTGCACCAGGCCTTCGATGCCGGGTTCGAGTTCGACGAACGCGCCGTAGTCGGCAATGTTCGTGACCTTGCCGAACAGGCGGGTCGATTGCGGGTAGCGGCGCGAAACGCCCATCCACGGGTCGTCACCCATTTGCTTGAGACCCAGCGAGACACGGTTCTTCTCGGTGTCGAACTTGAGGATCTTGGCGGTGATTTCCTGGCCGGCCTGAACGACTTCGCTCGGGTGGCGAACACGGCGCCATGCCATGTCGGTGATGTGCAGCAGGCCGTCGATGCCGCCGAGGTCCACGAACGCACCGTATTCGGTGATGTTCTTGACCACGCCGCGCACGACTGCGCCTTCCTTCAGCGTTTCCATCAGCTTGGCGCGTTCTTCGCCCATGCTGGCTTCGACCACGGCACGGCGCGACAGCACGACGTTGTTGCGCTTGCGGTCGAGCTTGATGACCTTGAACTCGAGGGTCTTGTTCTCGTACGGGGTCAGGTCCTTGATCGGACGCGTGTCGATCAGCGAGCCCGGCAGGAATGCGCGGATGCCGTTGACTAGGACCGTGAGGCCGCCCTTGACCTTGCCGCTGGTGGTGCCGGTGACGAAGTCGCCCGATTCCAGTGCCTTCTCGAGGGCGAGCCACGAAGCCAGACGCTTGGCGGTGTCGCGCGAGAGGATGGTGTCGCCGTAGCCGTTTTCAACGCTGCCGATGGCAACGGAAACGAAATCGCCGGCCTGAACTTCGAGTTCGCCCTTGTCGTTCTTGAACTCTTCGATCGGCACATACGCTTCGGACTTCAGACCGGCGTTGACGACGACGTGGTTGTGTTCGACACGCACGACTTCGGCCGTGATGACCTCGCCGGTGCGCATTTCGGAACGCTTCAGGGACTCTTCGAATAGGTCGGCAAAAGATTCAGACATTTATGGTTCCTTCCGTCAGGCAGGGTTGGCAGGCGCTCTTGCGAAATTGCGTGCGGCTGCTGTGGGTCTGTAGACGGCGGTTTTGTGGGCTTTTTGGATATAAACCCGGGTTGGTTGAACAACCAGCAGGCCAGTGCGCTGTCGCGCGGAAGGAGCCTGCTGGAGCGGTATGCGCCTTATGAATATTTCGGGATATTCCGTCGGGCGCCAGCTTTTCAAGCGGGCTTGAAAGGCTGTACTTGTTGCCACCAGTCCAAGACCTGATCGATCGATTGCTCGATGGACAGCTGGGAGTTGTCGAGGTGGCGAGCGTCCTGCGCCGGCTTCAGAGGGGCGACGCTGCGGGATGAGTCCCGGGCGTCACGTGCTTCCAAGTCGGAGCGAAGACTGTCGAGTGTAGTCGAAATACCCTTTGAAATCAACTGCTTATGCCGCCGCTCGGCGCGCTGGGCGGCGCTGGCCGTGAGGAAGACCTTGAGCGTCGCGTCGGGGAAGATCACGGTGCCCATGTCGCGCCCGTCGGCCACCAGGCCGGGCAGCTGGCGAAAGCGCTGCTGCAGGGCCAGCAGCGCCTCGCGCACGGCTGGCAGCGTGGAGACGCGGGAGGCGTCCATGCCGGCGGCTTCGGTGCGGATGTCGTCGCTGACGTCTTCGCCGGCCAGCAGCACCTTTCCTTCGGTGAACTGCAGGGGCAGGGCGGCCGCGAGTGCAGCGATCTGCGTTTCGTGCTGGGCGTCAGCGCTCAGGCCTGCGCGGCGCATGGCCAGGCCGGTCACGCGGTAGAGGGAGCCCGAATCGAGGTAGTGGTAGCCGAGCAGGCGCGCTACTTCGGCCGCGAGCGTGCCCTTGCCGGAAGCGGTCGGGCCGTCGATGCAGATCACCGGCACCTCGGCGGCCTCGGCCACAGAGAACAGGGTCTCGAAGTAATCGGGAAAGGTCTTGGCGACGCAGTGCGGATCGAGAATGCGCACCGGCACCCCCGCCGGGTTGAATGCCGCGAGCGAGAAGCACATGGCCACGCGGTGGTCGTCGTAGGTGTGGATGCTCGCCGGGCGCCAGCCGGCCTGCGCCAGCGGGTGCACGCGGATGAAGTCGGGGCCGGCCTCGACGGCGGCGCCGAGCTTCTTCAGCTCGTTGGCCATGGCGTCGATGCGGTCGGTTTCCTTCACGCGCCAGCTCGCGATGTTGCGCAGCGTGCTCGGGCCGTCGGCGTACAGCGCCATCACGGCCAGCGTCATCGCGGCGTCGGGGATGTGGTTGGCGTCGAGGTCGATGGCCTTGAGCGGCCAGGCGCCGCGGCGCACTTCGAGCCAGTTCGGACCGCTGTCGACCAGCGCGCCCATCTGGCGGGCGGCGTCGATGAAGCGGATGTCGCCCTGGATCGAATCGGCGCCCACGCCTTCGATGCGGATGCCGTCCTTGCCAGAAACACCCGTCGCTATCGCGCCCAATGCTATGAAATAGCTAGCAGATGAGGCATCGGCCTCTACGTGAATGTCGCCGGGCGAGCTGTAGCTGCTGCCTGCCGGAATGGTGAAGCGCTCCCAGCCGTCGCGCCGCACCTGGATGCCGAAGCGCGCGAGCAGGTTCAGCGTGATCTCGATGTACGGCTTGGAGATCAGCTCGCCGACCACTTCGATCACGATGTCGCCGGCCGCCGCGAGCGGCAATGCCAGCAGCAGGGCGGTGAGGAACTGGCTCGACACGTCGCCGCGCACGCGGATCGGCGCGTCGAGCGCCAGGTCGCCGTGCGGCACCGGATGGATGCGCAGCGGTGGATAGCCGGGATTACCGAGGTAGTCGATGCGGCAGCCGAGCTGGGTCAGCGCGTCGACGAGATCGCCGATGGGGCGCTCGTGCATGCGCGGCACGCCGCTCAGCTCGAACTCGCCGCCCAGCAGCGACAGCGCCGCGGTGAGCGGGCGCATCGCGGTGCCGGCGTTGCCGAGGAACAGCGGCAGCAGCGTTTCGCTGGGCTTCAGCTGGCCGCCGAGGCCGGTGATGCGCAGCGTGTTTCCGTCCGGGTCGATGCCGCAGCCGAGCGCGCGCAGGGCGTCGAGCATCACGCGCGTGTCGTCGGAATCGAGCAGGTCGTGGATGGTGGTGGTGCCGCTCGCGAGCGCGGCGAGCAGCAGCACGCGGTTGGAGATGCTCTTGGAGCCCGGCAGCCGGACCGTACCGGCCGCGCCCGCGAGGGGCGGGAGATCGAGGAAGGTCGTCGAGAACATTTCAGTTGTCCTGCTGCTGCGACGAGGTGTCGGTGGCCGGTTTCCAGGCCGCGCGGGCCTTGCTGGCGGCGGCAATGGATTGCTCCAGCGCCTGCAGGTCGCCAGCGGCCATCAGCGCTTCGAGGTCGTCCAGCGCTTTGCGGAAGGCCTGCGACTGTTGCAGCACCTGTTCGCGGTTGGCCAGCAGCACGTCGCGCCACATGACCGGGTCGCTCGCGGCGATGCGCGAGAAATCGCGAAAGCCCGGTCCCCCAAGGCTCAGGAAGCGGTCGCCCTGCGGCTGGCTGGCGATGGCATTGGTGTACGCGAAGGCCAGCAGGTGCGGCAGGTGGCTCACGGCGGCGAAGGCTGCATCGTGCTCTTCGTGCGTCATGGTGACGACGTGCGCGCCGATGCCGCTCCACACCTGCGAGGCCCGCTGCACGTTCGAGCGCAGCGTGGTCTTCACGGGCGTCAGCACGACCTGCCGGCCGGTGAACAGCGAAGCCTCTGCGTGCTCGATACCCGAGAGCTCCTTGCCGGCGATCGGGTGTGCCGGCACGAAGTTCGCGAACTGGCGCTGCAGGCCGTTGCGCGCGGCTTCGATCACGTCGCCTTTGGTCGAGCCGACGTCCATCACCAGCGTCTCGTTCGAGATGCCGTGGCGGATGGCCTTGAATGTGGCTTCCGATGCGGCCACCGGCACCGCCAGCAGCACGATGTCGGAGCCTGACACCGCCAGCAGCGCCGAAGGCGCTACCACGTCGATCACACCGAGCTGGCGTGCCCGCTCGGTGGTGGAGGGCGACTTGCTGTAGCCGACCACGCGTTTCACCAGCTTCGCGCGCTTGAGTGCGAGCGCGAAAGAGCCGCCCATCAGGCCGCAGCCGATCAGTCCCAGTTGTTCGAACATGTTGTGGGGCTGCCTGCCGCTCAGGCCTTGACGGGGTAGGCGCCCAGCACCTTGTAGAACGCGCAGAGACCGCGCAGCTCGGCCAGCGCCGCGGCCACGTTGGGCTGCGAGGGATGGCCGTCGAGGTCGATGTAGAAGTAGTACTCCCACTGGCCGGTGCGAGCGGGGCGCGACTCGAAGCGGGTCATCGATACGTTGTTGGCCTTCAGCGGCACCAGCAGGTCGTGCACCGCGCCGGGCCGGTTCGGCACCGAGACGATCAGGCTCGTGCAGTCGCGGCCCGAGGCTGGCGGCATGGCCAGCGTCTGCGGCAGGCAGATCACCGAGAAACGGGTGCGGTTGTACGAGTCGTCCTGAATGGCGTGCGCCACGATGTGCAGGCCGAAGCGGGTGGCGGCGCGTTCGCCGGCCAATGCGGCCCAGGCCGGGTTGGTGGCCGCGAGGCGTGCGCCTTCGGCATTGCTCGATACGGCACGGCGCTCGGCGTTCGGCAGGTGCTTGGACAGCCAAGTCTGGCACTGTGCCAGCGCCTGCGGATGGGCCAGCACGGCCTCCACGCCTTCGAGCGAATTGCTGCTGCGCAGGAGGTGGTGGCGCACCAGCAGGCTGACTTCGCCGACGACATGGGTCGGCGAGTGCAGGAACAGGTCGAGCGAGCGCGTGACCACGCCTTCGGTCGAGTTTTCGACGCCGACCACGCCGTACTGGGCGCTGCCAGCGGCGGTGGCGTGGAACACCTCGTCGAAGCTGGCGCAATAGATCAGGTCGGCGGCGCCGCCGAAGTATTCGATGGCGGCTTGCTCGCAGAAGGTGCCTTCGGGGCCCAGCACGGCCACGCGTTGTGGCGACTCGAGCGCCAGGCAGGCCGACATGATCTCGCGCCAGATGGCAGCCACGTGGAGGTCCTTGAGCGGACCGCCATTGCTCTTCTGCATCTTGTCGATGACCTGCGCCACGCGGTCGGGGCGGAAGAACGGGGTGCCCTCGCGCTTCTTGACCTCGCCGACCAGCTCGGCCACATGGGCCCGCTCGTTGAGCAGGCTGAGCAGTCGCTGGTCGAGCGAGTCGATCTGCACGCGCAGATCGGCCAGGCTTTCGGAGTTGTCGGAGGGAGAAGAGGGCGGTGTGGGTGCGGAGGCGGTCATCGGTGCGAGCAGCTGGGCATGCGCCTAGGCATGCGATCGCTCGAATTCTCGCATGTAGGCCACAAGTGCCTGCACCCCTGCCAGCGGCATGGCGTTGTAAATGCTCGCGCGCATGCCGCCGACCGACTTGTGGCCCTTGAGCTGCAGCAGCCCGGCTTCGCGCGCGCCGGCCAGGAAAGCCTCGTTGCGGCCTTCGTCGGCCAGGAAGAACGGCACGTTCATGCGCGAGCGGCAGCCCGGGTCGATCCGGTTGGCGTAGAAGTCGGAGCCGTCGATGAAGTCGTACAGCAGCTTCGCCTTCGCGATGTTGCGCTGCTCCATGGCAGCCACGCCGGTGTGCGGGCCTTCGGTCTGCTGCAACAGCCATTGGAACGTGAGCCCCGCCATGTAGATGCCCCAGGTCGGCGGGGTGTTGTACATGGAGTGGTTGTCGGCCACGGTCTTGTAGTTGAACGCGCTCGGGCAGATCTCGAGCGCGTGGCCCAGCAGGTCGTCGCGCACGACCACGATGGTCAGGCCGGCAGGGCCGAGGTTCTTTTGTGCGCCGCCGAAGGCCAGGCCCACGCGGCTCCAGTCGACGCTGCGCGAGGCAACGTGCGAGGAGAAATCGATGACCAGCGGGGCGTTGCTGCCGAGCGCGGCCAGGTCGGGCAACTGCTGGAACTCGATGCCGTTGATGGTCTCGTTCGAGCACACGTGCACGTACGAGGCATCTTTGGAGAGCTGCCAGGTCGCAGGGTCGGGCAGCTTCGTGTGCTGGTCGTCGGCATTGCTCGCGACAACGCGCGCTGTGCAGTAGCGCTGCGCTTCCTTGTGCGACTTGATGCTCCAGCTGCCGGTGATGACGAAGTCGGCGGTTTTGCCGCGCGACAGGTTCAACGGCACGATGGCGTTCTCGCCCAGTCCACCGCCCTGCATGAACAGGACCTGGAAGTGCGAGGGAATGGCCAGCAGCGTGCGGATGTCGGCTTCGGCCTGGGTGCAGATCGCACCGAATTCCTTGCCGCGATGGCTCATTTCCATCACGCTCATGCCGCTGCCCTGCCAGTCGAGCATTTCGGCGGCGGCGCGTTGAAGCACCGCCTCCGGCATGGCAGCCGGACCGGCCGAGAAGTTGTAGGGGCGCTTGCCGGCCGGCGTCTGCTGCTGGGTCACGTTGCTTTTACTTCTTGGCTGGGGCCTTGGCAGGTGCCTTGGCGGGAGCGGAGCCTTGGGCAGCGCCATCGGTCGGTGCGCCGAGTGCCTTGGCGACTGCGGTGTCGAGCGCGCGCATCTTGGGTTCGACCGTGGTGCGCGTGTCGGCCACGAGCTTTTCCGTCAGTGCGGTCTGCATCTTCGGGTTCAGGTCCTGGTACTTTTTGCTCAGGGGCGAGTTGATCCAGGCCAGCAGCTGCTTGAGTTCGTCTTCGTTGAAGTTCTGCTCCATCAGCGGGGTGAGGGCGCCCGGGGCCAGTTGAACGGCCTTGTCGCGAACGATGGGGTAGGTCTCGTCGAAGTACTTCTTCAGCTCGGCGTCGGCAGCCTTGGCGGCAGCTTCGCGCTTGGCTTCAGGCACTTGCGTCTGCAGGTATTGCGAACCCGCTTGCGCGATCGGAGCGCTCGATTGCTCGACCAGGCCGCGTGCCAGCGATTCGATACCGGGGCGCTGGATGTCGATGAACTGCTTGATGAGCGTGGCCTTGTCCTGGGCCATGGCGGCCATCGAACTGCTTGCCAGGGCGACCGTCAGAAGTGCGAGTTTGATTTTTTTCACTGAGGATTCTCCGTTGAAGATGAGGAAGTATCGTCCGCGTCAGGCTCGCTTTCGCCGTTCGCGTCGTTTTCGACGATACGTTGTAGCCCGCTGAGTTTGGCGCCTTCGTCGAGTCCGATCAGCGTAACGCCTTGCGTCGCGCGACCAAGTTCACGAATTTCGGCAACCCGGGTGCGCACCAGCACGCCCTTGTCGGTGATGAGCATGATCTCATCATCCGCATGCACGAGAGTGGCAGCAACGACCTTGCCGTTGCGCTCACTCTGTTGAATGGCGATCATGCCTTTGGTTCCCCGGCCGTGGCGGGTGTATTCCGTAATGCTTGTTCGCTTTCCGTAACCATTTTCCGTGGCCGTGAGCACGCTTTGCTGCTCATCTTCGGCAACCAGCATGGCAATCACGCCCTGTCCGGGGTCGAGCGACATGCCGCGCACGCCGCGGGCATTGCGGCCAAGCGGGCGGACGTCTTCCTCGTCGAAGCGCACGGCCTTGCCGCCGTCGCTGAAGAGCATGACGTCGTGCTTGCCGTCGGTCAGTGCCGCGCCGATCAGGTAGTCGCCCTCATCGAGGTTCACGGCAATGATGCCGCCCTTGCGCGGGTTGTTGAACTCGTCGAGCGCCGTCTTCTTGACCGTGCCCATCGAGGTCGCCATGAACACGTACTGGTCGGCCGGGAAGTTGCGCTTTTCACCCGTCAGCGCGAGCGCGACGTTGATCTTTTCGCCTTCCTGCAGCGGGAACATGTTGACGATGGGGCGCCCGCGCGAGCCACGCGAACCCGCCGGCACTTCCCACACCTTGAGCCAGTACAGCCGGCCGCGGTTGGAGAAGCACAGGATGTAGTCGTGCGTGTTGGCGATGAAGAGCTGGTCGATCCAGTCGTCGTCCTTGGTGGCGGTGGCCTGCTTGCCGCGGCCGCCGCGTTTCTGCGCGCGGTATTCGCCCAGCGGCTGGCTCTTGATGTAGCCGCTGTGCGAGAGCGTCACCACCATGTCGGTCGGCGTGATCAGGTCTTCGGTCGAGAGGTCGTAGGCGCTGTGCTCCACCAGGCTGCGGCGCGCGCCGACCTTCGACTGGCCGAACTCCTGCTTGATGGTGCCGAGTTCGTCGCCAATGATGGTGGAGACGCGCTCGGGCTTGGCCAGGATGTCGAGCAGGTCGTCGATCTCGGCCATCACGTCCTTGTACTCGGCCACGATCTTGTCCTGCTCGAGGCCGGTCAGGCGCTGCAGGCGCATCTGCAGGATTTCCTGGGCTTGCGTTTCCGACAGGCGATAGAGGCCGTCGCCGCCCATGCCGAAATTGCGCTCGAGGCCTTCGGGGCGGTAGTCGTCGGCGTTGATCACACCGCCGTCGGCGCGCGTGCGCGTGAGCATTTCGCGCACCAGCTTGCTGTCCCAGCTGCGGGTCATCAGCTCGGCCTTGGCGACAGGCGGCGTCGGCGATTCGCGGATGATGCGGATGAACTCGTCGATGTTGGCCAGTGCCACCGCGAGGCCTTCGAGCACATGGCCGCGTTCGCGGGCCTTGCGCAGCGTGAAGACGGTGCGGCGCGTGACTACTTCGCGGCGGTGTTGCAGGAAGACCTGGATCAGGTCCTTCAGGTTGCACAGCTTGGGCTGGCCGTCGACCAGCGCCACCATGTTGATGCCGAAGGTGTCCTGCAGCTGCGTCTGCTTGTAGAGGTTGTTGAGCACCACCTCGGGCACTTCGCCGCGCTTGAGCTCGATCACCAGGCGCATGCCCGACTTGTCGGACTCGTCCTGGATGTGGCTGATGCCTTCGATCTTCTTCTCGTGCACCAGCTCGGCCATGCGCTCCTGCAGCGTCTTCTTGTTGACCTGGTAGGGGAGCTCGTCGACGATGATCGCCTGGCGCTGGCCGCGGTCGATGTCCTCGAAGTGGCACTTGGCGCGCATCACGACTTTGCCGCGGCCGGTGCGGTAGCCGTCCTTCACGCCGTTGATGCCGTAGATGATGCCGGCGGTGGGGAAGTCGGGCGCCGGCACGATTTCCATCAGCTCGTCGATGCTGGCTTCGGGGTTGCGCAGCAGGTGCAGGCAGGCGTCGACAACCTCATTCAGGTTGTGCGGCGGAATATTGGTGGCCATGCCCACCGCAATACCGCCGGAGCCATTGACCAGCAAATTCGGGAGCTGGCTTGGCAGCACTTTCGGCTCTTTTTCGGAGCCGTCGTAATTGTCCTGAAAGTCGACAGTTTCCTTGTCGATATCGGCCAGCATTTCGTGCGCAATTTTGGCCAGCCGGATTTCCGTATACCGCATTGCGGCCGCGTTGTCTCCATCGACCGACCCGAAGTTGCCCTGGCCGTCGACCAGCATGTGGCGCATCGAGAAGTCCTGGGCCAGGCGCACGATGGTGTCGTAGACCGACTGGTCTCCGTGCGGGTGGTACTTACCGATCACGTCGCCGACGATACGGGCCGATTTCTTGTATGGCCGGTTCCAGTCGTTGTTGAGCTCGTGCATCGCATACAACACGCGGCGGTGCACAGGCTTGAGGCCGTCGCGGGCATCGGGAAGCGCTCGGCCCACGATCACGCTCATGGCGTAGTCGAGATAGCTGCTGCGCATTTCCTCTTCGAGACTGATGGGCAGGGTTTCTTTTGCGAAGGAGGTCATGAGCGAGGGGCTGGCGGCAGGAAGGCGAAATTTTACGCTGTGAGGGGTGTCGCACCGCCGCAACACAAGGCGCCTATTCCGCCTCCGTCCTACGCTTCGGGGCCGTCCAGCGGCCTGTTTGCCAAAGACCCTATGGCACAATCGCCTCAACGTTTTGGGTGGTGGTCACTTAAAGCGTCCTTGATTCGCAGCGCGGCTGCGGCTTTTTCCCCAAGAGGAGAACCATGAAGAAACTGAATAAAGTGGCGATGATGTTTGCAGTCGCTGCGCTCGCCACTGCCGCCGGCGCGCAGACCCGTGTCACCGCTGCGGACGGCGGTCCTACGATCGACAACTGGCAAAACGGCACCGGCGAACTGGTCTGGAAGAACGGCACGAATGAACTGTGCTGGCGCGATGCCAACTGGACGCCGGCTACGGCTGCCGCTGGTTGCGACGGTGCTCTGGTTCCTGCTGCTCCGGCTGCTGCTGCTCCGACCCCCGCTGCTCCGGCTGCACCGGCTGCACCGCAAGTCGCCGCTAACAAGGTGACCTTCGCTGCCGACGCATTCTTCGACTTCGACAAGTCGGTTCTGAAGCCTGAAGGTCGCGCCAAGCTGACCGATCTGGTCGAGAAGATCCGTGGCGTCAACCTCGAAGTCATCATCGCTGTGGGCCACACCGACTCGATCGGTACGGACGCTTACAACCAGCGTCTGTCGGTGCGTCGCGCCGAAGCCGTCAAGGCCTTCCTGGTCTCGAAGGGCATCGAACGCAACCGCGTCTACACCGAAGGCAAGGGCGAGAAGCAGCCAGTGGCTGACAACCGCACCAAGGAAGGCCGCGCCAAGAACCGTCGCGTGGAAATCGAAGTGGTCGGCACCCGCGCCAACTAATCAATCGATTCCATCGATCATGAAAACCCCGCCTCGGCGGGGTTTTTTTATGGCTGTCGAATTCGTGATTGATCTTTGGCAAAGCCCGCGCGGTGTTTATTGGACATTGCTCGTTTCATAATCGCTGCATGACAGAAAACGTGAATGCGGATCCGGCCGAACTGGCCAAGTTTTCAGAGCTCGCGCATCGCTGGTGGGATTTGGAAAGCGAATTCCGCCCGCTGCATGAAATCAATCCATTGCGCCTGGAATGGATTGACGGTATTGCACCTATTTCGCATCGCCGCGTGCTCGATATCGGTTGCGGCGGCGGCATCCTGGCCGATTCGATGGCGCGCAAGGGGGCTGATGTGCTGGGTATCGACCTCGCGGGCAAGGCGCTCAAGGTCGCGCAGCTGCATGCGCTCGAGGCCGGCACCCGCGGCGTGAAGTACCGTGAGATCAGCGCGGAGGCGCTGGCAGCCGAGCAGCCGGGCAGCTTCGACGTCGTCACCTGCATGGAGATGCTCGAGCATGTGCCGCAGCCAGCCTCGGTGATCCAGGCCTGCGCTACGCTGGTCAAGCCGGGTGGCTGGGTGTTCTTCTCGACGATCAACCGCAGCTTGAAGTCCTTCATGCTGGCGATCGTGGGCGCCGAGTATGTTCTCGGCATGCTGCCGCGTGGGACTCATGAATATGCGAAGCTGATCCGGCCCAGCGAGTTGGCCGGCTACTGCCGCGCAGCGGGTCTGGACCTTCGGCACACCCGCGGCATGGAACACAATCCCTTGACCCGGCGCTATTGGCTCAGCGGCGACACCAGCGTCAACTATATGTTCGCCACGCAGAAGCCGGCCGAACTGAAGTCGGAATCGCAAGGATGATGGGCATCGAGACGAAAGCCGTGCTGTTCGACCTCGACGGCACGCTGATTGACAGCGCGCCCGATCTGGGCGCCGCAGCCGACAAGATGCGCACTGAGCGCGGCCTCGATTCGTACCCGCTGGAGCGTTACCGTCCCATGGCTGGTGCGGGCGCGCGCGGCATGCTCGGCGTGGCGTTCGGCATCACGCCAGAATCGCCGGAGTTTCCTGAGCTGCGCGAAGAGTTCTTCGTGACCTACGAGCGCCGCATGCTGCTCAACACGCAGGTGTTCGATGGCGTCCAAGCGCTCATCGAGGCGCTGCGCGAGCGCGGCCTCTTGTGGGGTGTCGTCACCAACAAGTCGATGCGCTTCACCGATCCGCTGACGCGCGCCATTCCGCTTTTCGCGAGTGCGGGCGCGGTTGTGAGCGGCGACACCACGCCGTTTGCCAAGCCGCATCCCGAGCCCTTGCATGAAGCCGCGCGCCGGCTTGGCGTGGCATCGCGGGCATGCATCTACGTCGGCGACGACGAGCGCGACATCATCGCGGGCCGCGCTGCAGGCATGCGCACGGTCGCAGCCACCTACGGCTACATGGGTACACAGGCCGATTCGGCACTCTGGCAGGCCGATGCTTCAATCTCTTCGCCCCTTGAGCTCTTGAAGTTACTCAATAGTGCCTAAAATGAGTTGCTTGGGGCTGCACTGGTTTCGACGTGGGTTCGGAGTCGCAGCGGGGCATGTCGAGCTGAATGCGCTCGTAAAACAGATTCAAACAAACTAACTGCAAACGACGAACGTTTCGCACTCGCTGCTTAATTGCCAGTGAGCCTTGCAACAGTTGGCCGATGGGCTGGGCAAGGGGGTCTGGAGCAATCCTGACCTCCCGGCTGCAAGGATAATTACATGGGCTGGCTCCGATCCGGGTACCTTGGGTCGGGGCGAGAAAATAGGGTGCTGGCGTCCGGTTTAGCGTGTGACTGCGCGACTCCGGAAGCGAGACTTAAATCAGATCACTAAACATGTAGAACTGCGCGATGAAGGCTTGCGGACGGGGGTTCAAATCCCCCCAGCTCCACCAAATTTCTAGAGCCAAGTCCAATTAAATCAAGGACTTACGAAAAGGCTCTCCGTCTCGGACCGTCACACAGCGTCCCGCGATTCACACACTTCTCACACGCGATTCGCACCTGAATCGCTCGCGTCGCCGACCTCCGGCAGACCAGGCAGATGCTCCCGACCGTACTTTACCTGCGGTCGGTCGAAGCCCAGAGTGGCGCCTTGCTCGACCCACCGGCCGTAGTTCCGGATCACCATCTCCGTCGTCTTGTGGCCGAGCAGCTTGGCGATGTACGCCGGGTTCTCGCCCTGGCTCAGCAGTTGGCTCGCGAACGTGTGCCGCATCTGGTACGGATTGCGATAGCTGGCCATGGCCTTCTTGCAGGTGCGCTGCCACAGCCGCAGCAGTGACTGGTCCGTCCATTCCTTGCCGTTGCGCGGGTTCATGAAGACCCGGCCACCAGCTTTCTCGGTGCGTTGCCGTTGATCCTCAAGCGCCTGGCGGGCGGCAAGAAGCAGCGGGATGGTGCGCACGCCGGCACGCGTCTTCGTGCCTTTCTCCTCGCCCTCGACGACTGCCCTGTGGACGCGCACAGTCCCGGCCTGCAGATCGATGTCGGCCCAGGTCAGCGCGATCAGCTCACTCGTTCTGACACCCGTGTATGCCCAGAACTGAAACGCCGCCCGTTCGGCGCCGGTCATGCTGACCAGCAGCGGCACTAGCTCTTCCACGCTGTACGGCTGGGGCTCGTAGTCCGTGTGGAGCGTGTCCCGCGGCAGGATCCGCGACAGCTTCAGTCGGTCGAGCGGGTTGAAGTCGATCACCTCGTCTGCCAGTGCTTCCGACAAGGCGTTGCGCAGCGGAAGAAGCAGGTTGCTCATGCGCTTGCGCGTGACCTTCTGCAGTGCGATCCACTCTCGCAATGTGCCCGTGCTCAAGGCCTGGACCTGCAGGTGCCCGAACTGCGGGATCAGGATGTTGTCGATAGCCATTCGGTAGCCACGCCAGGTGCTGGGCTGCAGCGATGCCTTCGAGCGTTCGCGGTATCCCTCCAGCAGTTGCTTGATGGTCGCGTCCTTGCCCTTCGCAGAGCCATGGCCGAACACCCGGCACTTCGCTGAAGAGGGGAAGTAGTCGTTGTACCGGAACGTCCCGTGCTCGATCTTGCGCAGGATCTCGCCGCGCAGTCGCTCGGCATAGCGCAGGTTCTCGCGTGTGCCGGGCAGGTCCAGCGTCTCGCGGCACTGCACCCCCTGGAAACTGAAGGCGATGCGGATACCAGCTGAAGGACTCCCATATCGTCTTCTTCTCGCACCATGGCTACATGGCGGCCTGGTTCGACGCTGAGTCCGCGGACCCGGATCCTGAGTGCTGGTTCATGACCGATGGATTGAGCGAGCCTCGGCTCACAGGGCGGTTCTTCGAGGCGCTGTTGAACGACATGAAGGGGCTCGCAGGCGCGCTATGACCCGCAGGTACATTTAGGCCATGGGACTAGACGCACAAGTAATCGGCATCGGGCCGTTCTCGCAGGATGTCGCTGAGTCGCTCGAGTACGGTGCCCAGCGTTACGCGGAAGTCGAACCTGGCGCGACAGTCGTCACCACGGTGTTTCTGGCGGCGACAAGCTCGGAGAGCTACGACCTTGCGGAGGCGTTCGGCGTTGGCGCGTTCGAAATGGGGAAGCACCATCTGGATGCGCAAAGGGTCAGCATCGAGAAGCTGCGAAGCTTGTGCGATGAGCGGGAGATCTCTGACTTCCTGAACCTCCGGGAGCACGGGTTCGAGTTCTACTACATGCCGAACGCGTAGCCCTTCGACGAGCACGCTGGCATCGCGCCAGGACCTGCCTAACCACTTGCGGTGCCTAGTCTGCTGGGGGCTGGACGACCGAAGTACCGCCCTTATGGGGAAATGGTACGTAGCCTTGCGCCGGGGCAGGAAGCTGCTCTACGCACTCGATGGAACACGCATTGACCAACAGCGGAAGAATGTCGGTGGCAACGTTGAGCGACAGCCATCGCTGATGAACCTCGCCGCGGCTCTCAAGGAGACGGTCGCAAACGCTGCATCGCGCAGGAATCAGAGCTTCCACCACTGGGTCTAGCTCAGGGAATGTTGGTCTGTACTTGTAGTTTCCATAGAGCGCTCGCGTACTGACAGTGCTTGATTTCAGGTGCCGGCATCGCGTTATCTCGTAGGGGAACCAGTGCAACCCATACGAGGTGTAAGGAACGAACTGTTCCAGGCTCTCCATCTCTCCGATCTCAGGTGGAATGCGGAGCAGGCTGCTGCGATACAGATTGAGCTTCTTGACGTGCTTCAGCTTGGCGATCGATGGTGGCAATGTGATGACCTGGCCCCACAGCTCAGCGCCGAGAATCTCTTTGGGAGAGAACGTTTCCCTGCGATCGCGAGCCGCGTCTTCGATCAATTCCAACAGTGCGAGCCACCCAGGCAATGAGGTGTCTTGGGGTTCGAGATGAAGATGTGTTTCTGGCCAGGGCGGTTGGCGTCCTTCCTCGATTGCATCGTAGATCGCATCCCATGCCTCATCGGACGGGTACATCTCGCATGAATAAATAGTCAACACGTCCTCCCAAGCCGCTTTGCGCGCTGCAATCGCATTCTCGTCCAATCGAGTGCGGCTCGTTGCTGTTCAGGCTTGCCTAGCCTCGCCAAAGATCTCCCCAAACCTCTGGAAGATCCAACGGCCCTTGATGTGCGCGTAAACCGCCGTGAACTCGTTGTTGACGCCGCGCGACCAGAAGTGCAGGCCGAGCCGCCCGCGATACAGGATGACCTGCGCCAGGTCGGCGTCGATCCCCCGAGTGCCCCGACCATTTCATCGACTTTCGGCAGCACGTCCTCAAGAACGGCACGACCTCGCGCTCAGTTCCTCTTGATCGACGGCATAAATCTGAGCCGTCAACCGATTGGTCATTTCACGGAATAGGTCGGCGTTGAGCTCCGGGCGGCCATCGGAATCGAGTCAGTCATTGGCTGATGGAACTCTGAACAACGAGGCTCAGTGCGGTAGTTCTTGTTTCGGAGGCAGCGCCACGGTAACGCTAAGGCACGCATGGTGCCCAGCCGAATAGTTAGTTTGTCTTGAAACTTACGTGTGGTCCAGGGCTACGTCTCTTGGTGTCTATCCCTATTAGTGGGTACTGGCAGCCTTATCACGTTGGTGCACAATTTGAAGCATTTGTAGTGATCAGTCATCTAAAGGTGGCAACGATCTTCGATTTGCATTCAAAGGGATGAGCGGCGATGAAACTGGCGCGTGCAAGGATTAGAAATTTTAGATCAATCGAAAATCTTTCTATCGATTTTGATCAGGGATGTGTTGTGCTTGTTGGAATAAATGAATCCGGCAAGTCGAATATTCTTCGGGCTCTTCATTTGTTGGACTCTTCGGTCCCCATTTCAAAGAAAGACTTACGTATAGAGCGCCAAAACGAGGACGCTGTGACAGAAGGGGCTGTGGAATTCCATTTTGAGTTGGAGACTGCAGAGAGTGAGACTGTCTTTCAAGAAGTGGCCGGCAATTTTTATAGAGAATGTTTGTCCGCTCCAATAGTTGCAAGCTCCAAGGGGGCGCTCACTCTAATGGAGTATTGCTTGGAGATGTCTGCCGCTTCTCATGAGGCTTGGCTCCACCAAGAACGCCGTCAAACTTTGACGTGGGCCTCGCCCAAAGGCTATTCGATAATTCCGGGATGGTTTAAAAATGGTCACGGCTTTCACCAAATTGAATTAAATGTGGGAATGCATAATGTCCCTCCATCGCTCATTGCATTTAGTCCAAAAAATGCAAAAAACAATAATCTTCCTCATCTTACGCTGGATCAGCTGTATGAAATTATCTCGCCTGTTATAATTAAATTCGTGGAGGAGAGAATCCCTAAATGTATCTTTTGGAGATACGGAGAGAGTTTCTTGCTTCCTTCGGAAGTGAATGTTGATGATTTTGCCAAAGATCCACGCTGCTGTGTGCCCTTGAAAAGTATGTTTGAACTCGCGGGCATGCGAGGAAAAGAAATCGGAGCAGCTATTGTCGAAACAAGATCTCAGTCGCACCACAGATACGCAAAATTGCTGAAACGAGTTTCTGATAGGGCGACTCAGCACATACGCGGTGTGTGGCATGACTACAAAAGTCTCAAGATCGATCTGATGCCTCACGGCGATCTAATTGTTCCGCTAGTGACAGATCATGAGGTGCAACTCGACATGGCAAGTCGCAGTGACGGCTTCAAGCGATTTGTGAGCTTTTTGCTGATGATCTCAGCTCGTGTTTTGACCGAAGAGATAAAAGGAGTTCTCATCCTAGTGGATGAGCCTGAAATTGCATTGCATCCTGGCGGAGCTAAGAGCCTTTCAAGGGAGTTGATTGGTATTGGTGGCCTAAATACAGTCGTTTACTCCACTCATTCAATATTCATGATTGACAAGGAAAATATTTCGCGTCATTTGATTGTTGAGAAGAAGAATGAAGTGACCACGGTGGTAAGGGCTGAAAAGTCCAAAATTCAAGATGAAGAGGTGCTTTATGCTGCAATTGGTTATTCTATCTTTGAGTCTTTGAGATTAAAGAATGTGATCTTCGAGGGGTGGCGAGACAAGGAGCTTTTTCGAGTACTTCGAGGGGCAATTGAGGCTTCGGATAAGGCTGCAGTTGAGCGTCTCGCCGGGTGGGGTGCTGTTTTTGCGGAAGGGGTTAAAGATATTAAGCACATTTCAAGAATGCTTGAGTTGGCCTCCCGTAAGTGCTTGATAATTAGCGACTCAGATAAGCCTGCTTTAGAAAAAAAGAAGGAGTACGAAAATGATCACTCTTGGGGAGTCTGGGTGACACTTCAAGATATTTTTGGCAAAGGATTCGAAACGGGAGAAGATTTTTTCACGGAAGAGGCGCTGGTTTTTAAAGGTAATGAATTTTCCGCTTCTGTGGGCGGGTTGACTTTATTGTCGGTTGGCGACTTTCCAAAAGGAGAGGCTAGATGGCCAATTTTGAGGAAATGGATTACAGCTTCTGGTCTCCAGGGGAAAAACGTTGATCAACAATTAAACCTTCTCAAGGGGGCGTTGTATAAGAATCTGTCTAGAGGAGATCTCCGCGACGAAGCGGAAAAGCTCGTTAAATTTATTGCCGAATACGAGTTCAATTGACATTCGTTGCCCCTAGAGGATCAAGACAGAAAAGCCCGTGTTCAAGCTTTCCGAGGAACCGCGCTAGAAAAGCGCATGCCTGAGCCTCGCGGTCGTCGCCACCCTCTGTTCCTCCGGCTGACCAAGCCGATCGGTCCTGTCTACCCTGATGCCGTGACGCCTGTCGCCTGGGACGACGATGAGCCGCTGGAGGAGGCGAAGGGTGTCTTTGCCGTCGATCGCCTTCTGAAGGTCCTTGAGTTGGCCTTCCAACAAGTACGCCGCGCCCCAAGTAGCTTCGGTGGTCGATTCTGGGGCGCGCACCCAGATCAGGGCATTTGCCTCGCTCATGAGTTGGTGCACCTCCTGCATCTCGCTCGTGTCATGCAGCGAAGTCTCATTGCTGCTTGGTGCTGCCGGCACAGGTTCGGACTCCTCGGCCAGCGTGCCATCAGCTCCCACCTCTCCGGCCTGAAATTCCGCCATCGGCAGGGTTCCGTAGCCCTCGAAATCGTCGAAGCAGTCTTCGCCAATGGCAGCGGACAGCACGGCGGCGAAGCCATCGAGCAGGGCGGGTTCTTTCAAGACGTCTTGCAGGTAGCCCTTGGCGAAGCGCTCCTGGTGCTTGCCTCCGCGATACCAGCGCTTGCCGGCCGTTTCGTCGCTGTCGCGGAAGCCGTAGCCTTCGCGCAGCATCATCACGGCGATGTCGCGGCCGCGCAGAAAGTCGGCTTCGGTGGTGTCTGCCTGCTGGGGCAGCAACTGGACCAAATGGGGCGTGTCCATGTCCGAATTCCCGGCATCGAGCAGGTCGTGCGCCTCGCGCAGGGTCGATTCAATAACTGCGCCACTTGCGAGGGAGATCGCGCCTTGAAGGGCGGCCAGTATGGGGAACATCCCTGTATAGGCATCGTCCAGCCTCTGCTGTGTCAGAGGCGAGATCGACAGTTGCGCCATGGTTCCCGGCAGCATGCTGTTGGTGATGAAGTTCAGCAGTACTTCCAACGGCGTGCCCAGGTCCGTCGCTGCGGCCGACTCGTGGGCCAAATGCAGCTTTGCAGCACCGAGTTGCAGGCGGGACTGAATGCCAGCGAGCCATTTTTGCTCTTGGCTCTCCTTGGTTTTGCGCTCAGCCTTGGCGCGGGGCTTGCTGATAACGGTGTTCATGCTCATGCTCCAAGGAAGATGGGTTGCAGGTTTCCCGAGGCCACGCGGTGTGCGTGCACGAGAGGTGCGTACAGGGCTTCGGCCGCTGCTTCGTCATCACCGAAATCCGCGACGACGATGCCGTCTACGCAAACCCAGAACGGGGCTCGCAGGGAGCGGCAGAGGCGGGTGATCGCAACCTCGCGCATGCGGGCCAGCGCCTGGGTGCCGATGGGCGCTTCGGGTCGAGGGTCTTGCGGTAAGTCGGGATCAGACGATTGCGTGGTGCGGCCTCGTTCTCGATGGGGCTTCGGGCCTTGTTGGTTGTAGAGGGGAGGGGGCAGCGCCAGTGCACCTTTGTGCAGGGCCTGGCCAATCGTCGAGCCGATGAGGCCCAGACCTGCAGCGGGGCTCGCTGATGTTGCCCGACCTCAAAAAACCGCTGCTCTGGGTTCTCGGCCTGGGCCTTGTGGCTGCGCTGGCCACGGCCGGCATTGAGCGCACGCGCGCTGCCAAGGCGCGGGCGGATCTGGCCTCGGAGAAGGCCGATCGCGCCAAAGAAGACACGGCGCGCGCACTGGCCGCGCTGGCCGATTTGCAGCGCATCGTGGCGCTGATGGCCAGTCACGCCCAGACCCAACAGGAGAACGTCAATGCTTTCGAAAACCGCCTCAAGACTTTGGATGATCGCCGGCGCACTGTTACTGCTGAGCGTGACCGGTTGCGCAAGCAATACGACGATTTCGCCGCCCGTGATCGGGACCAAGCCACAAGCGACCCCGCTGCCTGCCAGCGTGTTGCAGATCGATCCGCAGTCCTCGCAGCCATGGCTGCACGAAGTCGAGAGCTTCTTGAAGGAGGCCGACTCGTTGTTGAAGGGCGAGACAACGAAGTGCAGCTTCTGCTCGACACCGTGAGCAATGATCGCGCGCTGTTCGCGCCGCCAGCACTCCCTACTGCATCGCCATAGATCACTTACGACCGGAACACGGGGACTTCGCCACCACAATGCAACTCTTCCGAGTGCTTGAACGCGGCGAACTGAGCAAAATCACGAAGCCGGCTTCCCCGGTTTCAATCCGTCCGCGTCGTCTTCGCTCGGTGCGGGGGGAAATGCTTCGGTTGAGTAGGGCCAAGCGCTAAGGTCAATGGCGTAGCCGTACAGCTGACGCCGTTCATTTGAAGCCAATGGGTCTGCACGGATCAGCTCGTGCACAGTGAGTATGCGAATGGTCTGCGGTGGCATTCCTTCAGCATGCCTTGATACTTTGTGCAAATATTGGCGTCGGGGCAGGAGCTTGCTGACCATCACCTTCAGCGCTTCCTCGGTCGTATGAGGCCAAGAAGACGGGAGGCACAGGCATGCGGACGTTCGAACTCTTACTTTTGATAATCTGCGCCGCTGCAACAGGATGCGCTTCGGCGCCCACGCAGCCTAAGTCCGCAGTCGAGGCCTATCGGCGCTTCCTGCTGGACACAGAAACTCCATTTCCGGCGCGAGCTGAAAGGCATCTAGGCCTGAAGGCTGAAATCGACCCGGAGACGCTTGGAGAGCCACGTTTCGCGCGGCTGGGACCATCCCAGGGAAACAATGCCTTTCAGTACGCCTCGATCGGCCCTATCGGACGCTCATCCCAAGTCACTCCGCGCCGGTTTGTCGCACGGATGACTGCCAAGTTCGATTACTCAGTTGTCTGCGTCAGACGCGCTGATCTGGCAGTGCTGGGGTCGATCTATCCAGGCAACCCCATCGTCGTACATGGTTCGACTACCCCGTTTCTCAGGCTCGACCCAACGCCCGATTACGTCTATTTCTCTGCGCCGACCGGACCCTTCAACATTGAGCTCGCGACTTTTAGTGGAGACTGCCTAGTGACGATGGTGCATGACATCTCAATGGTGCTTCCAACGGCCAGGATTGGAACAGAGTAGAGGCGAGTAAAGGCCCCTGGCGCCCGAGCCTGCGAAGGGGAGGCCAAAGTGACAGCCCCCTTCAAAGGGGGGCGAGAACGACAGGAGTTTGCCGGCGGAACGACGGTCTTTCAGCCTTCGTTGCGGGACCGACGTTCGCTGCTAGCCCGCTCTTGCTGAAGCCCGGGAGGCTCTCCCCCAAACCACATCCACTGTGGATCTGTACCACCGTGGTTTAGTCCGAAAAGACGCCACTGCTGTCCTACAACGATGGCGACTGCCGCCAATGCGAGAACTATCAGCATGGCGCCCCCCGCATATGCGAGTACCTTGACAGTAGGAACGGTGGGATAGAGGTCGGCTCCCGCAACTGCGAAGAGTCCTGCAATCGCGATACACGCAATCGAAGCTTTGGCCACCAGTAATTTGGCGTTCATACGGCTCCCCTTGATGTCAGCTGAAATGATGCATCAACAATTTGCACGAGGCAATCCCTCGCGCTCGTGGGGTGGCTCCTCCGCATCGGGCGACAGCAAGGCGAGCAGATGCGCGTGCTCACCAAGTTACTAGCCGCGATGAGCCTCTCGACGAGAACTCAAAATCCCCCACCGAAATGTGTGCAGGTTCGATTCCGGCCCCCGGGGGCACTTCGTGGCAGGCATGAAAAAGCCCGCACGAGGCGGGCAAGGGTAGCCCTAAGGAGGGAGGAGGAAGAAAACAGCGGGCTACCGAAGTGAATTCTATTGTATTAATTCCGGGCCGGAGCCACATCCTTGGTGCCCTCGCCGCATTTTGGTGCGAAGCAGGTTTCACTCACTTCTCACACGAATCGAGGCCCTGAATCCGAAACCCGCATGGATAAAGGCCTGGCGGGCGATTCTTCGAGGGTTCAAATCCCCTCAGCTTCACCGAATTCTTCAAGGCGATCCCTGCTGAGACGTTCCCTGCGTTATCAGGCTCCGGGACTCAGTAGCACTGAAACAAAACACCCTGCTCCGCAGGCGCCTTGCCAAGCCAGCGCGGCGTCTTGCTTCGCGCGTCGCAATAGTCCGAGGCTTGAACGTAGGTCATGGCACGCAGCACGCCTTCGCGAACTTGCGTCACCTCGTTGGGTGGGGTCGAGCAGCCGGTGAGGACCAGGGCAAGCGGAAGCAGTGTGCGCCAATTCATCGGGGCATTCTAAGTAAGACCACCGGGATCGTTCGAGCTTCGCCCACGGTCGGGATAGAGATACTTGAAGTACTTACCGGACTGGCCGAACAATTGCCGCGCCAGTTGCACCGGATCTTCGCCCTTGTGCTTTTCGTAGAGCACGGGCCCCCAGATGATGAAGCCGTCGATGCTGAGGCTCCTCGGGGAAGGCTCGATGGCCTTCCATGCATGTGCGAACTTCGAGATCCAGGCCAGCGCTTCCTTGAGCGCATGATTGGGCGGCGTGGTTGTTTCCTCGGTAAGAGACATGGCGGCATCCTTTGTTAAAAGACTGTACAAATATACAGTAGACTATGCCCATGAAGACATCGTTTTTTCCACCCATCCGAATTTCTCCTTGACGGGTAAACCGTCCCCCGCTGGTCAACCTGTGCGGGGGCCTTGATGCATGCCAAGCAGATAGGCTTTCAAGCCCAGCCTCACAGCTGGGCTTTTTTTATGCGCGGTTCGCGAGGCCCTGTGCAAGCCCGCTTTTTTTCGCCGGAACGCGGGGCTATAGTCGGCCAGCACTGTCACATTGCAGTCACTGCAGTTTCCAGCTGCCTGCCCAGATCCCGATAAGGACGCCCGTGCCGGATTCCCTGACTTCCGAGTTGACCAGCTATTACGACACGGTGCCCTATGACTCGCATCCGTTCCCGCAGTCAGCGATGGAGCATCTGGAAGCCCTGGCATTTCTCTTCGGGCTCGATGCTCCGCCTCCCGCGAAGGCCCGTGTGCTGGAGCTCGGCTGCGCGGCCGGCGGCAACCTGATTCCCTTCGCGGCACGCCACCCCGAGGCGCGTGCAATCGGCATCGATCTGTCGCCGGTGCAGGTGGCGCAAGGTGCGGCCGCCATCGGGCGCGCCGGGCTGTCGAACATCGAGCTCAAGGCCTTCAACCTTGCGGACATCGACGCTTCGTTCGGCCAGTTCGACTACATCGTCTGCCACGGCGTCTACAGCTGGGTGCCAGGTCCGGTGCAGGACGCGATCCTGCGCATCTGCTCCGAAAATCTCGCACCCACCGGCGTGGCCTACGTGAGCTACAACGTGTACCCGGGCTGGAAGGCGCGCGAGATCGTGCGCGACGCGATGATCCTGCGCGGCGGTCCGCGCGACACGCCGGAAGAAAAACTGTCTTACGCACGCGGCATGCTCGACTTTCTCGAGCAGTCGGCTCGCGCCGACAGCGTGCTCAAGAAGACGCTCGAAGAGGCGATGCCGATCGTGCGCAACGCCAACAGCTCGTACCTGCTGCACGAGTTTCTCGAGCCCTGCAACGCGCCGTGCTACTTCAAGGAGTTCGTGGCGCGAGCGGATGCCCACGGCCTTGCCTACCTGTGCGACGCGGAGCCGTCCACGATGTTCGTGCAGAACTACGGCGACAAGGTGCGCGATCCGCTGCTGCGCGAATGCGGTGGCAGCCAGATCATGATGGAGCAGTACCTCGATTTCCTGGTCAACCGCACCTTCCGCCAGACCCTTCTGGTCAAGCAGACGCAAGCGGCGCACATCCGCTACAAGCTGGACCCCGCGCGCATCCGCTCGCTCGAATTCGCCGGCATCTTCAGGGCCGACGACGGTGGGGCGCTCACGCTCGATGCTCGCGAGCAGCCGTGCAGCGCCATGCGAGGCCTGAAGGTCACGCTGCGGTTGCCGGTGCACAAGGCGGTGGCGCAGCTGCTCGACACGCGTTATCCGGCATCGATCTCTGCGTCGGCCCTCATCGAGGCCGCCTCCGGGCTCACGGGTCAGCCGCAGGCCGCCATCGAATCTGCCGCGATGGCGATGCTCGAGGAGCTGTTGATCCTCGGCGCCCTGCGCATCCGACGCACGCCGGTGTTCGCGGCCGACGTGGTCTCCGGTTTGCCGCAAGCGCTGTCCGCGGTGCGAGGCGCTTCGGGTCTTGCGTCGGGCGTCGGCGCCACCGCCAACACCTGCAACCAGTGGCACGAGCCCGTGGTGCTGACGCTGCTCGAACAAAGCCTGCTGCCGCTGCTCGACGGCACGCACTCGCACGACGCGCTGGCCGAGCATCTCGAAGCGGAGGTTCGAAGCGATCGCCTGCGTTTCGTCAAGGACGACAAGCCGCTGACTGACCCGTCGGCAGTCGGGGAATTCGCCCGCCAGCAAGTCTCGCTGGCGCTCGACGGCCTGCGCCGCAAGGCGCTGCTCACGGGCTGACCCGTACGTACATCACCGTTTTTCTTCAACACACTCAAAGAGGAGATACCTGCATGCAACAAATTCACTGGACCCCGAAGCTGCGCGCTGCCGTGGTGGCGGTGCTCGCGCTGGCGGCCGCCGGCGCGTCGAATGCCGCATCGGTGGCGCCCGTCGCGGCCGAGCACGGCATGGTCGTGAGCGCGCAGCACCTGGCGAGCAAGGTCGGCGTCGACGTGCTCAAGCGCGGCGGCAATGCCGTCGACGCGGCCGTGGCCGTGGGCTACGCGCTGGCGGTGGTGTATCCCGCTGCGGGTAACCTCGGCGGCGGCGGTTTCATGACCGTGCAGCTGGCCGACGGTCGCAAGACCTTCCTCGACTTCCGCGAGAAGGCACCGCTGGCCGCCACGGCCAACATGTACCTCGACAAGGACGGCAACGTCATCAAGGGCCTGAGCACCAACGGCCACCTCGCCGTGGGCGTGCCCGGTTCCGTCTCGGGCATGGAATACGCGCGCGAGAAGTACGGCACCATGAAGCGCGCCGACCTCATCGCCCCCTCGATCCAGCTGGCCGACAAGGGCTTCGCGCTGGAGCAGGGTGACATCGACATGCTGTGGACCTCCACCGCCGATTTCCAGAAAGACCCGGTCTCCGGTGCGATCTTCCTGAACAAGGGCCAGCCCTTCCAGGTCGGCCAGAAGCTGGTGCAGAAAGACCTGGCGAAGACGCTGAGGGAAATCAGCGCGAAGGGCCCCGACGGCTTCTACAAGGGCTGGGTCGGCAGCGCCATCGTGGCGTCGAGCCAGGCCGGCAAGGGCATCATCACCCAGGCCGACCTCGACCAGTACAAGACGCGCGAACTCGCGCCCGTCGAGTGCGACTACCGCGGCTACCGCGTGGTGTCGGCGCCGCCTCCCAGCTCGGGCGGCGTGATCATCTGCGAGATGCTCAACATCCTCGAGGGCTATCCGCTCAAGGACCTGGGCTTCCGCTCGGCCCAGTCGGTGCACTACCAGATCGAAGCCATGCGCCACGCCTACGTGGACCGCAACAGCTACCTGGGCGACCCCGACTTCGTGAAGAACCCGCTCGACCGCCTGCTCGACAAGGGCTACGCCGAGAAGATCCGCGCCGTCATCGATCCGAAGAAGGCCGGCGTCTCCAAGGACATCAAGCCCGGTGTCGCGCCGCATGAAGGCAGCAACACCACCCACTATTCGATCACCGACCAGTGGGGCAATGCCGTCTCCGTGACCTACACGCTGAACGACTGGTTCGGCGCCAAGGTCACGGCCGCCAAGACGGGCGTGCTGCTGAACAACGAAATGGACGACTTCACCTCGAAGATCGGCGTGCCCAACATGTACGGCCTGGTGCAGGGCGAGGCCAACGCCATCGCCCCGGGCAAGCGTCCGCTGAGCTCGATGAGCCCGACCATCGTGTCGAAGGACGGCAAGCCGGTGTTCGTGGTCGGCACACCCGGCGGCAGCCGCATCATCACGGCGGTGCTGCACACGATCCTGAACGTGGTCGACTACGGCATGAACGTGCAGGAAGCGGTGGACGCTCCGCGCTTCCACCAGCAATGGCTGCCCGACGTCACCAACGTCGAGACCTTCGCGCTGAGCCCCGACACGCGCAAGATCCTGACCGACATGGGCCACAACCTGGGTGTGCCGCAGCCGGCCAACCACCTCGCGGCCATCATCGTCGGCGCGCCGTCGCTGGGCGGCAAGCCGGTCGGCAACAACCGCTTCTACGGTGCCAACGATCCGCGCCGCAACACGGGCCTGGCGGCAGGCTACTGATCCTGCGGCAAACTAGAAGGCGGTCGTGCCCTTGTCGGCGCGGCCGCTTTTTTCATTTTTCATGCACCTGCAAGACATCCTCTATACCCAGGGCTTCGGCACGCGGCGCGTGTGCGCGGGCCTCGTCCAGCAAGGCCACGTGACCATCGAGGGCCAGGCGGTGACCGACCCATTCGCCGATCTCGACCCCGAGGGCCTTCACTACACAGTCCAGGGCACCGCGTGGGCGTACCACGAGAAGGCCTACCTGATGCTGCACAAGCCGGCCGGCACCGAGTGCTCGCAGAAGCCCTCGACCTATCCGAGCATCTATACGCTGCTGCCGTCGCCCCTGCGCCTGCGCCCCAACAAGGGCGCGGTGCAAGGCGTGCAGGCCATCGGCCGGCTCGACCAGGACACCACCGGCCTGCTGCTGCTGACCGACGACGGCCAGTTCATCCACAAGATGGGCTCCCCCAAGCACCACGTGCCCAAGGTCTACGAGGTAACGGCCAAGCATCCGGTGGACGAGGCGCAGATCGCCAAGCTGCTGGCAGGCGTGGTGCTCGACGACGACCCGAAGCCCGTGCGCGCCGCCGCCTGCGAATCCGACAGCCCGCTGCATCTGCGGCTCACGCTCACCGAGGGCAAGTACCACCAGGTCAAGCGCATGCTGGCCGCGGTCGGAAACCGGGTCGAGGGGCTGCACCGCTCGCGCATCGGCGACCTGGCGCTGCCCGACGACCTTGCGCCGGGGCAGTGGCGCTGGCTGACCGCCGACCAGGTTGCCGCCCTGCGCGCGCCGGCCAAACCGGCCAAACCGCCGAAATAAGCGGAACAAAGCGCCCCCTGACGGTCAGCCAGTCCTAAGGCTCGACCGTTAATCTCGCCAAGCTCTCTCCCGGAACCTTCCCTTGCGACTCCCTGCTCGACCGAACGGCCGCATCGCGGCTTTCCTGTTTTCCTGTCTGACGGCCCTGGCGGCATTTCCCGCTGCCGCCGCCGCGCCGGCCGAACCTCCCCCGATCTTCGTGCTCAACTCGCTGGACGCCAGCGTGAGCGTGATCAATCCCGTCGACTGGACGGAAAAACAGCGCATTGCCACCGGCAAGGAGCCGCACCACATCTACATGACGCCGGACGAAAAGTCGGTCATCGTGGCCAATTCGGCGGGCGATTCGCTGACTTTCCTGAACCCCCGCACGGCGGAAGTGCAGCGCGTGGTCTACGGCATCATCGATCCGTACCAGCTGCAGTTCTCGCGCGACATGAAGTGGTTCGTCACGGCCGGCAACCGCCTGAACCACGTCGACATCTACCGCTGGGACGGCAAAGACCTGAAGCTGGCCAAGCGCATCGCCAGCGGCAAGACGCCCAGCCACATCTGGATCGACAACACCAGCACCATCGCCTACGTGACGATGCAGGACAGCGACGAGATGATCGCCGTCGACCTGCCCACGCAAACAGTCAAGTGGCGCGTTGCCACCGGCACCATGCCTGCCGACATCTTCGGCGTGCACAACGACAAGACCCTGCTGGTGGGCCTGACCGGCAGCGACGGCGTGCAGGTGTTCGACGTGGCCGGCGCCGAGCCCAAGCTGGTCGGCAAGATCCCCACCGGCAAGGGCGCCCACGCCTTCCGCTCGGCCGGCGACGGCAAGAGCGTGTTCGTGAGCAACCGCGTGGCCAACACCATCAGCCGCATCGACCTGGCGACGCTGAAGGTCATCGCGACCTATCCCGTGCCCGGCGGTCCCGACTGCATGGACCTGTCGGCCGACGGCAAGACCCTGTACGTGACCTCGCGCTGGATCAAGAAGCTCAGCGTGGTCGACCTGGCCAGCAACAAGGTCGTGCGGCAGGTGAATGTCGGCCGTTCGCCGCATGGCGTCTGGACGCTCGATCATGCCAAGCGCATCTAGCCGTATCGGCGCGGCCCTCGCGCTGTCGCTGGCCGGAGTCGTGGCTCCCGTCGCCTGGGGGGCGACACCGGGCGCCACCTGCGAAAAGCCCGTCTACCTGACCTTCGACACCGGCCACATGGGCATCGCCCCGCTGGTGGCCGACGTGCTCAAGCGGCAGGACGTGCGCGTCACCTTCTTCGCCGCCGCCGAGCGCACCCAGACCGACGGCGACAGCCTCGACGACCACTGGGCGTCCTGGTGGAAGGCGAGGGCGGCCGAAGGCAACGAGTTCGGATCGCACACCTACGACCATGCGTACTGGCGCGCCGACGTCAAGGGCACGCCGCCGAGCTTCCGCATCAAGCCCTCGGCAGGTCCGCAGGACGGCAAGGAATCGACCTGGAGCGCGGCCGAGTACTGCGCCAACATCCGCAAGTCGTCCGACCGGCTGGCCGCCATCACCGGCAAGAAGCCGCTGCCGCTGTACCGCGCGCCGGGCGGCAAGACCTCGCCCGCGCTGCTGGCCGCCGCCGAAGGCTGTGGCTACAAGTACGTCGGCTGGGCGCCCGCCGGCTTCCTCGGCGACGAGCTGCCGAGCGAGAAATTCAGCAACGCCAAGCTGCTGACTCAGGCGCTCGACACCATTCGCCCCGGCGACATCCTGCTCGCGCACCTGGGCATCTGGTCGCGCAAGGACCCATGGGCTCCGGCCAACCTCGAGCCGCTGATCGTCGGGCTCAAGGCCAAGGGCTTCTGCTTCCAGACACTGCGCCAGCACCCGGACTTCCGCGCCTGGATTGCATCTCACCCCTGAACGAGTTTTCGCCGTGATCGATTGGCTGACAGACGCTTTTTCCGCCATGCAGGGCTGGTTCTTCGAGGCCGCCGTGCAGCCGCTGGTCTACGCCGTCGGCCTCGGCGGCTGGACCGAGGATGCCTTCGACGCGACCGGCTGGCTGCTGGTCGGCGTCATCCAGATCCTGGTGCTGCTGGCGATCATCGGGCCGCTGCAGCGCTGGCGATCGGTGGAGCCGGTAGTCGACCGCCACGCGATCCGCATCGACATGCTCTACACGCTGATTCACCGGCTCGGCCTGTTCCGGCTGGCGATCTTCTTCACGCTGCAGCCCTTCTTCGACGATGCGATGGGCAGCCTGCGCACGGCGGGGTGGGGCACCTTCCACCTCGACGAAGTGTGGCCCGGCGTGACCGACGTGCCGGTGGTCGCCTTCGCCATTTACCTGGTGGTGCTCGACTTCGTCGGCTACTGGATCCACCGCGGCCAGCACCAGTTCAACTGGTGGTGGGGCCTGCACTCGCTGCACCACTCGCAGCGCCAGATGACGATGTGGAGCGACGACCGCAATCACCTGCTCGACGACATCGTCCACGACACGCTGATCGTCATCGTGGCGCAGCTGATCGGCGTCGCGCCGGGGCAGTTCATTGCCTTCGTCGCCTTCACGCAGCTCAGCGAAAGCCTGCAGCACGCCAACCTGCGGCTGAGCTTCGGCGCCATCGGCGAGCGGCTGTGGATCAGCCCGCGTTTCCACCGGCTGCACCACAGCATCGGGCTGGGGCACGAATCGAACGGCAGGAGCACGCTCGGCGGCCACAACTTCGGCGTGCTGCTGCCTTGGTGGGACATGCTGTTTCGCACCGCCAACTTCGAGAACCGCTACGACCCGACCGGCATCCGCGACCAGGTCGAACCCAGCGCCGACGGCCGCGTGCGCGAATACGGGCGCGGTTTCTGGGCCCAGCAGTGGCTCGGCCTGAAGCGAATGGTCGGTCGCGGTTGAGGGGCTCCGGCCCCTGAACGGCTCGTCCGAGGCGTTATCCTCGCTGCTCAATGCGCCTGCTCCTCGACTCCTTCTGGCGCGCGGTCGCCTACTGCATGCTGCCGCGCGTGATCGTGCTGTCGCTGCTTCCTTTGGGGTTGATGGTGGTGCTGGCCGCGGGGCTCGGTTATTTCTACTGGGACTCCGCCGTGACCTGGACACGCGGCGCGCTCGACGCCTGGCCGCTGCTGTCGAGCTTCTGGGCCTGGATCGGCCGTCTTTTCTCGGGTGACGTCACTTTCGCGCTGGCGTCCCTGGTCGTGGTGTTCGCTGCCACGCCGCTGATCGTGGTGGTCTGCCTGCTGATCGTGGCCGGCTTCATGGCGCCTGCGCTGACCAAGCTCGTGGGCGAGCGGCGTTTTCCCTCGCTCGAGCAGAAAAAGGGCGCTTCGTTCTTCGGCAGCGTCGCGCGTTCGCTCGGCGTCACCATCCTGGCGCTGATCGCTCTTGTGGTGTCGATGCCGCTGTGGCTCATTCCGCCGCTGGTGCTGATCCTGCCGCCGCTGATCTGGGGCTGGCTCACCTATCGAGTGATGAGCTTCGATGCGTTGGCCGAGCACGCCAGTCCCGAGGAGCGCGCCGCGCTGCTGCGCGCGCACCGGCTGCCGCTGCTGTGCATCGGCGTGCTGTGCGGCTACCTGGGCGCGGCGCCCAGCATCGTCTGGGCATCGGGCCTGCTGTTCGCCGCCGCCTTCTTCGTGCTGGTGCCGATCGCCATCTGGATCTACACACTGGTCTTCGCCTTTTCGGCGCTCTGGTTCGCTCACTACTGCCTTGACGCGCTCGCGCGGCTGCGTGCCCAGCGCGCTGTGGCCGAGGCATCGGCCGCCAACGGCACAACACCGGCCCTCGAAGCCGAAGAGGCCAGCAAGGCCGCTCTTTCCCAATGGGGTTCACCATGACACGCGCATTCGGTCTCATCGTCGTCGGCGACGAGATCCTTTCCGGCAAGCGGGCCGACAAGCACATGGCCAAGGTCATCGAGTTGCTCGCCGCGCGCGGCCTGCAGCTGAGCTGGGCCGAATACGTGGGCGACGAGCCCGCGCGCATCACGGCCGCGCTGGCGCGCGCCTTCGCCTCGGGCGACATCGTCTTCTCGACCGGTGGCATTGGCGCCACGCCCGACGACCACACCCGCCAGTGCGCCGCCAAGGCGCTGGGCGTGCCGCTGGCGCTGCACCCCGAGGCCGAACTGCTGATCCGCGAGCGCATGCAGGACACCGCGCGTGAGCAGGGCGTGCCCTACGAGCCCGACCGGTCCGACAACGTGCACCGGCTCAACATGGGCGTGTTTCCGCAGGGCGCCGCGCTCATCTACAACCCGTACAACAAGATCCCCGGCTTCAGCGTCGGCGACGTGCACTTCGTGCCGGGCTTTCCCGTCATGGCCTGGCCGATGATCGAGTCCGTGCTCGACGGCCGTTACGCCGAACTGTTTACCCGCAATGCCGTCGCCGAGAAGTCGGTGATCGTTTTCGGTGCCATGGAAGCCACGCTGACGCCGCTCATGCAGGCCATCGAGGCCACCCACGCCGGCATCAAGGTGTTCAGCCTGCCGAGCGTCGATCACCCCGAATACGGCCGCCACATCGAGCTGGGCGTCAAGGGTGACCCCGGCCGGCTCGATGCCGCCTATGTCCAGCTGATCGAAGGGTTGCACACCTTTGATGCCAAGCTTGGTCCAGAATTGGTGCGTTAATGCTGAGCGCACCATTTTGGTGAAATTCCGCCTTCATTTGGGGTTTGCGGCGGCCACTAAAGCCTCATCGAGTGAGGTGACAATGGCACAGAAACTGCATCCCTCGTCCCTGTATTCCTAACCACCATCCAACTCAGGAGAAACTGATGGCAAAGACCGTCGCCGATGTACTCAAGCTCGTCAAGGAAAACGAGGTCAAGTTCGTCGACTTCCGCTTCACCGACACCCGTGGCAAAGAGCAGCACGTGACCGTGCCGGTCTCGGCTTTCGATGAAGACAAATTCACCTCGGGCCACGCATTCGACGGCTCGTCCATCGCTGGCTGGAAGGGGATCGAAGCTTCGGACATGCAGCTCATGCCCGACCCGAACACCGCCAACATCGACCCCTTCTTCGAAGAAACGACGCTGATCCTGACCTGCGACGTGATCGACCCCGCCGACGGCAAGGCCTACGAGCGCGATCCGCGTTCGCTCGCCAAGCGCGCCGAGGCGTACATGAAGGCTTCGGGCCTGGGTGACACCGCCTTCTTCGGTCCGGAACCCGAATTCTTCGTGTTCGACGGCGTCCGCTGGAAGAACGACATGTCGGGCTGCTTCGTGAAGATCGACTCCGAAGAAGCCTCGTGGAACACCGACAAGGAATACGAGCACGGCAACACCGGCCATCGTCCGGCAGTCAAGGGCGGCTATTTCCCGGTTCCCCCGGTCGACAGCTTCCAGGACATGCGCTCGGAAATGTGCCTGGTGCTCGAATCGCTCGGCATCCCGGTCGAAGTGCATCACCATGAAGTGGCCAACGCCGGCCAGATGGAACTCGGCACCAAGTTCAGCACGCTGGTCCAGCGCGCCGACTGGGTCCAGCTGCAGAAGTACGTGATCCACAACGTGGCCCACGCCTACGGCAAGACCGCCACCTTCATGCCCAAGCCCATCGTCGGCGACAACGGCTCCGGCATGCACGTGCACCAGTCGGTCTGGAAGGACGGCAAGAACCTGTTCGCCGGCGACGGCTATGCAGGTCTCTCGGACTTCGCGCTGCACTACATCGGCGGCATCATCAAGCACGCCCGTGCCCTGAATGCCATCACGAACCCCGGCACCAACAGCTACAAGCGCCTGGTGCCCGGCTTCGAAGCCCCGGTGAAGCTGGCCTACTCGGCCAAGAACCGCTCGGCCTCGATCCGCATCCCGTTCGTGGCCAACCCGAAGGGCCGCCGCGTCGAAGCGCGCTTCCCCGATCCGCTGATGAACCCGTACCTCGGCTTCGCTGCGCTGCTGATGGCCGGTCTCGACGGCGTGGAAAACAAGATCCATCCGGGCGAAGCCGCCAGCAAGGACCTGTACCACCTGCCGCCGGAAGAAGACGCGCTGATCCCGACCGTCTGCCACAGCCTCGACCAAGCCCTGGAATACCTGGACAAGGACCGTGCGTTCCTGACCAAGGGCGGCGTGTTCACCGATGCGTACATCGATGCGTACATCGATCTGAAGATGCAGGAAGTCACGCGCTTCCGCATGGCGACCCATCCGGTCGAGTTCGACATGTACTACTCGCTGTAATCGAGCGAAGTACAACCTCACCAATCCATTGGCGGGGATGTAATGAAAAAGGACGGCCACGGCCGTCCTTTTTCAATGGAGTGGAACATCTTGTCACTGGTGGCATCGAATTGCACGAAAATGCACCTTTGTCGCCGCCCTCCACCGATACACATGAAGACTGCTTCTCTCATTTTCCTGGCCGGTTCATTGATCGCGCTGCCGGCGCTCGCGCAGGAACGCGTCTGGCGTTGCGGCAACGAGTACACCAACAACGCCACCATCGCCCAGCAGAAGGGCTGCAAGGTCATGGAAGGCGGCAACGTCACGGTCGTGCAAGGCACCAAGTCTTCGGGCGGTGGCTCTGCGTCGTCCGGTGGCTCTTCCGCGGCGCGTGCGCCGGCGGGCAGCCCGCGTGTCGAAGGCGTCGACCAGCGTGCCCGTGACGGCGAGGCTCGCTCGGTGCTCGAGTCTGAGCTCAAGAAGGCCGAGGCACGCCAGGCCGAGCTGCAGAAGGAATACAACAACGGCGAGCCCGAGAAGCAGGGCAGCGAAGGCCGCAACTACCAGAAGTACCTGGACCGCGTCGCCGAAATGAAGGCTGAGCTGGCGCGCAACGAGAGTGACATCGCCGGCATCCGCCGCGAAATCGGCCGCCTGCCGAACAAGCAGCAGCCGCAGTAGTCATGGTGTTCGGGAAGAAGGCGACCGGCGCCAATCCGCGCTTCCAGTCCTTCGACCTGCTGTCCACGCTGATCGCGGTGGTCAACAGCAACGGCTCCGTGCTGTTCGCCAACGCAGGCCTCGAAGACGCACTGGGCACCTCGCGCCGCACGCTCGAAGGCTCGCAGTTCGGCGCGTGTTTTCATGAGCCGCAGGTGCTGCGTACGGCCATCGACGGTGCGAGCAGCAACGACTTTGCAACGCTGCGCTATGAGGCCTTCCTGCGCCGCGTCAACCACGAGCTGATGCCCGTGCAGGTCACGCTTGCGCAGGGCGACAAGAAGGGCGAGCTCATCATCGAGATGTCGCCGCTCGAGCAGCAGGTGCGGCAAGACCGCGAAGAGCGCCTCATCGACCAGGCGCAGGCCAACAAGGAACTCATCCGCAATCTCGCGCACGAGATCAAGAACCCGCTCGGCGGCATCCGAGGCGCGGCGCAGCTGCTGCAGATGGAGGTCGAGTCGCGCGACCTCATCGAATACACCCAGGTCATCATCCACGAGGCCGACCGGCTGCAGACGCTGGTCGACCGGCTATTGGCGCCGCACCGCCGTCCGCACGTGGTGGGCGACGTCAACATCCACGAGGTGTGCGAGCGCGTGCGCTCGGTCATCCTCGCGGAGTTTCCGCGCGACCTGCACATCGAGCGCGATTTCGACGTGTCCATTCCCGAGTTCCGCGGCGACCGCGAGCAGCTCATCCAGGCCACGCTCAACATCACGCACAACGCGGCGCAGGCGCTGACCGAGCGCCGCGCGGCAGGCGACGCGCAGATCACTTTCAAGACGCGCATAGCCCGTCAGGTGATCTTCAACAAGCAGTGGTATCGACTGGCACTGGAATTGCATGTAATCGACAATGGACCGGGTGTGCCGGACACGATCAAGGACCGCATCTTCTATCCGCTGGTATCGGGCAGGGAAGGCGGGACAGGGCTGGGATTGACGCTCGCGCAAACTTTTGTGCAACAGCATCACGGCGTGATCGAGTGCGACAGCGTCCCGGGCCGAACCGATTTCAAGATATTGATACCGCTGCCCTAGCGCAGCCACCGGCAACAGAGGAGATGCATGAAGCCGATCTGGATAGTTGATGACGACCAATCGATTCGCTTCGTGCTCGAGAAGGCTCTATTGCGCGAAGACCTGCCCACGCGCAGTTTCACGAACACGCGCGAGGTGCTGGCAGCACTCGAACAGGCCGCCGACGACGATCAGCAAGGTCCCCAGGTTCTGGTGAGCGACATCCGCATGCCCGGCGGTTCCGGGCTCGACCTGCTCGACAAGATCAAGGCCAAGCACCCCGGCCTGCCCGTCATCATCATGACGGCCTTCTCCGACCTCGACAGCGCCGTTTCGGCCTTCCAGGGCGGCGCTTTCGAATACCTGCCCAAGCCCTTCGACCTGCCGCGGGCGGTCGAACTCATCCGCCGTGCCGTCGATGAAAGCCAGCGCGAGGAAGTCGCCGAAGAACGCATGGTCGCGGCGCCCGAAATGCTCGGCCAGGCTCCTGCGATGCAGGACGTGTTCCGCGCCATCGGCCGGCTTTCGCAAAGCAACGTCACGGTGCTCATCACCGGCGAATCGGGCTCGGGCAAGGAACTGGTGGCGCGTGCGCTGCACAAGCACTCGCCGCGCGCCAACGGCCCCTTCGTTGCGATCAACACTGCGGCCATTCCCAAGGACCTGCTGGAGAGCGAACTCTTCGGCCACGAGCGCGGCGCCTTCACCGGTGCGCAAACCATGCGCCGCGGCCGCTTCGAGCAGGCCGAGGGCGGCACGCTGTTCCTCGACGAAATCGGTGACATGCCCTTCGACCTGCAGACGCGCCTGCTGCGCGTGCTGAGCGACGGCCATTTCTACCGCGTGGGCGGCCACAACTCGGTCAAGGCCAACGTGCGCGTCATCGCAGCCACCCACCAGGACCTGGAGCAGCGCGTCAAGCTCGGCGGCTTCCGCGAAGACTTGTTCCACCGCCTCAACGTGATTCGCCTGCGCCTGCCGGCACTGCGCGAACGCGGTGAAGACGTGCCCGCGCTCACGCGCCACTTCCTGCAGGTGAGCGCGCGTCAGCTGGGCGTCGAGCCCAAGCGCATTTCGGATGCAGCGCTGGCCAAGCTCGCGGCCTTCGGCTTCCCGGGCAACGTGCGCCAGCTCGAGAACATCTGCCACTGGCTGACCGTGATGGCGCCGGCCCAGCTGATCGAAGCGAAGGACCTGCCGCCCGAGGTGATGGCCGTCGGTGCAGGCGCTGAGACTCTCCACGCGTCCGAAGCCGCGACCGTCGCGCCGACCGCAGCGGCCCAGCCCGTGGCGTCGCTGCCAGTTGCAGGCAGCGAATCGGCGCCCGCGCACGCCGTCTCCGAGCCCGCCGAAGCCCACGCGGGCGTGAGCAGCTGGGAAAGCGGCCTGGAGCACGAAGCCCAGGCCTTGCTCGCGGCCGGCCGCACCGATGTGTGGGATGTGCTCTCGCGCCGCTTCGAGTCGAGGCTGATCCTTACAGCCCTGGCCAACACGCGCGGCCGCCGCATCGAGGCCGCGCAGAAACTGGGCATCGGGCGCAACACCATCACCCGGAAGATCCAGGAACTCGGCATCGAATAAAAAAGGCCCCTTGGGGCCTTTTTTATTATCGGCTGGACTTATCCAGCCAGCCGTACCGGTGCAGAAGATCGCCCATCCCTCGTTCAAGTGATGCGCTGCTCCACCAATTGACTCACATTCCGGCCTGAGACCAAGGAGCATCCGGGCCCGCGCGCCGCGGGTACCGTCCACTCAAGCAAGGAGCGTAGCCATGTCTTTCAAGATTCTCTGCTGCGACGGCGGCGGTATCCGCGGCGTCATCACGGCGATGCTGATCCAGGACCTGGACAAGAGTTTCGGCATCGTCGCAAGTGCGAATGGTTTCGCCGGCACGTCAACCGGCGGCCTGATCTCGCTGGGCCTGGTGAACAACGTGAGCATCGACAAGATCGTCAGCGTCTACCAGAACGATGGCTCCACCATCTTCAAGCCCAACGGCTGGCTGCTGGACGCGCAAGCCAAGCAGCAGGACCGGGCACCGGCGCAGTCGACAGAAGACCTGCTGGGCAGCGGTCCGGGCATCTTCAAGTGCCAGTACGTCAACACCGGCTTGCAATCAGTCGCCCAGCAGCTGGTGGGTAGCGGCGGTGCGCTGTCCTCGGCGAGCCGCTTCGTGGCCGTCAACTCCGCGCGGCTGTGGGATGCGAACCAGAACAGCTGGGCGCCGTGCACCATCTCCAACGGCCAGAGCAACGCCTACCGCGGCATCAGCATGGTGGACGCCGCGCTGGCCACCTCGGCCGCGCCAACGTACTTCCCGCCGTACCAGATGGGCGACTTCGGCTACTTCGCCGACGGCGGCACCTTCGCCAACAACCCCTCGATGACGGCGATCGTGGAAGCGATCTACCAGGGCTACGCCACCGCCCCGTCGGACATCGTGATGCTGTCGCTGGGCACCGGCGTCAATCCGGTGGGTGTGCCGCCCAGTTCCGTTTCCAATCCGCTGGACTGGGGCGTCACGCATTGGCTGTGGCCGTTCAGCGACGGCGTGGTGCCGGCTACTGCGCTGCTCAACCTCACCATGGATGCCACCGCGGAGTTGGCGGCGACCCAGGCCGGCCAGCTGCTCGGCAGCAACTACATGCGCGGCAACGTGCCGCTGGCCCAGCCGTTCGGCCTGGACGACTACAAGAACGTGGGCGAGCTGGTGAGCGCGACGCAGAAATACATCGAGACCTCGCCCGAGTGGGCGGCGGTGCGCAGCTGGGTCCAGCAGAACTGGACTTGAGCGAGGCGAGCGACGCTGGCGGCGTGACTATCGGCTTCGCTGGCCCAGGGTCAGCGAATCGATCTGGAAATTTCCGCTCTTGTCCCAGAGCCAGGTATCCACGTACGTATGGGCGCCGAGCTTGCCGGGGTTCGGCAAGGGCGACGTGGCCTTGATCAGCTCCGCAATCATCGGCGGCACTTCGGGCGCATGGCTCGGCGTGCGGCTGAAATCGACCCTGATCACCTTGCCCGTCGCGTCGATGTCGGTCTCGACGACCACCACCGCATACACCAGCGGCGGGATCTTGCCCTTGTAGATGCGGCTCGCGTACTTGTTGTAGATGTGGCGCGCGCCGATCTTGCGGTAGGTCCGCACGGCCGGCGTCTGCGCGGTGATCAGCCGCACCGTCGGCACGTCGCGTCCGGACGCGGTCTCGTCCGCAGGCGAGGTTGCAGCGCTCTTGCCGCCTTCTTCCGCCTTGTCGCCGGGCTTCAGCAGCGAGCAGGCCGTGAGCGTCAGCGCGACGGCCGCGATTGCGAGGTTGCGTATGGTCATGGGCTCAGGCACCCAGGTCGAGATCGAGCACCACCGGCGCATGGTCGCTCGGCTTTTCCCATTTGCGCGGCACGCGGTCGATGATGCAGCCCTTCACGCGCGGCACCAGCGGCTGGCTCACCAGGATGTGGTCGATGCGCAGCCCGCGGTTCTTCTGGTAGCCCAGCATGCGGTAATCCCACCACGAATAGCTCTTCTCGGGCTGCTCGAACATGCGAAAGCTGTCCGTCAGGCCCAGGTCGAGCAGCGCCTTGAAGTGGTTGCGCTCTTCCGTCGTGTGATGGATCGTTTCCTTCAGGCCCACCGGGTCGAAGCTGTCGCGGTCTTCCGGCGTGATGTTGAAGTCGCCCAGCAGCACCAGGTTCGGGTTGGCCGCCAGCTCCTGGCGCAGCGAGTCGCGCAGTGCGTCGAGCCACTTCATCTTGTATGCGAACTTCTCGCTGCCCGGCTCCTGGCCGTTCACGAAGTAGCCGTTGACCACGCGCAGCGGACCCGAAGGCGTCTCGACCGTGGCCGCGATCACGCGCGACTGGTCATCGCTGAAGTCGGTGATGTTCTTCACCACGTCGCGCACCGGTGCAAGGCTGAGAATCGCCACGCCGTTGTAGGTCTTCTGGCCGAACACCGCGGCCTCGTAGCCGGCCGACTTCAGCACCTCGAGCGGGAACTTGTCGTCGGTCATCTTGAGCTCCTGCAGGCACAGCACGTCGACCGGGTTGGCAATGAGCCAGTCGAGCACGTGCTGCAGGCGCGCAGTGAGGGAATTGACGTTCCAGGTGGCGATTTTCATGGGTTTGCTGACTTGTTGATTGCCAATGATCTTTGCGTCGCGCGCGGCGCAGCGCTGCATTTGGCCGGTCAGCTTAGCAAAAGCACTCGACCTCTCCGAGTGCAAGGCAGGTAAGTGGGCGCAACAGTAGTTCGGGGCAGGCGGGCGGGCACTCCGGGGAATACTCCGGTTTCTTCGGCCATAGGCGCCCGGACGGCGAATGCGATGCGGCTACTCCGGCGCAGCAGCGGGTGCCTGGGATTCCTGCGCCTGCTGCAGGCTTTGTTGCTGCGGTGCGTCGACCGGAGCGGCCGGCCCGCATGCACTGCGGTTCCTGATCGCGATGCCTTTGACGAGGTGGCGGGGCACGTGGTGTGTCCTTATCAACTGCGCCAGCGCCTCGCTGCGCGCTGGTTCGCATACCGGTAGAAACATGTGCAATGAGCTCATGGTGTCGTCCAGTGAACGCCAGAAAAGAAAGCTCGGATCTGAAAGAGGGGAAGGCGGCCTCTGGCGTGGCCGGCGGACATTATGAGCGCCTGAATTCCGCTGTGCGCAATCGCCCTCCCGGCGCAGATGCCATCGATCGAATGACGCCTACAGCGTCTCGTTTTCCTTGAGCACGCCCGCCTTGCGCAGGGCGGAGTCCAGCCACTTGGCCGCCGTGTCGCCTTTCCTGATGGCCTCGATGCGTGCGGCTTCGTCCTCGACCTTCTGCTTTGCGGCCTGAAGAAGCGTCTCGACTCTTTCCCGCTCGACCACCACCACGCCGTCGGCATCGGCCACGACCAGGTCGCCTGCACGCACGGCCACGCCGCCCACGGACACCGGATGCCCGATGCGACCCGAGGCCAGCTTCGTCGGGCCGTTGGGATTGGTGCCGACCGAGAAGACGGGAAAATCCATCTCGTCGATCTCGACGCTGTCGCGCACCGCGCCGTCGATCACCACGCCGGCGATGCCGACCTGCCGGCAGGCGTTCATCATGATCGTGCCCATCAGGGCGGCGCTCTGGTCGCCCTTGCCGTCGATCACCAGCACGTCGCCGGGCTTTGCCAGCGCAATGGCGGCGTGGATCATCAGGTTGTCGCCCGGCCGCACTTCGACCGTGAGCGCACTGCCGACGAGCGTCATCCGGTGGCGCAAGGCCTGGATGCGGCCGTGCAGGGCGCCCCGGCGGCCTGCCACGTCGGCAAGGATGGCCGGCTGGAACGCCGAGGCCTGCCGGACCAGATCGGAGGGAACGCGCTCGAAGTCGCGAATGATGTCGGGTAGCTGGTTCATCGTCTGTCTCTCGTTCTCTTTCTTACTCGGCCTTGACGTCGGCGTCCTTCACCACGCGGCCCCACTTGCGCTTGTCGGCAGCCAGGAAGGCGCGGAACTGCTCGGGGGTGCTCCCTACGGGCTCCAGGCCGTCGGCTGCGAGCCGCTTGGAGATCTCGGGCATCGCCAGCACCTTGGCAACCTCGCGCTGGATGCGCTCGACGACGGCCGGCGGCGTGTTCTTCGCCGCGCAGATGCCTGCCCAGGTCACGGGGTCGAAGTCGGGAACGCCGGCTTCCGTCACGGTCGGAATGTCCGGAAAGGCCGCCAGCCGGCGCGGGCTGGCCACAGCCAGCGCGCGGAGCTTGCCGGCGCGTGCGTACTGCATCGAGCTGACGGGCTGGTCGAAGATCATCGAGACCTGGCCTGCAATGAGGTCCGTCATGGCCTGGCCAGTGCCTTTGTAGGCCACGTGAACGATGTCGATGCCTGCGCGGCTCTTCAGCATCTCGCCCGCAAGATGCCCGCCGGTGCCCGTGCCCGAGGAAGCGAAGTTGATCTCGCCGGGCTTCTGCTTGGCGTATGCAACGAGCTCCTTGACGCTCTTCACCGGCAGGGTCGAATTAACCAGCAGCATGTAGGGCGCGTTGACGACTTGCGTGACCGGTGCGATGTCCTTCTCTGGATCGAAGGGCATGCTCTTCAGGATGTACGGCTGGATCGACAGGGTTCCCGTGGTGCACATCAGCAGCGTGTGCCCGTCCGCAGGCGCGCCGAGCATCGCCGATGCCGCGATGTTGCCGCCGGCGCCGGGACGGTTCTCGACCAGCACCTGCTGCCCGAGCCCTTCCGCCAGCTTCGGCGCGATCAGGCGCGCCACGACGTCGTTGGAACCGCCGGGCGAAAAGCCGACGAGGATCTTCACCGGTTTCGACGGAAAGGCATCTGCAGCCCACGCATGGGTGGCGCCAAGCCAGACGGTGCCCGCGGCAAGGGCCGGCAGCAGCTTCAGAAGAGGTTGGAGTTTCATTGCAGTTCCTGGTTGATGGCTTGGCCCGAGAGTTCGTCGCGCGCCCGCGCAATGCGGCGGCACCCTTCCAGCAGCTGCTCCGTGCTGGCGGCAAACGAAATGCGGAAATGTGTCGGCACGCCGTAGGCACTGCCTTGCAGCGCCGCCAGGTCCTGCGAATCGAGCAGGTGCATCACCCAGTCGTCGCTGCTCTCGATTGCGGCGCCCGTGCGTGTGCGAAGACCGAACAGCGCGCTGCATGACGCGAAGATGTAGAACGCACCGTCGGGCGCTGCGCAATGGATGCCGTCGATGGCATTGAGCGAGGCAACCACCATGTCGCGCCGCTTCTCGTATTCGCGCCGGTTCGAGGCAATGGTGTCCTGCGGCCCCGTGAGCGCGGCGACTGCCGCAGCCTGTGCGATCGAGTTCGGCCCGGAGGTGCTCTGCGACTGGAGCTTGACCATCGCCTTGATCAGCGCCGAAGGCCCGGCGCCGTAGCCGATGCGCCAGCCCGTCATCGCGTAGGCCTTGGAAACGCCGTTCACTGTCAGCGTGCGGTCCTTGAGGTCGGGCGCCACCTGGGCCATGGTGGCGAACTCGATGTCGCCATAGATCAGGTGCTCGTAGATGTCGTCGGTCAGCACCCAGACGTGGGGGTGGCGCCGCAGCACCTCGGCCAGTGCCTGGAGCTCGGCACGCGTGTAGGTCGCCCCACTCGGGTTGTTCGGCGAGTTCAGCATCAGCCAGCGTGTCTTGCGGGTGATGGCGCGTTCTAGGTCGGCAGGCTGCAGCTTGAAGCCCGATGCCGCCGGGCAGTCGACGAAGACCGGAACGCCGCCGGCCAGCAGGGCGATGTCCGGGTAAGACACCCAGTAGGGCGCCGGCACGATCACCTCGTCACCCGCCGCGACCGTGCACATGAGCGCGTTGAAGATCACCTGCTTGGCGCCGGTGCCCACGATGATCTCGTTCGGTGTGTAGGCGAGCCCGTTCTCGTTGAGAAGCTTGCCGGCAATGGCTTCCTTCAGCACCGGCGTGCCGCCCACGTCCGTGTAGCGGGTCTGGCCGTCGGTCATGGCTCGGATTGCCGCTTCCTTGATGTGCCCGGGTGTCTCGAAGTCGGGCTCGCCCGCGGTCAGGCCGAGGATGTCCCGGCCCATCGCGCGCAGCTCGCGCGCCCTCTGGCCGGCCATGGAACTGGGGGATGGTTTGATTCGATTCAGGCGTGGTGCGATGTGAAGCATGCACGCAGTATCAAAGTCCGGCTGCCGCAGGACAAACGAGAAATCGGAGGAGCGCGGTATTCCTTTTTTTCCTGCAGAGCCATGGGCGTACATTCCGCTGGCATGAACTTCACTTTCAAGCAGCTGGAGGCCTTCCTCTTCAGCGCCAAGCTCCAGAGCTTCAGTGCCGCGGCGGTGAAGCTGCATACCACGCAGTCGGCCATCTCCAAGCGCCTGGCGGAACTGGAGGAATCACTCGGCGGCCCCTTGCTTCATCGCACCTCCCACGGCCTGGAGCTGGCCCAGGCTGGCCGGGAGCTGCTGCCGCTCGCGGAAGAAGCGCAACGGCTCTGGCAGCGCATCGAGCACGACATCAGCCTCGACAAGACGCTGCGCGGCACCTTCCGTGTGGGCGTGACGGAGCTGATTGCGATGACCTGGCTCACGCGCCTGATCCAGCTGCTGCAGAAGCTGCACCCCCAGGTAACGCTGGAGCCGGTGGTGGATGCGGGGCTCACGCTCTTCGAGCGCCTCGAAGCCAACAAGCTCGACCTGACCATCATGCCCGGCATCTTCTGGGGCCAGGCCTTCGAATCGATCAAGGTGGGGCAGGTCGACCAGGCTTGGATCGCGAGCCCGCGGCTCGACATTCCCGCGCGGGCATTGAAGCCGCACGAGTTTGCCGACTACCCCGTGATCGAGCAGCCTGCAGGCGCCTCGAAGAACAGGTTCTACGAAGCCTGGCGCGCGGAGCACGGCTTCCGCTTTGGCAAGGTCATGCTGACGAACAGCACGACCGTCTTGCGCGAACTGACGATCAGCGGCTTCGGCATCAGCCAGCAGGCGCTCGACTATGTGCGCCCGGACATCAAGAGTGGCCTGCTGCGTGTGGTGAAGAGCGACCCCATGCCGCCGCCGCTGGTCTACAGCGCGGTCTACCGGCGCGACAACTCCAGCCCCGCGCTGGCGCGCATCGTCGAGCTGGCCGTGAAGACATGCGATTTCACCTTGCGGGCGAGCCAGCACGACGTGGCCCCGGCGCGCCCACCGCAGGGCTCGGGCGCGACGCTGAGGCAGCGCTCGCTGCGCCAGGGCGTGAAGACGCCTGCCAGGAAGACCAGGAAATAGATGCGGGTTACTGGGCCTACTGGGCTACTGGGCCACATGCCCGTAGCAGGCCTTCAGGCCCGTGTAGTCGTAGTAGTGCGCCGTGCCCGCAGCCTTGGCGCCATCGCAGGCCGCCTTGAAGTCGGTTTCCTTCTCGTTGTAGAGCATGCGCACGAGCAGTCTTCCGCCGCCGTCGGCGAACACGTCCCACTGCATGTTGGCCGCCATCGGCGAGACGTAGTCGCCGCGCCATGTGTTGCTGTCGTAGCTGAAGCTGGAGGCCTTGGGCACGCTCTGGTCCTCGCCCTTCAGGCCCATGCGCACCGCGAAGGGCATCATGATTTCCGCGTGCGTGAAGCGCAGCTTGGCCGCGTGCGAGCGGTCGCCCCTGGCGATTGCATCGACCTCGTTGAACATGTCGTCGACCAGGATCTGCGACATGCGCGAGGTGATGTCGCCTTTCTCCGTCATGCCGGGGCCCTTGTCGTAGAAATCGGAGCCGTCGTTGAGCGCGGCGAAGAACTTCGCCTGCGCTGCGGGCATGTAGGCCGTGAAATCGACGCCGGCCTCGCTGCGCATCGCGGGTGCGATCACATACAGCTCGTACAGCAGCGCGCCTGCGTCGCCGGGCGACTTGATCGATGTCTTGCCGTCGCCGCTCAGGCTGGGCGCGAACTTGCCGTCGTCGCTCGTGTAGCTGAAGCTGCCGCTGTTGGAAAAGCTGTACGTGCCGTTGGCGATCTTGTCGACGAAGCTCCTGGCGAACAGGCGCTCCAGCAGCAAGCGGCCGGCAGCCGCGGCCTCCGGCGCGACCGTCAGGCCGCTCTGCTTGGCGAGCAGGTCGGCATCGTTGCTCTTGTAGTTCTGGTAGGCCAGGCTGGCCTGGTAGGTCGTGTAGAGCGGATCGGTGGTGTTCGTTACCAGGTCGGTCGCCTTCACGAGCTTGTGGAAGTACAGCAGGAAGCGGTTGGTGCCCACCGGCTGGCTCACGGCCGTGCCGTTGTCGGGGTAGGGCGCCGGTGCCGGCGGATAGGTCAGCAGCGGCGCCAGCGCAGGCTGCACCGCCTTGAGCGACTGCACGAAGAAGTTGCCGCTGTCGACTGCGCGGTCGACGCCGGAGGTCACCGTCACGATCTGGCGCGGGGCGGAGCCGGCGTTGTCGCCGATCTGCTTCCAGTAGGCCGGCAGGCGCTGGACCAGCCTTGCCGCAAGCTGCGTGTGCTCGTTGATGCCAACCTGCGTCTCGTTGCCGTAGCCGGGCGTGCTGATGCCGGCCACGCCATAGCCGAGCAGGAAGTTGGCCTTCATGATCTTCAGCACGTCGGGCCCGAGCTTCTCGCCCAGTGGCGTGAGGGCGCCGTCGTCCTGTGCCTTCTTCCACATGTTGTAGATCGCAAGGTCGTACTTGAGGCCCGAGAGCCCGCGCGAGCCGTGGCGCGCAACCACCTCGGTGTAGACCGGCGAGAAGCCCGTGGGCGCCGCCTCGTAGGTGCTGACATCCTGCTGCGGGCGGTACGGTGCCTTGGTCTGGTAGTAGCGGTCGGTCAGGGCGGCGGCCGTTACCACCGCCTTGACGTCGTCAGTGTTAGCGGCCGATGCGAGCGCATCGCGGATGCGCTGCAGGCCTTCGTCGGAAGCGGCCTTGAGCGCGGCCTTGGCAACGGGGTCGCTCTCGGTGTTGATGTCGCCGAGCAGCTTCGACACGACCACGCCGACAGAGATCGCCACCTTGCCCGCAGCGGTCTTGAAGTCGAGCCCGTTGGCTTCCATCTCCGCGACCACCGCGGTCGATTGAAAGTCGACGACGCCCGGTGCTTCCTTCGGCGCACGCAGCACGAGCGCTGCAGTCACCGGCTTGGATGAGGGGATGGACGGATCGAGCTCCGTGGCATCGGTGCCGATCTCGGCCACGATGCCCGCGCCCGAGCCGGCAAGCGTGAAGCCGCCCTGCTTGTCCGATCGGGTGGACGGTTCGCCCGCATCGCAGCGGCCGTTGGAGTTGAGGTCCAGGCAGACCTTGGCGTTGACGAAGTAGCTGCCGACCACGACCCCGCTGGTGCTGGTGGTCGTTGTGCTGCCCGGCGTTGTGGAAACCCCGGCGGCCGGAGGCAAGACGAAAGAAGAACCGCTGTCTCCCCCTCCGCATGCAACCAGCAGGAGCGCCGAGAGACTGAGACAAGAAACCGGCACGAGGGCCAGGGCGCGGCGAAGCGGAGAAGTAGGCTGCATGAGAGTCACGGACGAGCGAAAGGGGTGGAGCTTTCAGCGCGTGCGTGACATGGCGGTGACTGACAGAGCGCAGCAGAAGGTGGTCAGGTCCTGGTCAGCTGGCCAGGCTGGCACTGACTACGCGCGATCAGTGCCGTCCGCTGCGCTGGATGCGGTGGCGCAGTTGACTGGAAAGCGTGTCCGCAACAATCACCATCACGGTGATGACGATGATGCAGGTGGCCGTCTCCGGATAGCGAAAGAGCTTGAGGCTGCTCACCAGCTCGAAGCCGAGCCCGCCGGCGCCGACCATGCCCAGCACCGTCGCCGAACGCAGGTTCACCTCGAAGCGATAGAGCACCACGGCGATCCACGCAGTGACGACTTGCGGCAGCACGCCGAACACGATGACCTGCAACGGCCGCGCGCCGGTCGCGCGCAAGGCTTCGAGCGGGCCCTGGTCGATTTCCTCGATGGCATCCGCGAAGAACTTGCCCAGCATGCCCGCGCCATGGAGCGCCAGCGCCAGCACACCGGGAAACGGCCCCAGGCCAACAGCCGAGACGAACACCAGTGCCAGGATGAGCTCGTTGATGCTGCGCACCACGTTCAATGCCTGCCGCGTGCTCTGGTAGATCCACCGGTTGCTCTGCAGGTTGCGCGCGGCCAGGAACGAAAGGGGAATGGCGGGTAGCACGGCCAGCAGCGTTCCCCACACCGCGATCTGCACGGTCTCGAGCGCGGGTGCGACGAGGCGGCTGAGGATGTTCAGGTCGGGCGGCAGGGTGCGGCCGAGAAAGTCCAGGATCTGCGGCAGGCCCGCTGCGAGTTCCGTCCAGCTGAGCTGGGCTCCGGCGGCGCTCCATTGCAGCGCCCAGGCCACGATGCAGAGTCCGATGAGCAGGTTGAACCAGCCGCGGCGCCCTTCGGGGAGCGGGCCGGTCCAGGCGTATCTGGTCGATGCGGTCTTCATGTTCGTCATGTTCATCCTTGCGTGCCGGCCATCGAGGGCATGGCCAGTGCAGTCGGAGTGCTGGCTGCGTCCTTCCGGTCGATGGCCGGTTGCGGCATGTTGTAGATGCGATCGATGTCGTCCTGCCCCATGGCCTGCGGCACGCCGTCGAACACGACGCGGCCTTGCGCGAGCCCGACGATGCGGTCGGCAAACTCGCGCGCGTAGTCGACCTGATGCAGGTTGCACAGCACGGTGATCCCCAGGTCGCGCGAGGCATCGTGCAGGTACTGCAGCACCTTGCGCGAGGTCTGCGGGTCGAGGCTGGCAACCGGTTCGTCCGCGAGGATCAGCCTCGGCCGCTGCGCGAGTGCACGGGCGATGCCCACACGCTGCATCTGGCCGCCCGACAGCGAATCGGTGCGGTCATGCGCCTTGTGCGCAAGGCCCACGCGGCCGAGGCACTCGTGTGCCAGCGCGATGTCTTCGCGGCTGAAGAAGTGCACCACCGAAGCGAGCGTCGACACTGCACCCAGGCGGCCGGTCAGCACGTTCTTCAACGCGCTCAGCCGCGGCACCACGTTGTGGTGCTGGAAGATCATTGCGACACGCTGGCGTAGCGCGCGCGTGTCCGCGCACTGCACGGCATCCATGCCGTCGACCTTCAGTTCGCCGCCGTCCGCCACGGCCAGGCGGTTCACGCATCGCAGCAGGGTCGATTTGCCGGCACCCGACTCGCCGAGCACCACCACGAACTCTCCCGCAGCCGCGTCCAGGTCAACGCCGCGCAGCACGGCGTTGTCGCCGTACTGCTTGGTGAGCCGCCGGATGCGGATCACTTCATGCTCCGCAGATCGAGCTTGAGCACCTTGGCGGTGTCGCGCACGACGTTGTAGGCCGCGTCGTTCGTGGGCTGGAAGCCGTTGAGCACGCCCTGGTCGCCCCACGGCAGGTCCTTGACGTTGGCCAGGGCCTTCGCGATCTTCGCCTTCAGCGCCGGATCGAGGTCCTTGCGCCAGACCATCGGCGATTCGGGAATCGGGTTAGACGACCAGACGATCTCGAGCTCGTCCGCTTTCACCTGGCCCTTGGCGATGGCGCTCGCGAGGATGCGGTCCGCCACGGCTGCGGCATCGACCTTCTTGTTGGCCACGGCGAGGATGCTGGCGTCGTGCGAGCCCGAGAAGATGACGCGGCTGAAGAAGGTCTCTGGGTCGTAGCCGGCCTGCAGCAGGCCCGCCTTGGGGAACAGGTGGCCGGACGCGGAGGTCGGGTCTACGAAGGCGAAGGTGCGGCCCTTCAGGTCGGCGGTCTTGGCGAGGCCGCTTTCCTTGCGCGCAATGATCACGCTCTTGTAGGAGCTCTGGCCGGTCTTCTTCGTGACGGCCACCGCGAAGGCTTCCACATCGGCGATCTGATTGGCCAGCACGTACGAGAACGGGCCGAGGTAGGCCACATCGAGCTTCTTCGAACGCAGGGCTTCGATGACGCCGTTGTAGTCGGTGGCCACGAAGGGCTTGACCGGCATGCCCAGTTGCTGCTGCAGGCTGTCGAGCACCTGGCGGCTGCTCTCGATCATGGCCTGCGAGTCCTCGGCCGGAATCAGGCCGATGGTGAGCGGTGGCGCGGCCAACGCCGGCATGGCGGTGACGGTGGAAAGGGCGAGGGCGATCAGGCTTCGGCGCAGGCGAAAGACGGGGCTCATGGGTGGTGCTCGGTGGGGTGAAGGTTGGGAATTAGCGCAAGACTAAGAACGCCATGTGACAACGAAATATCAAATCGATCACGTATTTGTCACGTATCTATTGAGACAATCTATGGATGTCAGCAGCCAGACTCCGTGCTTTTCTCGCCGTGGCCCAGCACGGCAGCTTCAGCGGTGCCGCGCGTGCCGTGGGCCTGAGCCAGCCGACGCTCACCACCCAGGTCCAGGCCCTTGAGCGCCAGCACAACGTCGTGCTCTTCCATCGCCAGGGTCACCGCATCGAACTCACCAGCGTCGGCGAGCGCCTTCTACCCATCGCGCGGCAGATCGCTTCGCTGGAGCAGGACTCGTACAACCTCCTTCACGACAGCGGCGACCTCCAGTCCGGCGAACTCAAGCTCGGGGCGGTTGGCCCCTTCCACGTCATCGAGATGGTCGATGCCTACCGCAAGCGCTACCCGCGCCTCGACGTCTCTATCCGCATGGGCAATTCGTCCTCGGTGTTCAAGGACCTGGAGGAATACGCCGTCGACATCGGCGTGCTGGCGCGCTTCCACGAGGCGCCCGGCTTCAGTGCCACGCCGTATGCGCGGCACGCACTCATCCTGTTCGTGCATCGCGACCACCCCTTCGCGAGCCGCGGCCAGATCCGGCTGGACGAGTTGCACGGACAGCCGATGCTCCAGCGCGAAAGCGGCTCGAGCACGCGGCGCGCGCTCGACGAGGCTTTCCAGCGCGCGGGCGTCCGTCCGAAGCTCGCCATGGAAATCGGAAGCCGCGAGGCCATCCGTGAAGCGGCCGCGCGCGGCATCGGCATCGGTGCCGTCTCGGAGGCGGAGTTCATTCCGGACGAGCGCCTGCGCACCGTTCGCATAGAGGGCGACCCCGCCGTGACGCACACCTACCTCTATTGCCTCCAGATCAGGCGCGAGAGCCGCGTGCTCGCATCTTTCTTCGACGTGGCGCTGAAGCTGCGCAAGGGGCTGCAGCCTGCGGCTACCTGAGCGCTGAGGAGGCAAGCGACGGCATCGATCCTCCGCGAGCCTGCAGGCGGGCGTCGATCGCATCGAAGAACGACGAGATCAGCCGACTCTCCCGACGCTCGCGCAGGCAGCACACGTGAATGTGCGTGGAGACGACATCGCCTTCGATGCGCACCGGCCTCAGGCGCGGATCGGGCACGTATTCGGACTGCGAGACGGTGCCGATGCCAAGCCCCCTGGCCACGGCTTCGCGCAGCGCCTCGCGGCTTCCGATTTCCATCGCGACCTGCACGGTCACGCCCTGCGCGATCAACGCGTCCTCCAGCGCCTTGCGGGTCGTGGAGGCGGGTTCGCGCATCAGCAGCGGTTGTCCCGACAACTCCTTCAGCGCGATCGACTTGCGCTTGGCGAACGGATGATCGACGTGCACGAACACGATCACCGGGTACTGCGCGTAGAGCTGCGTGTAGTAGCGCTCGTCGGGAAACCGGCTTGCCAGCACGCCCACGTCGCTCACGTATTTGTCGAGCGCGTCGAGGATCACTTCGGAATTGCCCAGCGTGATGGAGATCTTGATGCGAGGGTGGACCGCGTGGTACGCCTCGATCATCTCGGTGACATGAAAGGGCCCGACCGCGCCGACCTTCAGCGATCCGTACCGCAGCTTGCCGCTGTCGTCCAGCAGCGAACTCATGTCGCCTTCGAGCGCGATCATGCGCCGGGCCAGCGGCAGCATCTCCAGCCCCAGCGCCGATAGTTCCACGCGCCGGCCGCGGCGGTGGAACAGCTCGGCACCGTATTCGCGCTCCATCATCTGGATCTGCGAATTGAGTGTGCTGTGGCTCATGCCCAGCGTGCGCGCGGCGGCTGTGAAGCCGCCCTCTTGCGCGACGGCGATGAATGCGCGAATCTGGTTGAGCGTCACTGCAGGGTCTCCCGGGCCACTGGGTCGTCTGAAAGGGCGCCATGATGCCGGGCGATCATGATGGCCGCGTGTAAGCCACCGGGCTACGTGGCCGCGACCCCCATGGCCGGATCGCTCACTCCGTCCTTGCCGGTCTCCAGCCGGCCCGCGAAGCGCCGCTCGAAACTGGTGCCCATGGTCAGCGTGAAGTCGTACCAGCTGTTGGTTCCTGCGAGCGACCATGACGGCTCCACCTGCATGCCGGGCGCCACGGTGTAGGTCCAGGGGCCGTCTGTGCGGTACGCGTTGGCGCCGACCGTCACGGTCGCTGGGGCGTTGCCCATGTTCATGATCGTCAGGTACACCGAGTTGCCGCTGCTGTCGTAGCACACGCGCACTTCCGGGTTCGGCCCGCTCGCCAGCGCGCCGAGGTCGCCCTTGAAGCGCCGGTGATAGCCGTTGGGCCCGAGCACCCACAGGCTGTATTTGCCCGCGTTGTCGGCCACCGCCGCCCAGGCGTCGGAAATCATCTTGCCGGGCTCCACGGTGAAGCGCCTGGGGTAGCGCGACAGGTTCAGCTCGTCGTACACGTGGAACACGGCGCCTTGCGTGCCCGTGTTGCTGAACGTGAGCCACACCTGGCCGTTGGGCAGGTCGACGTTGGCGCTGGTGTGCAGGTGATACGGCAGCGCACGCGAGGGCCGCAGGGCGAGCGCCTGCGAAGGCAGCGGCACTGAACCCGCCGCGGGCACCGGCACGCCGGGCGCGGCCACCTGCTGCGACAGCGTGGCATCGGCCTGCGCCTTGGTCGGCGCCGTCACCAGCGTGGGCTTGGCCGCGTTCGGGTTGCGGAAGTCGAAGCACGACATCAGGTCGCCGAACACCGTGCGGCGCCACGGGCTGATGTTGGTCTCGCGCACGCCGAAGCGCTGCTCCAGGAAGCGCAGCGTCGAGGTGTGGTCGAACACCTGCGAGTTGACCCAGCCGCCGATGCTCCACGGAGAAATCACCAGCATCGGCAGCCGCACGCCGGCGCCGAAGGGCTTGCCGTCGGGCGTGCGCTTGCTCGAGTCGCCGGGCGGCGGCGGCATCGTGTAGTACTCGTTGGTGATGTCCGCCGTCGACTTGCCGGCATAGGTTCCGTCCGCGTTGCGCCACGGCGGGGCCGGCGGCGGCATGTGGTCGAAGAAGCAGTCGTTCTCGTCGAAGTTGATGATGAGCACGGTCTTGCTCCACACCTCCGGATTGGCGGTGAGCATGTCGAGCAGCGTCTGGATGTACCACGCGCCCTGCTGCGGAACCGACATGCTCGGGTGCTCGCTGTAGGGCCCCGGCGCGACGATCCAGCTCACCTGCGGCAGCGTGCCCGCGGCGATGTCGTCGGCCACCGCCTGCAGGTAGCCGCCGTCGGGCATGGTGTTGCCGAAGCCCTTGTACAGCGGCGACTGCGCTTCGATCGCAGGCGAGTACGCCACATTCGGCGAGCCTTGCGACCGCAGTTGCTCGTCGACGGCGCGATAGGAAGCGAACGCCACCAGCTGGTTGTTGTTGCTGTTGTTGCCCGGCCTGTTGTAGACCTTCCAGCGCACGCCGGCGGCCTGCAGTCGCTCGGGGTAAGTGGTCCAGGTCAGGCCATCGGTGGAGGGCCCCAGGCCGCCCCAGTTGGCGTTGGTCACGCAGGCCTGGCCGGCCACGTTCGCACCGTTCGTGCCGCTCCACAGGAACATGCGGTTGGTGAAAGTGCCCGTGTGGATCGACGTGTGATACGCGTCGCAGATGGTGAAGGCATTGGCCAGCGCCCAGTGGAACGGCAGGTCGGACTGCTGCAGGTAGCCCATCGAGATCTTGGTGTTCTTGGCCTTCGGCCATGCCGCCATGCGCCCGCCGTCCCATGCGGATTGCTGGTCGCCCCAGTCGTGCGCGCCACCGACGCGCAGCGCGTTGCCCTTGGTCGCATCGAGATAGAACGGCTGCACTGAGTCGGCGGTGCCCTGCTGCAGCCACACGGGGTTGCCCGAAGCCATCGGAATGGTGAAGCGGTCGCTGAAGCCGCGTACGCCGGGCATGGTGCCGTAGTAGTGGTCGAAGGAGCGGTTCTCCTGCATCAGGATGATGACGTGCTCCACGTCGTTGATGGTGCCCGTCGCGTTGTTCGCCGGGATGGCAAGCGCGCGCTGGATGGCGGGTGGAAACGGGCCGAGTGCGGCGCCGGCCGCGGCGGCGCGCAGGAAGGAGCGGCGGTTGAATGGAGTCATGGTTGTTGCGATCGACGTGCCCTCAGGGCGCGCAGTTGAGCTTCGAGTTCGGGAGCGTTGGCGGCAGGTCGGTGCCGGCGGCCGCGCAGCTTGCGCATGGCGCCGCCACGATCGGAATCTCGGCAGGCGCCGCGCCGTCGCCGGTTGCCGCAGCAGCGATGGGCAACTGCAGGCTGGCCCCGCCGCTGTTGCCGCCGCCACCGCACCCGGCGATGAACAGGCACGCAATACCTGCTGCAAGGAAGAGGCAGAAGCTGGATTTCATGATGGGTGCCTCCTCAGTTGACCTGCAGCGTCGACAACGGCTTGTTCGACAGGAAGATCGATTGCAGCTCGGCATCGGTCAGCACGCGGTTCCACATCGCCAGGTCGCCGAAGTGGTGCTGGTACGTGGGCGCGGTTGCGCACTTGCCGGCGAAGTACGGTGGCGTGACGGAGCCGTTGCACTTGTTCATCAGGAAGGTGCCGGTGCCGTCGTCGCCGATGCCCCACTGCGGAAACGGCGAGAGCTTGGAGAGATCGACCGACCCCGTCGACTTGCCCACGGCCACGCGGTTGGTGGTGCTCGTCACCGGATCGAACACGTACATGTTCATGATCTTGGCCACGCCGTCGACCGAGAAGGCGATGTACACCCAGCGGTTGACGGTGATCTGCGTGTAGGGGCTGGTCGGCCCGTCCGCACGCACGCCCCCGCCGGAGCCGATGTTGAATGCCACGCCGCACTGGTTGCCCGAGCTGGCGAACAGGCCGATGGCAACGCCGGCATTGCCACCGCTCACATAGCTCTTGTTGGAGACGATGGTCACGTTGTTGGTGGCAACGCACGATGGCGTCTTGAACCAGAGCCCGATGGTGAATTGCGGTGCCGTGCCCTTCGAGATGTCGAAGCCATCGGCCGGCGTGAGACGGTAGCCCTCGACGCCGTTGGTGTTGACGAAGTTCGTGTCCACCAGCAGGCCGTTGGTGCCTGCGAACGGACCCGGCACCACGAGGCCGGCTGCGGGCGGAAGGTCGCTCGCGGCGGGCCCCATCGTGCTGTGCGCCATCGCATCGACCGGCGGCAGCGTGGTGCTGAACGGGTAGTAGGAGACCAGTCCGTTCTTCAGCGTCGGCGCCAGCGGAACCGGCGGAACGTAGGACACGAGTGGTGAGAGCACTGCCCTCGACGCGGCGTCCGCGCCGTCGCCGGCCTGCACCGTGTAGCTGAGCTGGTACGTGCCCTTGGCGCTCAGCACTTGCGAGAGCTGGCTGTCGGTGTACGTGGCGGTGCCCGCAGGCAGGTTCGAAGCGATGACCTGCCCGTCGCGCATGACCGTGATCGCACCCTTGGCCGGAGCCGTCCAGTTCAGCACCACGCTCGCGCTGGAGGAGTTGTTGTCGGCCACCGATGCAGTCAGCTGCGACACGGCCTGCGCTCCGGTCAGCGGGCTGCCGTCCAGCGCGTAGGTCTTCGCGTCCGGTAGCGCGCCAAGGTAGCCGAGCACGGTCGGCGCAACGTCGGCGATGCCGGCGTTCGCATACAGGTCGGTCAGCTTCTGCGGCAGTGCAGCGCCGACGCCTTGCGTTCCCATGTTCGCGGGCTGGTTCAGGCCGATGAAGGTGCTCGACTCGGGCACCAGCGGCAGGCCGTCGTCCTGGCTGTTGGCGCTGAGCCCGTGGTTGCCGGTCACCACGACGAGCCATCGGGTGTTCGGGCGCTTCGACGTGGCGTCGACGAGTGTGCCGACCGCCTTGTCGAGCTTGGCCAGCGTGCCTGCGTATTGCGTGGAGCCGAGTCCGAAGTCGAGCGCGGCATCCTTCATCGCGCGGTACTGCGCGAGCACCGTGGCGTAGTCGCCGCCGATCAGTTGCGTGGCTTGCGTGGTCACGCAGTCGGTGGCGGTCGCATTGCCGGAGCAATCGGTGAGCGAGTCGAGGTAGCCGCTGTCGTGGTCGGAAGACAGCAATTGGGCCAGCCCCGACGAAGCGACGGCCGCACCGTTCGGCCCCGTGTTCCTGCCCTTGGTCAACTGGAACACGGTGGCGCCGCGCACCACCTGCTTCGGTGCTTCCGACATCACCTGGTGGCGGCTGGCCCAGGTGCCGGTGAGCAGCGTCGCCCAGCCGGGCGTGTCCAGCGTGGGCTGCTGGCTGGGCGTGCCGGCCATGCCGCCGCTGTAGGCCAGCCTCACTTCGAGCTTGGCGAGGTTCGGCAGCGTGCCGTCGGCGATGCCGCTCTGCACTGCGGCGTAGGTGGCGCCGTCGAGGTCGATGACCAGCGTGCGGTTGGCGAGCGGCGTCGATGGTGCTTCGGGCGACGTGGGGGCGGGTGATGACGGGGCCGGCAATGCAAGCGCCGCGCCGCCTGAACCGCTGCCGCCGCCGCAGCCGCTCAGTGCGGCAACGAGCGCGGTCGTGAGCGCGAAGGTGCGCGCCCATCCGGCAGCGCGCTGCCGCGCGCCGGTCGGGTCTGGTGCCTTGCGCGCCCGCATGGCGGTGCCTGGGGGAATGGCTTGGGGAATGAAGTGCTCGACTGACATTTTTTTCGGCTGCCTCTGGTGGGGGGAGTGGTCGAATTACAGAAGAGCGGGGTGACGTGCCAGCGACGAAAGCCCATGGGTATTTCGATAGTCCTGTCGGCTTTTTCGTCAGATCGGGGCGTATCCACGCGCGCGACTTCGGCGTCCCGGCAAGGGACGCAAGACGATGGAGAGTGCGATGCGGTGGGCGGCCAGGGCCTGGCTCCCGGTGTATCCGGGAGCAGGCCTCGAGCTCACCACGGCAACGAATAAGTCTTGGTGTTGGTAAAGCTCTTCATGGCCTCGAGCACGCCTTCCTTGTATCCCAGGCCCGAGTCCTTGATGCCGCCGAAGGGCGTGAGCTCCAGGCGGTAGCCCGGCACCTGGCGCACGTTGACGCTGCCCACGTTCAGCTCGCGGATGAAGCGCGTGATGTAGTCCATGCGGTTCGTGCACACCGCAGACGACAGCCCGTAGGCCGTGCCGTTGGAGATGCGGATCGCCTCCTCGATCGTCCTGAAGCGGATCACCGGCGAGACCGGCCCGAAGGTCTCGTGCCTGGCCACCGTCATCCCGGGATCGACGTGATCGAGCACCGTCGGCGAATACAGCGCACCGCTGCGCTCATTGCCGTACAGCAGCTTCGCACCCGCCTTGATCGCCTCGTTGACCACCGCCTCGAACTGGATCGCCGCCGCCTCGTCGATCACCGTGCCCATGTCCGTGGCCGGGTCCATCGGGTCGCCGTACTTCAGCGCCTTTGTCTTGGCCAGCAGCAGCTCCACGAACCGGTCCGCCACCGCCTCGTGCACCAGCATGCGCTTGATCGCCGTGCAGCGCTGGCCCGAGTTCTTGTACGAGCCGCTGGCCGCCAGCGTCGCCGCCTCCTCGACGTCCGCATCCTCCATCACGATGATCGGGTCATTGCCCCCCAGCTCCAGGATCTGGCGCTTGTACACCGCCTTGCCCGCGATGTACTTGCCGATGGCCACGCCCCCCGTGAAGGTGACCAGGTCCACGTCGGCGCTGGTGAGCATCTCGTCGGCAATCTCGCGCGGGTCGCCCGTGATCACCGACAGCATCGGCGGCGGCAGGCCCGCCTCGTACAGGATGTCGGCCAGGATGAAGGCCGTCAGCGGCGTCTTCTCGCTGGGCTTGAGCACCATGCGGTTGTTGGTGGCAATGGAGGGCGCCACCTTGTGGATCACCTGGTTCAGCGGATGGTTGAACGGCGTGATGGCCGTGATCGCCCCCTGCAGCGGCTCGCGCAGCGTGTAGACCTTGCGGCTCTTGCCGTGGTGCGTGAGGTCGCAGGAGAACACCTGGCCGTCGTCCACCAGCGCCTGGTTGGCCGCGAACAGCAGCACGTCGGAGGCGCGGCCCACCTCGTACAGCGAGTCCTTGCGGCACAGGCCCGACTCCATCGTGATCACGCGCGAGATCTCGTCCAGGCGCGAGGCGATGATCTCGCCCGCGCGCATCAGGATCTTGTAGCGCTCGTAGCGCGTGAGGGTGGGCTTGTAGTCGCGTGCGATCTTGTAGGCAACCCGAACATCTTCGAGCGTGGCCTTGGGCACGGTGGCGATCACTTCGCCGGTGTAGGGGTAGGTGACGTCGATCGTGCGGTCGCGGTGAATCCGCTCGCCGGCAATGCGCAGGGCTTCGCGGTGAATGGTGCCTGGCTTCAGGGTGGCTTGGCTCATGGGGGAGTGCTCCGGAAGTCGTTGTCGTTACTGGGCGTGGTTCAGCGCGAGGTCCAGCGCATCGAAGTTGCGCAGCCGGCGGCTGGCGGCAATGCCGGTGACCGGCCGGTTGCAGATCAGCGGCACGCGCTGCTCCGACACCCCGCCGTGCGAGCGCAGCGGCACTTCCAGCGCCGACAGGTCATGCCGGCTGGCCGAGGTGCCGATGACCGTGCTCTGCTCGCTGACCACCACGATGTCGCCGATGCGGTCGGGCGGCAGCTCGAAGCGCGCGGCCGCGTCCTTGCGCGAGAGCACCAGCTCCATGCCCGGCAGGCGCTGGATGCGCTCGATCCAGCCCGGCACGCGGGCCTCGTCGGGGGCGTACACGGTGGCAAACGAGCCCAGCGCACCGTGGTGCACCACGTACGGGTCGGTGATCGGCAGGATCACGCGGGCCTGGTCCTTGCCATACCAGTCGTCGAGCACGTCCTGCAGGTAGATGACCTTGGGTGCGCCGTCGGCGTCGTGCTTGTCGTTCATGCCGTGGTCGGCCGTGAGCACGATGGTGGCGCCCAGCGCATCGAGCTGCGCGAGGTAGCCGTCCATCATGGCGTAGAAGGCGTTGGCCGCGGGGCTGCCGGGGGCGGCCTTGTGCTGCACGTAGTCGGTGGTCGACAGGTACATCAGGTCGGGGCGGCGCGATTCCATGAGCTTCACGCCTGCGGCGAAGACGAACTCCGACAGCTCCGCGCTGTACACCGAGGGCACGGGCATGCCGACCATCTCGACCACGCCGTCGATGCCGTTCTCCTCGATGGTGGCCTGGTCGGCCTTCTCGGACGAGAAGCAGATGCCCTTCATGCGGTGGCCCAGCAGCTTGCGCAGCTTGTCCTTGGCGGTGACCACGGCAAGCGAGGCGCCCGCATCGGCGAAGGCTGCGAGCACGGTGCCTGCGCGCAGGTACTTGGGGTCGTTCATCATGACTTCCTGGCCGAGTTCGCGGTCGAAGAAGTAGTTGCCGCAGATGCCGTGCACGGCCGGTGGGGCGCCGGTGACGATGGACAGGTTGTTCGGGTTGGTGAAGGAGGGCACCACGCAGTCGGCCAGCAGGTCGGCTCCGGTCTTGCGCATGCGCTCGATGTACGGGGCTACGCCGGCTGCGATGGCGGCGTCCAGGTACGCAGGCTCGCAGCCATCGACGCACACCACCACGACGGGGCGGCTCATCCAGCGGTAGCTGCGGGCATTGACTTCCAGCGAGTCGGGTTTCATGAGAAGGGATTCCTTGGAGGTGAAGAGAAAAGGGCTCTTTCAGCGACGGATGAAGACCGCGATGAAAGCGCTGATGAGGCAGCTGGCGGCCACGATCGGAAAGACCATCGAGGTGTTGCCCGAGTGATCCAGCAGGCGGCCGATCAGCGGTTCGCCGAGGCCCGCCAGCAGGTACGAGAAGAAGTTCATGACGCCGGTGGCGGTGCCCGAGCGCTTGGCTCCCACGAGGTCGGGGCACAGCGCCCAGAACGACGAGGCGGGGCCGTAGACGAAGAAGCCTGCGAGGAACAGAAGCGCCAGCCCGCCGATGCTCGTGGGCAGCAGGTACATGCCGACGGAGGCCGCCGCACCCAGCAGCATGTACAGCACGATGGCCTTGTAGCGCTTCGAGCCGAAGACGCGGTCGGAGATCCAGCCGTTGGTGAGAGCACCGAAGGCCATGCCCACCGGCAGTGCGACCGAGATCCATGCGGGATCGATCATGCCGTCGGCCATCTTGCTCCAGTCCTTGCCGAGAAAGTGCACCGGCACCCAGACGATCAGCCCGTAGCGCGCGGCATTCTGGAAGCCGATGGCGAGTGCCGCGATGAGCAGCTTCGGGTTGCAGAGCACGGCCTTGTAGCGCGTCCACGAGCTTTCGTCGGGCGTGGTGTGCTGCAGGGACGCGGCCTTTGCGTCTTCCGCGTTGGCTATGCCGGTGTCGGGCGACTTGAAGCCGAGGTCTTCGGGGCGCTCCCGGGCGATCAGGTAGAACGCGATGCCGCCCACCAGCATCAGCAGCACGGGCAGCCTGAAGATCCAGCGCCAGTCCAGGTGCAGCACGTTGACCACCACGATGGACGTGACGAACGACAGGACCGACGCGCATCCGGCAGCGAAGGTGTAGAAGCCGAAGACCTTGCCGCGCTCCCCGGTGCCCCACCAGTTCGACAGCAGGCGGCTGCCCGGCGCCCAGCCGAGCGCCTGGAAGTAGCCGTTGACGCCCCATGGAATCGCGAGCGTCTTGAACCCGACGGCGAAGCTCACGACCCAGTTGGCCGCGCAGGACAGGATGGCGCCCGCGGTCATCACGCGCCGGCCGCCGAACTTGTCGGCGAGGTTGCCGTTGATCGCCTGGCCGATGGCGTAGCACCACAGCAGGCTGGCCGAGGCCCAACCCAAGACCTCCTTCGACAATCCGAATTCCTTCTGCAGCCCTGGGATGGCGAAGCCGAAGGTCTGCCGGCCGGTATAGAAGAAGAGGTAACAGAACATCGCGGCCAGCAGCATTCGCCACTGCGCGCGCCGGAATGAATGTTCGAGAGGCGGCGCGTACGCCCCGGCCTGCAGGCCTTGATTTGCCAATTGCATGTCTTTGTCTCCTGTTCTTGACGGACGTGGGTCCGTGGGACCGGCTCGAATGCCGGCATTTTTTTCGACGTTCTACAGATTCAACCGACTAACCGACTAACTGACTAGCTGACTGCTAGGCGGACACCGCCCCTATGAAGTTCTTGCCGCGCGCGCCATCCAGGGCGCGCGCGATCATGGCCGCGGCTTCGCTGTCCGCCACGCCGTAGTCCGCGAACTCGGTCTTCACGCCGAGTCCCTGGAGAAAGTCTCGCAAGCGCCGGGCACCGGCGGCCAGGTCCGGCCCGAACAGGCGCTGCAGCGTGCGGTCCCGATCGGGAGAGCGGGCCCATGCCTTTTCAAGAACGATCGGCAGCGTGAACGAGCAGGCGATTCCATGTGCCAGGCCGTAGCGCAGGGTCATCTCGTACGAGATCGAATGGGCCAGGGCCGTCTTCGTGTTGGAGAACGCAAGGCCGGCCTTGAGCGCGGCCAGCGCCATGCGCTCGCGCAGTTCGATGTTGCCGAGATCGGCCCGCAGCGCCGGCAGGCACTCGAAGATATCCTGCACGGCGGAGATGGCGAAGGTGTCGGAGATGGGATTCGCGTTCACGTTCCACACCGACTCCAGCGCGTGGGAAAGCGCATCGAGCCCCGTCGACACGGTGGTGCCCGCCGGCACCGAAAGCATCAGCTCGGGATCGACGATGGCGGCCTCGGGCCAGGTGGCATCCAGGTGCAGCGAGTACTTCTTCTGCCGGGCGGCATCCCAGATCGTGGCCCAGGGCGTCACTTCGCTGCCGGTGCCCGCGGTCGTCGGCACCGCGATCAGCGGCTTGACGCTGGTGGGCGCAAAGGGCTTGCCAGTCGCGAGCAGGCCGACGAGTTCGTCGAACTGGCCGCTTGCCGTGCCCACCATCAGCGCCTTGGCCGTGTCGATGGCGCTGCCGCCGCCCACGGCGACGATGGCATCGCATGCCTCGGGCGATTGCCAGAAGCGGTTGTAGAGGTCGCTCAAGTGCGCCACGTCGGGATTGGGGCGCACGTCGTCGATCACCCCGAGCAGCGAGTCTTTCAGGAGCTCGCGGAGGCGGGAGACCAGTCCGAGCTCGCGGGCTTCGGGAAAGGTGACGACGACGACGCGGCGGCCGGCGAGGATCGTGGGCAGCCGCTCCAGACTGCCTCGGCCGCAGTGGATGGAAACGGGGTTGTGGTACGCGTGGGGCATCGGGTCTTTCGCTTCGGTTGTCTCGTATGGCGGCCAGTGTCGAAGCGGCCCGCCATCGCGTCCAATCGCATTTCCGGTGTCCGCATGGTCGAAAATCGATGGATCGCCCGTGCGGGCATCGCGACCGGGAAAGCGCTCATTCGCGCCCGGGCGTGCTTGTGAGAGGCTTTCTTCCTGAAGGAGCCGCCGGCTTCGCCGGGGCCCGAATGCATGTTCCACCAATACTACAAATCGATCAGATGCTTCCATGCCGTGGCGAAGACGGGCGGCTTCACCTCGGCGGCGCAGTACCTGCACATCGGGCAGCCGACGGTGACCGACCAGGTCAAGGCCCTGGAGGCCCGCTTCAACGTGGAACTGTTCCTGCGCAGCGGGCGCGGCGTGCGGCTCACCGCGGCCGGCGAGCGGCTCTATGCCATCACACAGGGCCTGTTCGGGCAGGAGGAAGAGGCGATGCTCTTCCTGGAGAGCGCGCGCAAGCTCAAGGTGGGGCTGGTGCGCGTCGGCGCGGTGTCGCCGCCCATTGCGCTGGAGCTGGCGCGCAACTTCAAGGAGGCGCATCCGTCGCTGGACCTGACGGTGTCGATCGGGTCGGAGGAGTCCACCCTCCGGGGGCTGCAGGACTTCTCCATCGACGTGGGCATCGTCGCCGAACCCGCGGCGGCAGAAGGCCTGCACATCGCGCCCTACCGCGCTGAGCGCATCGTCGCGGTGGTGCCCGAGGGCCATGCGTGGACGAAGCGCGCATCGATCACCACCCGCGACATCGAACACGAAACGGTCATCCTGCGCGAGCCCGGCTCCAAGACCCGGCATCGCGTCGAGCGCGCCTGCCTGCAGCAGAAAGTCAACCTGCACTGCGCCATGGAAATCAACAGCCGCGAGGCCATCCTGCACGCGGTGGCCAACGGAATGGGCGTCGGCTTCGTCACGCAGGTGGAGTTCATTCCGCTGCCGGGCCTGGCGGCCGTGGCAATCGACGATGAGCAGCTGTCGATCAGCTATTCGCTGTGCTGCCTTTCCATCCGCAGGGAGCGGCCGCTGATCGATGCCCTCTTTGCCGTTGCCCTGGAGGGGCAGGCCGGCTAGCTGCGGGATTTCACCAAGGTTGCGCTCCCGCATGTGCGGCGCATACTGCGCCAGAGCCGCGCGTCGGCCCCTCCGGGGTCCCTGGCGGCTGGCAGGAGACACGCATTGCAGCGAACGAACATTGCCAACCCGGCCTATTTCCACAAGGTCGTCGATTGCCAGTACGCCTGCCCGGCGCACACCCCCGTCCCCGAATACATCCGCATGATCGCGCAGCGCCGCTACAGCGACGCCTACATGATCAACTGGGTGTCCAACGTCTTCCCCGGCATCCTGGGGCGCACCTGCGACCGGCCCTGCGAGCCGGCCTGCAGGCGAGGACGGGTGGAAGAGGGCAACACGGGGGAGCCCGAGCCGGTGGCCATCTGCAGGCTCAAGCGCGTGGCAGCCGACATGAAGGACGACGTGCGCGCGCGCATGCCGAAGCTGGAGCCGAAGAACGGCAAGCGTGTGGCCTGCGTCGGTGCGGGGCCGGCCTCGCTCACCGTCGCGCGCGACCTGGCGCCTTTGGGCTACGAAGTGACGGTGTTCGACGGCGAAGCCAAGGCCGGCGGTTTCATCCGCACGCAGATACCGCGCTTTCGCCTGCCGGAATCGGTCATCGACGAGGAGACTGGCTACATCCTCGATCTGGGCGTCGAGTTCCGCAGCGGCGAGCGCATCGACTCGATGACGGCTCTGATGGCGCAGGAGTGGGACGCGATCTTCGTCGGCTGCGGCGCACCCCGCGGGCGCGACCTGGATGTGCCTGGCCGACAGGAAGCGGCGGCCAGCATCCACATCGGCATCGACTGGCTCAACTCGGTTTCCTTCGGCCACGTCAGCAGCATCGGCAAGCGCGTGATCGTGCTGGGCGGTGGCAACACGGCAATGGACTGCTGCCGCTCGGCCCGCCGCCTGGGCGGCACCGACGTGAAGGTCATCGTGCGCAGCGGCTTCGCTGAAATGAAGGCCTCGCCCTGGGAGAAGGAAGACGCCCAGCACGAAGGCATTCCGATCATCGACTTCCACGTGCCCAAGGCCTTCGTCCACGAAGAAGGCAAGCTCTTGGGCATGCGCTTCGAGATCGTCCGCGCCGAGTACGACGACAAGGGCCGCCGCGCGCTGGTGCCCACCGGCGAGCCGGACGCGTATTTCGAATGCGACGAAGTGCTGGTCGCGGTGGGCCAGGAAAACGCATTCCCGTGGATCGAGCGCGACTGCGGCATCGCCTTCGACAAGTCGGGCCTGCCGAAGCTGGACGAGAACACCTTCCAGTCGACGGTGCCCAACGTGTTCTTCGGCGGCGATGCGGCCTTCGGCCCCAAGAACATCATCACGGCCGTGGCCCATGGCCACGAGGCTGCGGTGTCGATCGACAAGCTGCTGCGTGCCGAGCCGGTCTACGTTCGCCCGGCGCCGATGACCAACCTGGTCTCGCAGAAGATGGGCATCCACGAGTGGAGCTACGACAACGACACCTCCAATGACCTGCGCTACAAGGTGCCGTGGGCCAAGGCAGAGACCGCACTGGCCAGCATCCGCGTGGAGGTGGAACTGGGCTTCGACGCCGCCACTGCCTTCAAGGAGGCCGAGCGCTGCCTGAACTGCGACGTGCAGACCGTCTTCACCGAGGCCGCCTGCATCGAATGCGATGCCTGCGTGGACATCTGCCCGATGGACTGCATCAACTTCATCGACAACGGCGAGGAAGTCGAGTTGCGATCGCGGCTCAAGGCGCCGGCGCTGAACCTGGCGCAAGACCTGTATGTATCCGGCGGGCTCAAGACGGGCCGCGTGATGGTCAAGGACGAAGACGTCTGCCTGCACTGCGGCCTGTGCGCCGAGCGCTGCCCCACGGGCGCGTGGGACATGCAGAAGTTCTTGTTGAAGATGACACCTGCCGGGCAAGGGCATGCGCAGGAGGTGGCCGCATGAAACAGATAGAGGCGGTCAACGACTTCGTCATCAAGTTCGCCAACGTCAACGGCTCGGGTTCGGCCTCTGCCAACGAACTGTTCGCCAAGGCCATCCTGCGCATGGGCGTGCCGGTGAGTCCGCGCAACATCTTTCCCAGCAACATCCAGGGCCTGCCGACCTGGTATGAGGTGCGCGTGACCGAGCAGGGCCATCTCGGACGGCGCGGCGGCACCGACATGATGGTGGCGATGAATCCGCAGACCTGGGAGGCCGACCTGGCCGAGCTGGAGCCCGGCGGCTATCTCTTCTACGACAGCACGCGGCCGCTGCCGCCATCGAAGTTCCGCAGCGACGTTCGCGTGATCGGCATGCCGCTCACTGAGATCTGCAACGCCGTTTATCAGGACCCGCGGCAGCGCCAGCTGTTCAAGAACATCGTCTATGTGGGCGCCCTGGCCATCCTGCTCGGCATAGAGCCGGAGGTGGTCGAGAAGCTGTTCGGCGAACAGTACAAGGGCAAGGAGAAGCTGCTGGCCTCCAATGTGCAGGCGCTGCACCTGGGCTGCGATTTCGCGCGGGAGAACCTGCACGAGCCATTGGGGCTGCGGGTGCGGCGTGCCGACGGGGTTGGCAACCGGATCTTCGTCGATGGCAACAGCGCCGCCGCGCTGGGCTGCGTGTATGGCGGTGCCACGGTCGCGGCCTGGTATCCGATCACGCCGTCGTCCTCGGTGGCCGAGGCCTTCCAGAAGTACTGCACCAAGTTCCGCGTGGACCCGGCCACCGGCCAGCACCGCTTTGCCATCGTGCAGGCGGAAGACGAACTCGCATCGATTGGCGTGGTGGTCGGCGCCGGCTGGAACGGCGCACGGGCCTTCACCGCGACCTCGGGGCCGGGCATTTCGCTGATGAGCGAGTTCATCGGGCTGGCCTACTTTGCGGAGATCCCCGTCACGCTCATCAACGTGCAGCGCGGCGGCCCTTCCACCGGCATGCCGACGCGCACGCAGCAGGCCGACATCCTCTCGTGCGCGTATGCCTCGCACGGCGACACCAAGCACGTGTTGCTGTTCCCCGAGGATCCGCACGAGTGCTTCGAGCATGCGGCGGCGGCGCTGGACCTGGCCGACCGGCTGCAGACGCCGGTGTTCGTGATGACGGACCTGGACATCGGCATGAACCAGCGCCTGTGCGAGCCCTTTGCCTGGGACGACAGCAAGGCCTACGACCGCGGCAAGGTCATGAGCGCCGAAGAGCTCGAGGCGGGCCGCGACTTCGGCCGCTACAAGGATGTGGATGGCGACGGCATTCCCTGGCGCACGCTGCCGGGCACGCACCCGACCAAGGGCAGCTACTTCACGCGCGGCACGACACGCGACGCCTACGCCCGCTACTCGGAGCGCGGGCCGGACTACATCTACAACATGGAGCGGCTGCTGAAGAAGTTCGCGACAGCAGCCACGCTGGTGCCGCAGCCGGTGCTGAGGCCTGCTGCCGAAAAGACCAAACTGGGCGTGATCTATTTCGGTTCGACCAGCCCATCGATGCACGAGGCGTTGCAGGCGCTGGAAGAGCGCGGCATCCATCTCGATGCACTGCGGCTGCGCGCCTTTCCCTTTCCGGACAGTGTGGTGCAGTTCCTGGCGCAGCATGAAAAGGTGTTCGTGGTCGAGCAGAACCGCGACGCACAGATGCGCAGCCTGCTGGTGAATGAGCTGGACGCCGATCCGGCGCGGTTGATACGGGTGCTGCATTTCGACGGCACGCCCATCACCGCGCGCTTCATCGTCCAGTCGATCAGCGCGCATGTGCAACAACAGACGCAAGCCTCCGGCAGCACCGATAAGAAAGAGCCTGCATGACCTACCTTGCCAAGCCCCGGTTGCGTCACCCGACGCTGGCCACCAACAAGGTCGGCTACACGCGACGCGACTACGAGGGAAAGATCTCCACGCTGTGCGCCGGCTGCGGCCACGACTCCATCTCCGCCGCCATCATCGAGGCCTGCTGGGAGCTGGACATCGAGCCGCATCGCGTGGCCAAGCTCTCGGGCATTGGCTGCAGCTCCAAGACGCCGGATTACTTTCTGGGCGCATCGCACGGCTTCAACACCGTGCACGGCCGCATGCCCAGCGTGCTGACCGGCGCCAACCTCGCCAACCGCGACCTGCTGTACCTGGGCGTTTCGGGCGACGGCGATTCGGCTTCCATCGGCCTGGGCCAGTTTGCCCACGCCATGCGGCGCGGCGTGCGCATGGCCTACATCGTGGAGAACAACGGCGTCTACGGCCTCACCAAGGGCCAGTTCTCCGCCACCGCCGACCAGGGCTCGAAAAGCAAGAAGGGCGTCGTCAACACAGACAGCCCGGTGGACCTCGTGGCCATGGCGCTGCAGTTGGGCGCCAGCTACGTAGGGCGGGGTTTTTCGGGTAACAAGGCGCAACTTGTGCCACTGATAAAAGGGGCGATCAGCCATGGTGGCTCCGCCTTCATCGACGTCATCAGCCCCTGCGTTGCCTTCAACAACCACCCCGGCAGCACCAAGAGCTACGACTACGTGCGAGAGCACAACGAGGCGGTGAGCCGCATCGACTTCATCAGCGGGCGGGACGAAATCGTCGCCGACATCGAGCCCGGAGAAGTGATGGACGTGCGCCAGCACGACGGCACGCTGCTGCGCCTGCGCAGCCTGCACCCCGACTACAACCCTGGCGACCGTTATGCCGCCATGGCCTACATGCAGCGGCATCACGAGATGGGCGAGGTGGTGACCGGCCTGCTCTATGTCGACCCGCTGGCCACCGACCTGCACACGGCGCTCAACACCAGCGACCAGTCGCTCAACGCGATGGGGCCTGACCAGCTTTGCCCCGGCGCCACGGCGCTGGAGCGGCTCAACGCCTCCTTGCGCTGAGCCGCTGTCGGCGGCACCATCCACGACGCCACTTCCGGAGGGTGCATCATGACCGAGCGCACTGTTTTCCAGTCCATCTCGCGCAAGCACGTGATCAGCCTGGGTCCGCAGGCGAACGTGCGCGACGCCGCATGCGTGATGACGCGTGCCAACTGCGGCAGCGTGCTCATCATGGACCTGCCCGACACGCTGCTCGGCATCCTGACCGAGCGCGACCTGATGACCCGGGTGCTGGCCAAGGGGCTGGACCCTGATCGCACGGCGGTGCGCGACGTGATGACGCCCAACCCCATCTGCGTGCCGCCCGAAACGCTGGTGTCCGACGCCGTCGCGCTCATGCTCGAACGGGGCTTTCGCCACCTGCCGCTGGCGGCGGGGGCGAAGATCCTGGGCGTGTTCTCGGTGCGCGATGCGTTGCCGCGAGAGATTGGGGCCGCCGTGAGCCTGAGCGAGTTCCGCGAGCAGGTGAACGACGTGCTGGGTTGAGGCACGGCGTTCGGTCCCGCTGCGACCGTTGCCGCCTAGAGCGCAACCGCGTCCGGAATCTCCTTGTTCGCCTTGAAGCAGGGCAGCGCCTCCATCTGCTTCCACGCCTGGAGCTGCGTGAAGTTCGTCTTGGGTCAGGCCTTGGTCCTGGTATTGAACTCGGCGCCGGGCAGCTCGGCCCGGACGACTTCGTACTTGTGCGTGAACTTGGCGCTCGCGGGCGCATTGAACAGCAAGCGCCGGAGCGGAGAACTCCTGAGAGACGGGGGTCTGGCTAATGCATGTAATCCAGGGTCCCGATCCGGGTCTGGAGCCGGGCGGCGATGCGGGTCAAGCCTGTGGTCGTTGCCACATCGGCGGGAACCTGGCGCTGCAGAACCTGCATCGCCGGCACGAGCGTGGCGCCGTGCGGCGGCGGGTCCTGCACGCTCCAATGGGTGCCGATCTCCGGAAATTGCATCAGCCACTGCAGCAGCACGTCGATCTCTTTCTGATGGATGAAGTCGAAAGGCTCGGTTGCAGCAAACCTGTTCTGCGACCAGAGCGGACGCCCGCCTATTCGACCGCCGTCAGTGGGGCTTGCCGGAATCAGTCCGCCGACGAGATGCAGCTTCAGCGTGCTTGTGATGGGCACGATCGCGCGCTCCGCGCGTGCCTGTGCCGTCTTTTCCTGCAGCGTCGGCTGCGGCCCGACGAAGGGCACCAGGGGAGCATGCGGCCCCCGGGGGCCGCTCAGGGGCACGGCGAGAACATGGCCGGCGCCCGTAGTGGCCGATTGCGGAATTGCAAGCGGATGCCACAGGATCGCGTCCCACGTGAAGCGTGCGGTGGTGGACTCCGCGAGGTCCAGGATCATCAGGTTGATCGGCCATGCACGCGGGTTTCTCGCAGGCTCCGCGTGAAAGATCGCCATCGTCATGACGGGCAGCAGCAACTGCTTGCGCGCGTAGTCCTTGTCGTATCCAGCCGGGCCGGCGGCCAACGACGGGGACTCGCCCTTCATCAGGGAGCGGACCGCCTTGGCGATCACGGGGGAATGGCGTATCTCGCTCCAGGGGGCAGGCCGTGTGCCGCCATAGACGCTGTCGGTGCTCTTTGCATAGATGAGGCCCGGGTCGGCCACCCTCTGCGCGAGTACCTGGTACTGCGGGTCGTTGATTGCGTTCTTGGTGGCCCACTCCTGGAGGAGTTCTCTGTCCTTCGCATCGATGTAATCGTTGGGGTCGTTCGATGAAGCGCCTGGGGTTCTTGCCATCGCAATGAGGTGAGTGCTCAGGATGGATGCCGTCCAGGTTGGCGGAGGAGTGCCCGTCTGCTCGATTCGCAATGCTTTCCACGTCGCGTTGTCGACGTTGAGTGCAGCCCTGATTACTGTTATTGAGGTGACGGCATAGCCAAAGTGGAGATTGAGCTTTGGCAGCCTGCCGTATTTGGACCGGAATGCCTTGAGCGAACTCTCCAGGATGCTTGTGGATTGAAGGTATGCAGGCCCGACGTCGCCGACATACACCTTGTGGTTCTTGCTGATGAGCCTGCCCGCCATCTTGTAATAGACCATGCCCTCGCGCGTCGACGCGCGCCAGCGTGCGACCCAGTCACCGGCATTGGCCATGGTGTAGGGGGCCGCAGGTGTTCCGGCGCCTCCGGGCGCGCCGGCCAGCACCGCTTCCTTCATCAATCGCTCGCAGATGCCGAGCAGATGCAAGCCATCGACATACAGATGCTGGCCGGTGCGCTTGAGGTGGCGTGGCATGTTGAAAGCTCCATCGAAGAGATCAATCTGTCTAGGCGTCGGGCCTGACGCCAATGATCGAGAAGTACCGATTCAGGTCGCCGTCCTCGCGCAGCACTTCCTGCATCAGTTGCGGCAATGGCATGCGCCCCCACGCCACCGCGCGGTTGACGAGGTAGGGCGTTGGGCTGTGCGGCTCTTCGCGCAGCAGGTAGGCGGCGGCCAACTCCAGCAACTGGTAGGCCTCGGCGCGGCTGCCGATGCGCCCGCTTGCCGCGGCCTGCGGCAGCGGCGCGGAAGGAGAAAGAGAAGGAGGAGGAGAAGGGGCTTCGCTCATGTCGTTGTCGTCCATCGAGGTCGCGGAAAGCGTTGATGTGTCCGCCGCCCAACTTGCGGGCGGCTCCATTGGCATGGCCGGTGGTTCTTCATCGCGCGGGTCGCGCTCCTGCAGCAGGCTGCGCAGCGCCTGCCGCGTGCGAAGCAGCATCTCCGTCACCTTCGACAGGCTCGGCGCGTCCGCGCCCAGGCGCTCGTCGAGCAGTGCGCCCAGGTCGCGCCATGCATCGGCGGCCAGCGCCACGCGGTCGTCGAGCGCGGCAAGCGCATGCAGGTCGCGTGCGGCCTGATCGAGGATGTCCTGGCGCGACACCGTCTGCGCGCTCGGCTCTGCCGCCACTTCCTTCGCCTTCGACTTGGTATTGCCCGCACCGGCGCCGAACTCGGTGGTCAGCGCGCGCTGCCAGTCGCCCAGGTTGATGAAGGGCGGGGAGAAATCCGGCCATGCGAGCAGCGGCACGCGCATCAGCAGGGTCTGCGCGAGGGTGTCGTTGAGCCACACGAAAGTGGCCGTGCGCATGTCGGCGTCGCCGTCCTCGCCGATGCATGGATGCACGTCTTGCCAGAAGTCGCGCGCCAGCCCTTCGAGCAGCCGTGTGCCGGCGATCAGCCCGTCGATCGCATGGCGATGCACCCACGCTTCGGTGAGCCACGCGGCCACCTGCAGGTCCTTGCTGCGCCGTTGCAGCACCTCGGCGCAAAGCATCTCGGTGGCGCGCCAGTCGGCCTTCTTGAGCGGACGGGTCCATTCGCCCATCGGCAGGCTGGCGTCTTCCTCCATGCGCGCATCGCGGATGCGGGAGTACACCGGGTCGTAGCGCAGCGGCGGCCCGGCGGGGCCTTCGCCTTCGATTTCCAGCGGCGCGAGGAAGGCCGCGAGGTCGGGGGCGAAGCCGTTGGCGGCCTCGGTGTTCAGGGGAGCGAGCACGGCGGCCATCAGGGCGTGTTCCATTCAGGGGCGCGCATCGGGAACGCGGCGGGCCAGATCAGGGCGGTCTTCTTGCCGGCGGGGCTTGCGGCAACGCGCAGGAACACGCGCGCGCGTCCTCCCGCAGGCGACTGGGCGGTGTCGCCAGCCGACTGGGCCACCAGCGGAAACTCGAACTTCAGCAACTGCGAGCGGCCGTCCGGCCGTTGCACCGTGTCGGCTTCACGCTGGCGCTGCGCCAGCGTGAACAGCGCCCACGGGTCGGCGAAGCGGAAGCTCACGGTCTGGCCGTCGGTCAGCAGCGCGTGCTGTTGCGGGTCGGCGCGCGCCACCAGTGGCGAGTCTTTCGCGATGCGCAGCACCAGCGCCACCGGCATGCCGTATTCCCAGCGCAGCGTGCGCGGCGGGTCGCGCTGCTTGAGCACCTGGTCGCCGACTTCGAAGGACCAGTCGATGATCTTGTTGCCCTCGATCTCGGCGCCGGTGTTCACGCGGAAGTCCACGCTCAGGTCGTAGCCCGGCGCGGCGCCTTCCTCGGTCGGGAACAGCGGCAGCATGAAGTCGCGTGCGCGGCCGAACTGCTCGGCGAAGCGGCGCGCGGCCGATCCCGGCATGGCCGAGGTGCGCACGGCGCCGTCGGTGCGGTTGTCCTTCAGCGCGCGCGACAGCGGGTCGAAGGCCCGTGCGAGGTCGTTCACGTCCGCCGGGTCGGCCAGGTCGAAGGCGCGGCCCGTCGCCGCGCCGAACGGATGCCGGCCCGCCAGCGAGCGGTTGAAGCGCGTGGAGAACTGCGTCCACAGCTCCTGCTGGTCGCCGAACTGCAGCTCGTAGCAGCGCGCGAGCAGGGCGCTGTAGATCTGCTGGTGGCGGTCGGCAAAGTAGTCGCCGATGCGCGCCGCCGGCGCCTTGCCGGCCAGCTTGGCGGCGCAGGTCTCGCGGTCGATCTCGGCGCCGGTCGTGCCAAGGAACTGTTCGAGCAGCAGCAGGCTGCTGTTCGGGTTCTTCAGCCGGTAGCGCTCCAGGTCGCGGTTGATGGCCTGCCAGCGCTGCGCGAGCACCGAGCCCGCACCCGCGCCGTCGAGCGCCGCGATGTAGCTGTCGGCCAGCTTGCCCAGCGTTTCGGTGCGGTTGAACTGCTGCCCCAGGTAGGCCGCGAGCGAGCCCGTGTCCGGCACGCCGAAGGCCACCAGCATCGGCCCGCGCTCGCCGCGCCAGCCCTGGAAGTCGCGCCCGCGCATGGCGTACAGCTCCGACTGGTTGAAGGCTTCGTCCACGCCTTCCAGGCGTTGCAGCGCGTCGCGCGACATCATTGCGCGCAGGTCTTCGGCGCGCGGACCGGAGCCCATCTCGTACAGCAGCGCCTGTATCTTGGCCAGGCGCTGGCGCGAGGCTTCATAAGCCGCGGCCTGCGTGTCGGTGGCCATCAGTGCGCCTGACGTGGGGCGCATGCCGTCGTTGGCACCGGTCGCAGCCTCGGCCACCTGGTCGACCACGAGCTGCGCGAAGTGCGCATTCAGCGCGCTCTCGATGCCCGGGCGAACCGTCGCCGGAAAGGCCGTCATGCCGTCGGTCATGTAGCGCTTGCGGATGTCGCCGACAGCCAGTGCCTGGTCGAGCCGCATGAGGTCCCATGTGGCCGTCGAGCGCAGGCCTGCGCCCGGCAGCTCGCGGTCGCGCGCGGCGGCCATGAAGGGCTGTGCCAGCAGCGCGGTGAGTGCGTCGCGCAGCGCGATGCGTTCGGGCGCCAGCGCGAAGCGGCCTTCCTTGTCCTGCCACACGAGGCCGGGCTGCGCGCCGCCGAAGCGCAGGTTGAACTCGGCGCGGAATTTCTGGAAGGCATCTTGCGCGCGGCCGCGTACCGCATCGGCCGGCTCCTGCCCCAGCAGGCGGTTCTGCTCGATGCGCGCGATCGTGCGGTCGTACGAGGCGCCCAGCACCAGCACCGGCTGGCGCATCCAGCCGCCCTTGCCCGAGGCGACCAGGTCTTCCTGGTCCTTGATGGCGGCGATCACTTCGCGATAACTGGCCGTGGTGCGCGCGAAGGTGCCCGCACTGGCGAGCGATGGCAGCAGCCGCCCCAGCGACTGCTCGGACACCAGCAGTTCGTTGTTGACGAACAGCCGCGTGTCGAGCTGCGCAGTGCCCTTGTCGAGCGCGCAGCGCAGCGCCGACTGCACCGGCGCCAGCGGAATCGCCAGTGCATTGCCCTCGGCCGCCTGGCGAAAGTAGCGCAGGTTGCGGCTCAGGTCGGCGGGCAGCTCGGCGCCCAGCGCGTAGCGCACGGCCACGCGCAGGTCTTCCGCATTGCCGGTGGAAGGCTGGCGCAGGCGCTCCACCGCCTGCAGGGCGGTGTCGAGCTGCTCGGCTGAACCCAGGTAGCGTTGCAGGGCGCCGAACTCGGGCTGGTCTTCCACCAGCAGGCCGTTCTTGCGCGGCGCATCGCCGATGGTCTTGAAGCTCGGCGGCAGGCTGCAGTTGGCACCGACGATGAATTCGCCGGTAGCCTCGTCCTGCTCCACGCCGCTCAGCTGGCTCACGCGGGCCATCAGCTCGCGGCGCAGCGTGCTCACGGCGATGTCGCCGAACTCGCGCTCGATGCGCTCTATCACGCGTTCGTTCAGGTCGTCGAAGGGGCGCCACGAGCCGGGCATGAAGAAGGAGTACGTGCCGTCGGTGCGCAGCCGCTCGTTCATGGCCAGCAGCGACAGCGCCTTGTTGCGGTACCACGCGGTCGGAATGGTCTCGCCGCGCTGCAGTGCGCGCATGCGGTATTGCGCATCGTGCTGCAGTTGCGAGAGCGCCGATACCAGCGTGCTGTTGTGCCGGTGCAGCTGCCATGTGGCCACAACCAGGCCAATGCCCCAGCCGCTGAGGAACAAGATGGCCGTCCAGCGCAGCGCGCGATGCAGCACCGGGCGCGCCAGCGTCTGCGTGCGCGACGGCCGTGTGAGGCCGTATTCGAGAAAGATCTTCTTCTCGAACAGGTCACGCAGGAATGCCGGCTGGCGCATCAGCTGCGCGATCAGGTCGCCGCCGATGGGCTCGAGGTCCTTCTGGCCGTAGCTGTCGTGCTCGGCGTCGATGGCGGCAACAGCCTGCGCCGATTCGCCGCTGTCACCCGTCAGGTAGATGCCGCGGAAGAAGAAGGGCTCGTGGTACGCGCTCGGGCGCATCAGCTCATCGACATACAGCTGCAGCTGGCCGCGCAGCGCCTCGATGCGCGAAGGCAGCAGCAGTTGCGGGCCGGCGCCCTGCGGCGCGGTATCGGTGGCGAAGAGCTCGGCCGACACGTCGGACACCGAACGCACCACGGTGCCCACCGCCTCGTCGACCCAGCCCGGCTGGTAGGTGGTCGACAGGTCATAAGGCGACGACCAGCCCAGCATGCTCGCGCGCAGCGGCTCGGGCAGGGCGCTCGCGAAGGCGCTGAAGCCTTCGAGGTGTTCCGCGCCGGTGACCAGCACATACACGGCGAAGCGCATCGCAAAGCGGTTCTGTGCGAGCCACAGGCGGCGGTGCGCGAGCTTGGCGCGCTTGGAGAGTTCGAGCCGGCCGTCGGTGCTGTCGTCGAGCAGCAGCGCCGCCGGAATGGTGATGACCACCGAGTCGAACGGGCGCTGCGGCCGGTAGGCCCGGCACATGCCCAGGAACTCGTCCCATGGCTTCTCGGAGGCGTCGTCGTCATCGGGCGAGCCGAGGTAGGCGCCCTGGATGTCGATGACCACGCCGCGGTCGAAGAAGTGCCACGAGATGCCCTGCGTGGTCGCGGCCGAGGCCGACTCGGTGCTCAGTGCGCTCGCCACGCCCGACTGCTCGATGGGCAGCTGGCGATGGTCGTCGCCCTCGTTGAGCAGCATGATCCACGGAATGCCGTAGCGGTCGGCGCGCGAGGCGATGTTGCCTTCGATCAGCTCCACGGCCTGGCGGAACGAACTGCGCAGCGAATCGAAGCGGATGCGCGCGACCTTCGGGTCGCTCGACGGCTTGGCGTGCGAACGCCGTGCCGCAAAGTACAGCACCATGCCGAGCACGAGCAGCACCACCAGCGTGAGCACCGCGATGGAAATGAGGAAGAGCTGGTCTGTCAGCATGGCAACGACCTCCTGGGGCTCTTTGAATGGCGCATGTCGTTCATCGCTGGTATGCCCCCGATGCATCGACCGCACCCGGCTGCAGCACCTGCCGCACCGGCCACGACTGCCATAGCCACAACAGCTCCGACACCGCCAGCAGCGAGGCGGTACACAGCAGGAACAGCACCGTCCAGCGGCTCAGCGTGGGCAGCTTGCGCGGAGCGATGTGCGAGAGCGTGCTCGCATAGGCGCGCTCCGACACCACGCGGTCGCGACCCGAGAAGTCGGCCTGCCGCTGGTAGACGAACTGGAACAGCTCTTCGCGGTAGCCCAGCAGGCGCGCTTCTTCGCCGCCGCCGCGGTACTTGCCCTGGAAGCCCAGTGCCAGTGCAAAGAGATACAGCCGCGCGATGTCGCGGCGCGAAGGCTCGCGGCCCGACAGCAGTTCTTCGATGCGGCTGAACACCAGGTCGCCCGCGATGTTGGTGCGGAACAGCGAAGACTCCAGCAGGTGAGCGGTCCAGCGCTCGCGGCCGATCCACGGCGTGTGCAGCAGGATCTCGTCGGCCAGCGCGGCCTTGAGGTAGCGCGCGTCGGCCACGTTCTCCAGCTCGAAGCGCGTGCTCTCGCGACGCGATTCGAGCGACTGCAGCTCGAGCAGGTTCTCCAGGTGGCGGGCCAGCGCCTGCGCCACCATGTCGATGTCGGTCTCGCGCGATTCGGCGGTGCGGTCGCGTGCTTTCACGATCTCGTCGTAGAACGCGCGGAACTGCTTGGTAATGTGGTCGTCGACCGCAAGGTCGGGAAGGGTGCGTGCCATGGGGGGTCGATCAGTCTTTGATGAACAGCACGATTTCCTGCGGAGGCTGCGCGGTGGCGCCTTCGTTCGCGTTGGCGATCACGAGCAGTTCGCCGGCTACTGTCAGCGCGGTGCTGGTCTGGATGGCGTAGAGCAGGTAGCCCGAGCCGGGACGCAGGCCAAGCTCGTCGGCCGACTCGATGGGGCGGCGCACCGCGCCCAGCACGCGGCGTTCGCGCAACGAGGGGTAGGCCGACTGCGCGCCGACGATGGCGCTGTCCATCCAGGCGAGCAGATCCTTGTCGGACTGGCCGCGCAGGCCGACCACGATGCGCGTGCCGGCCAGCCACTGCGGCTGCAGCGTGGTCTCGAATGCGCCCTGGCGAAACTCGAACTTGTGCTCGCGGTACTCCTGGCTCACTTCGGACACCGCGTCGCGCAGCGCCAGCAGCAGCGGCTGGAACACGCGCGAGGGGTTCGCATGGTCATAGTCCATCGGCACCGGCGGCAGGCCGCCGGGCCGCAGCAGGCTCAGCGATGCCAGCAGCGCGCACAGCGACCAGTACATCGGCAGCGGATGCAGGTGCGGCGTGCGCAGCACGGCCTCGGCATGCGGCAGGCCCGACAGCAGGCTGCGTAGCCGGTCCTTCAGTTCGAGGTGCGCGAGGCGGTCGTCCACGCGTGAAGAGGGCACAGCTGTCTGCTTCGCGACGAAGGCCGCCTTGCCGCGCAGCTGGCCCAGCAGGCCGGCGGCCGCAGTCCACAGCGGGTTGTCGCGCGCTACCTCGAGCAGCGGCGGTTGCGCGTCGCCGAGCTTCACGACTTCGTTGTCCTTGAACACCTGGCCCAGGCGCAGATGCACGTGCGTGCCGGGCGGCACCGCGCCTGCGCTGAGCGCCAGGCGCGGCAGCATGCGGGGGATGTTCGCGGGCTCGGCATCGGACACGGCGTCTTCCACCGGCGCGCCGGACACCGAGCGAAAGCGCACAGTCGCGCCGCGATGCCGCGCGGGGCCGGCGACCGGCAGCGTGAGGTAGATGTCGAGCGGCTCGACGGCAAGCTGGTCTTTATGCGGCGCGAGCGAGAGTTCGAGCGCACCGTGCGCGGCCTCGGCAGCCGAGTACTGCACGGCGGTGCCGTCCGGCAGGATGGCGTCGAGCGCCAGCACGCGCAGCAGGCCGGCGGGCAGCAGGCCCTGGTCGAACACCAGGCGGCGCACGCCCCAGCTGAAGGGCGCGGCGGCCAGCGTCTGCCAGGCCACGAGGGAATCGGTGCGCGCCGAGAGCTGCTGGAAGTGCTGCGGTGACAGCAGCATGCCTTCGTGCCACTCGATGCGGTCGGTGATGGGGGAGGCGCTGTGCACGTCAGACATGGCGGGCTCCTGCGCAGGAAGAAGAAAGATGGAATGCGGTGTTCACTGGCGAGGGTCCGGGTTGTTCAGCGTGTGGTCGACACGTCGAAGCTTTGAACGTCGAAGCGGGCGACAACGGCGCCCTTGAGGTCTTCCACCCGCACGCGATTGGCGCCGGGCGTGGTGTAGTTCGCGAAGACGAGCACGGCCGCCACGCGTTGCGAGCCGAAGGCGCTGGAGGGCACGCGAATCGTCTGGCCCGGCACCAGCTCCCACGAGAGGTAAGACAGGCTCTGCGGAAAGGTCTTCTGCAGGTCGGCGCGCGCGCCGAACCACTTGGCTGCGGTGAGCTCGGTGATGCGGGCGAGCATGGTGTCGTCGAGCACCATCACCACGTCGACCGCCACCGGGCTGTTCTGGTTGGCGTCGGGCGAGGCCGACAGCGTGAGCTCGCTCCAGTTCACGCGCGTGCCCTTGGGAAACAGGCTGCCGCATGCGGCCAGCTGCGAGAGCAGCAGCAGGGCGGCGATCCATCTGAAGAGAAGAGTCTTTGTGCGGTTCATCGCGATATTCCAGGGTTCGCCGCGGCTGAAGTCGCATACGCGGCGGAGGGCTGTGCCTGCCGCGCGCCCACGGCAATGCCCATCAGCAAAATCAGCAGGGAGGCCAGCACGCTGCAGCCCGCCAGCAGCATGACGTTGCCGCGCGTGAGCACGAAGCGCAGCGGCTTCGCGGGTACCGCGTCGGCGGCAGGCGCCGTCACGCGCTCCGACGGCAGGCCCGCCGACACGACGGAAATCAGCACGCAGGTGGCCAGCAGCGTCAGCAGGTTGCGCGGCCCCTCGCAGATCAGGTCGATGGCCAGGAACAGCGCCAGCGCAGCCTCGATGGGCAGCTGCAGCATCGCCAGCACGATGCCCGCGTAGCCCACGTTGGTCAGGCTGTTGTTGCCGGCCGAGGCGAAGGCCGCAACCGTCGCGCCCATGCCGATCATTCCGATGTCGGCCGCGCTGAGCGTGCGGTCGTAGAGGTTGGCCACGAACAGCGCCAGCAGCACGTAGTACAGCGCCGAGCCCGCGCGCAGGAACACCGAGGCGGTGGGCACCACCAGCTCGACGATGCCGCGGCTGAAGCCCAGGCGCGCGCTCATCGCCTCGATGGTGTGCGGAATGCTGGCCGTGGTGCTCGACGACATCAGGCTTACCAGCATCGGCGTCTTCAGGTGCTGCAGCACATCGGCTAGCGGCTGGTTGCCGCGCTGGTGGATCACCGCGATGGCGCCCGCGGCCAGCAGTGCCACCAGCGCCACGAAGTGCAGCAGGAAGCCGCTCATGGCGCGGATCGTCACCGCGTCGGTCTGCGCGAACACGTGCGCCGACATGCCGAAGGCCACCACAGGCAGCAGGATGTTGGCGCGCGCGATGATGAGTTCGAGCGTGCGGTAGATGCCCTCGAACATATGGTTGAGCGCGGCGTGCTGCGTGCGTGCCAGCGCGGCAAAGGCCAGGCCGAACAGCAGCGCGCACGACAGGATGCCCAGAGAGCGCCCCTCCACCAGCACGCGGAAGAAGTTGTCGGGCACCAGCGTGACGCGGGGGCGCTCGATGGCCGTTGCCTGCGTGCTGCTGTCGTGCAGGCGCATTTCGAGGTCGCCGCCGTCGCCGGCCTGCTGCACCAGTTCGCCCAGGTGCTCGCGCGATTCGGCGTCCAGGTGCGCGCCCGGTGCGTTCACCCAGCCCAGTGCCAGCCCGGTGCCCGCGCAGCTCATTACCAGCAGCAGTGCAAGGCCCGCGATCATCGCGATGCGCCGTCCTGGAAAGGGCAGCCCCATGGTCTGGCGCAGGCCGAAGAAGGTGGCGACCACCAGCAGCGGAATGGCTGCCATGCTCACGATGGCCAGGTAGACCTGCGCTGCCGTGTACCCCACGTCGCCCACCACGGGCGCATAGACGCCCACGACTCCGCCTGCCGCCATGCACAGAAGCAGGGCGAGCAGGCTGTGGGACATGCGCGTCAGGAAACCCATGTCGGCTTGTTCCATCCCTTGTCGAGTGCGAAGGCGACGGTGGCGCGGGCCAGCTCCAGCGAGCTGTCGATCAGCATCAGCGTGCTGTGCCCGGCGGCGTTCGCTGCCTTCGCGGCGATCGGCAATTCGGTGCAGCCCATGATCACCACGGTGGCGCCGGTGGCGGACAGCGCTTCCAGCGCAAGCTCGAAGGCTGCCGCGCCGGCCTGCACGTCACCGCCCTTCACGGCGCGGATGCAGGCGTCCACGTGGTCCTGACCGGTCGTGGCGTCGGGCACCAGAAAGTCGATGCCGCGTTCGCGCAGCGCCTGCTGGTAGAAGCCCGAGGCCAGCGCGCCTCGCGTGGCGAGCACCGCCACCCGTACCGGCCGTTCGCCCGGTGTCGTGGCTATGGCGGCCACGCATGACTGCGCGATGTGGATCACCGGCGCCCGGCTGTGCTCGACCATCTGCGCATACCAGTGGTGCGACGAGTTGCAGGGAATTGCGATCACGCCCACGCCGATGTCGTTGAGCACGTCGATGCCCGCGAGCAGCGCGCCCAGCGGGTCGGGCCCCGTGCCCAGGATGGCGCTGGAGCGGTCCGGCACGTGCGGCAGGTTCGCCACGATCACCGGCAGGTGCTCCTGGTCGCGCGTGGCGGGAGTGAGCTGGATGATCTTTTCCATGAAGTCCACCGTTGCCGATGGGCCCATGCCGCCGAGAACGCCGATGCGTGACATGAGTGCGTGCCCTCTAGATCTTCAGTGGCCGGGGGCACACGACAGCGACGGCCGCGGTGTTGCCGATGACCAGCACCAGCGTGCGCAGCATGTCGCACACCGGGTCCACCGCCAGGAACAGGATGAACGCCGCCTCGAAGGGCAGGCCCAGGTAGGTGCAGGTCATGCCGATCAGCGACACCGTCACCAGCCCCGTCATGCCCGCAGAGGCAAAGCCCGCGAGCACCGAAGAGGTGAGCACGATGCCGATTTCCACCGGCGACAGCGAGCGCCCGTAGATCTGCGCGATGAAGAGCGTGGCGCACACGTAGTACACGACCGGCCCGATGCGCAGCAGCGACACCGTGAGCGGCACCAGCAATTCAACCCGCGAGCGCGCGAAGCCCAGCCGCGTGACCAGGCTCTCGATCATGATCGGCATGCAGGTGGCGCTGCTGCGCGTGGCCAGCGCCAATGCGAAGGGGCCGCGCATGGCGTTGAGCGTCTGCCCCAGCGTGCCGTTGGAGCGCTTCCAGATGATGACGCACGCCACCGCCAGCAGCACCGTCGACACCACCAGGAAGGCCAGCACAAAGGCGCCCATCGCGCGCAGCGGCTCGATGCCCGTCTTGCCCAGTTGTGCCGCGCTCATGCAGAACAGCACCACCGGCAGCGGAAAGCTCAGCCAGCGCATCAGCGTCTGGCAGGCGTGATAGACGGTTTCGAGCGCCTGGGTCAGCCCGTCTGAAATGCGCGTGGGCACGTGCCCCACCGCCAGGCCGAACAGCAGCGCGAACACCAGCGTCTTCAGCGTGTCGCCGTTGGCCAGGGCCGTGAAGATGTTGGCGGGCACCAGGCTCACCAGCATGTCGGCGAAGCTGGCGGTTTTCTTCACTTCGTCGGTGCCGCGCAGGCTCATGGCCGTGTCGCTGGCGCTCAGGTCGCCGCCGACGATCTGGCCGAAGGTCTGCATGGTGCTGGCCGGCAGGTTCTCGCCGGGGCGAAGCAGCAGCAGCGTGGCCGCGCCGGCAATGGCCACGAAGGCCGAGAACGCGAGGAACACCAGCGCAACGCGGCCCAGCAGGCTGGCCGTGCCGCCGTCGCGAAACAGCCGCTGCAGGCTGAAGATCACGGCCGAGACCATGAAGGGCAGCGTGATCATCTTCAGCAGGTCGACGTAGATGTCGCCCACGAAGCTGAGGGTGGTCGCGAGCGGGGGTGCGAGCATGCCGAAGGCCACGCCGGCCCCGAGGCTGATGATCACGACCCAGGGGTTGAGGACGAAGGCGTAGAGCTTGGAGGAATTCATGATGGGTGCGTGTTCTTTGCGGCTCAGCGATCGAGTGCCTGCAGCACCTTCTGGATGTCCAGCTTCTCGGTGCGCTGGGCGAGGAACTGGTTGACGTAGGCCAGCAGCGTGGTGTCGGTCACGGCAACGCCGATGCCGAGGGTGTCTTCAAGGTCCTTCAGCGTCACGGTGCGCAGCACGAGCGATACGGTCGGGTCGGCCTTGAGCACGCGCTTGACCTCGAACTCGTCGCGGTAGGCGCTCACGATCTCGCCCTTGTGCAGGGCCACCAGCACCTCGTTCCAGGTCGGAAACTCCTGCACCTTGGCGTGCGGGAAGTTGGTGCGCGCGTAGTCCGCGAAAGAAGATTTGGCGATCACGCCGATGCTGCCGTTGAAGTTGCGGATGACCTCCGGCAGCGGGCGCCCGTGCGAGAGCTGCGCGAACTTCACGCGGTTCAGGATCAGCGAGTGGTTCAGCGTGAGGTAGGCGTCGCTGAACGCAATGGTCTGCGTGCGTGCCAGCGTGCGCGACAGCTTGCTGATGGCCAGGTCGGCCTGGCCGTTGGCCAGCAGGTCGACCACCGCGTTGAAGGTGCCGGCCTCGCGGTTGAAGCGCAGCTTGACGCCCAGTTCCTTGGCGAGCGACTGCGCCAGGCCGACCTCGAGCCCGGTCCACTGGCCGGCGTCGTCGAAGAAGAAGAACGGCGGCGTGTCGACCTTGAGCATGGCCACCACGAGCTCGCCGCGCGTCACGATGCGCGCGATGTCGGGCGCGAGCAGGCGGCCGTCGGGCACGCGCACGAGGCCGTTGGTGAGCACGGGTGCCGGTGGCGCGACAGGGGCTGCCGGCTCGACCGGGAATGCGGGCGCGGGCGCCACGGCGACAGGCGCAGCGAGTGCGACCGGCACGGCGATCACGCCCTGCGCCACGGGCCGTTCGCCTGCCGCGCCAGCGGGGCCACCCGCGCAGAGGCCGGCCAGCGCCAGCAATGTTGGAAGGGCGAGGCGACGCAGCGCGCTGTGCATGCCCATGAGGTGTCGTGTGTTGTTCGACATGCTTTGATCTACTTTGGTCATTGGGTGGAGGCGGCGGGAGCCGGCGCGGCTGTGGGGGCAGGTGCGGGAGAGGGCGACTGCAGCGGCGCAGGCGCCACGGCGGCGGGAGCCGAAGGGATGGGCGCAGGCGCCAGCAGCTTGCCGATCTCCACGCCCATCAGGAACAGGAGGACGCACAGCAGCAACAGGCAGGTCACCGTGATGGCGACCATGCGGGAGCTCATCGTGAAAACGTATTGCGACATGAGTTAGTAGGGATCGGTCAGGGAACCATTGAAGTGAACTGTCCCGGCACGACGATCTGGATCACGCCGCCCCAGTTGCAAGCGAGCTTCGAGCTGTCCTGCAGTGCGGGCATGCTGCCGACCAGCACCGTGGGCGAGCCGGGCGCCCAGGGCGCGGCCGTTACCGGAATGCAGGGCATCGGCGTGAAGGCGCCGAGCGCTGCGGCAGTGGCCGCGGCCACCATCGGGTTCGACATGCTGTTGCAGGTGCCGAAGGGCAGGATGTTGGCGATCGGCTTGTTGTCCATGATGGTGGCCGCCGGCACGCCGCTGGTGACCACCGCGTTCACGGGCAGCACCACGAGGTTGGAAGGCGCGGCGCCGAAGCTGCACTGCAGCGTGGCCCCCATGCAGACGTGCATGCCCATGGTTCAGCCTCCCCTCACGAGTTTTTCCAGGCTCTTCATGAAGCCCGGCGATGCGGCTGTCTCCACGACCTCGTGGCCGGCCTGGTCGAAGCGGCGCGGGTTGCCGTGCGGCTTGCCCTGGCGGTACGCGATTTCTTCCATCAGCTGCCCGTTGGGCCAGAAGCGCCGCAGCGGACCGTGCAGCACGCCGGCCACGTAGGTGGACGACTGCGCCACGCCGCCGCTTGCCAGGTAGTCGAGCACTTCGCCGTCGAGCAGGCCGGCGCGGTACTGCTCGCGCCGCACCATGCGGCCTTCGTTGTAGTAGGCGGCTTCGCCTTCGAGGCGGCCGGCCACGTAGCGCAGCCGCGCCGTGACATCGCCCGATTCGGCGTACGCCACGGCATCGCCATGCAGCGTGCCGCGCACGTGCTGGTGCGTCTGCATGAGCTTGCCGCTGGGGTAGTAGCTGCGTGTGGTGCCTTCGGCCACGCCGCCGAAGCGCTGCGTTTCCTGCAGCAGCTGGCCGCGTTCGTCGAACAGGCGCATGGCGCCGTGCGGCACGCCGGCCTGGTAGGAGGCCTCCATCGCCGGCTTGCCCGCGGTCGAGAACACCTGCATCGGCCCGTGCGGCACGTCGCCCAGGAAAGACGCGCGCACCACCGTCTGGCCTGCGCCGTCGAGGGCTTCGCGCACCACGGCCTCGGGCATCGAGGCCAGGTCTTTTGTTGGGAGAGAAGGAAGTGCCATGGCGTTCAATCGTTCAATTGATCTTCACCAGCCCGCCCTTGAGCGTGACCATGCCGCCGCCTTCGACGGCGTTCATGCCCGAGGCCTTGCTGCTGATCGAGGGCGCCTCGTTCGACAGCGAGGCGCCGCCCTTGGCCGACAGCGCCACGCCGGCCTCGGCCTTGAAGTTGACGCCGGCGTTGGCGCCCAGGTCGGTGCCGGCCTTCAGGTCCAGCGTCTGGGCCGACTTGATGAGCAGGGTGCCTGTCACGTCGATCACCAGGTTGCCCGTGACCTTGAGCTCGTAGTTGCCCGTGACCGTCTGCGTGAAGTTGGCCTTGTTGTCGTGCGTCTCGTTGCCCGTGACGTCCAGCGCGCGCGTGCCTTTCACCGAGTGGGTTTCGTTGCCCGTGTCGACTTTGACCGTGCGGTTGCCCTTCGTGACGGTGTGGAGCTCGTTGCCGGCCATCACCGTGGTAGTCAGGTCGTTCTCGATTTCCACGCGCATGTCTTTCTGGGCGTGCAGGTAGAACTCTTCGGAGCCCTTCTTGTCCTCGAAGCGCATCTCGTTGCCCGCGTCGCCGGTCTTGGTCGAGCGCGATCGGATCGTGCTTTGCGAGGACATGCCAGGCAGGGTGACCGGCGTGGGGTTCGTGCCGTTGTAGACGCTGCCCGAGACCAGCGGCCGGTCGGGATCGCCATCGACATAGCTCACGACCACCTCCTGTCCGATGCGCGGCAGGAAGAGAGCGCCCCAGCCCTTGCCGGCCCACATCTGCGAGACGCGGATCCAGCACGAACTCTTGTCGTTCTTCTTGCCCAGCTGGTCCCATGGAAACTGCACCTTGATGCGCCCGTGCTCGTCGGTCCAGATTTCTTCGCCGGCCGGGCCTACCACCTGCGCCGTATGGTTGCCGGCCACCACCGGTCGCGGCGTGAGGCGTTGCGGGCGAAAGGGCAGGTCGGGAGGCAGGGTCTCGAAGCTGTTGCTGTAGTGCTCGCGCTCGGCGTGGTGCCGCACGCCATGCACCACGTGCTTCACGTTGAGATCCTCGCGGGAATGCTCTTCCAGCGTGAAGGTGGTGCCCGGCGTCAGGTAGTGGCAATGGCTGTCGCCGCGGCCCGACTGGCTGCCGGCCTGGTGCATTTCCAGGCGGATGCGCGCGCGCGCCGCGCCGGCCGCCGCAGGCACGCGCGAGGGATATTCGTAGTCGAGGCCGCGCCCGATCTTTCCCTCGTGCTGTTCCCGCAGATCGGTGTCGGGCGTGAGGAAGTCGTAGTCGTCCACCGCCTGGTCCTTGGTCACCAGCCGGGCGTCCGACTCGAAGCGGGTGACGGCATGGGTGTGCGCGTAGCCTTCCTCGCTGCTGCGCATGACGAGCTTTTCCGCGTGGGGGCAGGGCATGCACGCCGAGTTGCTGTCGGCCAGCACCAGCGTGTGCGCGCCGTCCGCGAAGGTGAAGAAGTAGAAGATGCCTTCCTCTTCCATCAGGCGCGAGATGAAGTCGAAGGCTGTCTCGTCGTAGCGCACGCAGTATTCGCGAGGTGCGTAGGTGCCCTGCAGCTGCGTGCTGAAGGCCACGCCGAATTCGCCGAGCACCTTCTGCAGGATGTCGGGCGTGCTCATGCTCTGGTAGATCACGCGGTCGCGCCCCAGCGTGAGCAGCCACATGCGCGGCACGAGTTCGAGCGAGTAGGTCGCGAAGTCCCGGTTGCTGCCCAGGTAAGTGAAGCGCGAGACGATGCCGTTGAAGAAGCGGGTTTCCTTCTCGGGCCGCTGCAGCACAACCGTGGCCGAGGTGCCGATCAGGTCGTCGGCTTTCAGCGCGCTCGAAGGGGAACGCATGGTGAGCGAGCACGCGAACAGCTGCGACAACCCCTCGGCAGCCTGGAAGGCGTCGAGCAGCAGTTCGTCCGGCCCGAGCACGGTCTTCACCGTCAGGAAGGCGGCGTGCTGGGTGAAGCCTTCGCGCATGTTCATCTATCAGCTCAGCGTTGCCGGTTCGAAACTGAAGGCGAACGCACCGTCGCCGTCCATGCCCATGTGCACCGCGGTGAACGCGGCGGCCATCGAGATGCGCTCCAGCACCTGGCGCGAGAGCTCGGGCAGCACCGCATGAGCCAGGATGTGGTCGATGTTGCGCGCGCCGCTGTCCACCTCGGTGCAGCGCGCGGTAATGGCGTCTTCCACCTGCACGTCCCACGTGAAGGTCGCGTGGTGGTTCAGCGCGAAGCGCCGCGCCAGCTTGCCGAGCTTGAGGTTCACGATCGAGCGGATCTGCTCGTCACCCAGGTGGTGATAAGGCACCAGCGCCAGCCGGCCCAGGAAGGCGGGGCTGAACTGCTTGAGCAATTCGGGGCGCAGCCGCTCCACAAGCTCCTCGGGGTCGGGCCTGCGGCCGCCCTGCGAGGCCTGGGTGATCACGTCTTGCGCGGCGTTGGAGGTGAGCAGGATCAGCGTGTTCTTGAAGTCGATCTGCACGCCTTCGCCGTCTTCCATCGTGCCCTTGTCGAACACCTGGAAGAACAGCTCCAGCACGTCGGGGTGGGCCTTCTCCATTTCGTCGAGCAGCACCACGCTGTAGGGGCGGCGGCGCACGGCCTCGGTCAGCACGCCGCCGCGCCCGTAGCCCACGTAGCCGGGCGGCGCGCCCTTGAGGCTGGAGACGGTGTGGGCCTCCTGGAACTCCGACATGTTCACGGTGATGACGTTGCGCTCGCCGCCATACAGCAGGTCGGCCAGTGCGAAGGCCGTCTCGGTCTTGCCCACGCCGCTGGGGCCCACCAGCATGAACACGCCCACGGGCTTGCCGGGGTCGTCGAGGTCGGCGCGGAAGGTGCGCACGCGCCGCGCGATGGCGTCGAGTGCATCGTCTTGCCCGACCACGCGCTCGGCGAGTTTCTCCTTCAGGTTGAGCACCGTGTGCAGCTCGTCGGTCATCATCTTGCCGACCGGGATGCCCGTCCAGCCGGAGATGACTTCGGCCACCATCACGCCGTCGACGCACACGGGCACCATGGGTTCGTCGCTCTGCAGCGCCTCCAGGCCCTTCTCGAGGCGGCGCAACGCGGCGGTGAGCAGCGCGGGGTCGTTCTCCTCGTCGGGCGGCGGTGCGTTGTCGCGCAGGCTGTCAGAAATCTTGCGGCGCAGCGCGACGATTTCCATCACCGCGTGCTTCTCTTCGTCGACCTTGTCGGACAGGCGCTTGTGCTTCTGGCGCAGCACGTCGAGCCGCGAGGTGAGCGCGGCGATGGCGTCCTGGTGGTCGCCACCGGTGGCGGCCTCGTGGCGCAGCACGCGCAGCTCGCTCTCGCCCGTGGAGATGTCGCGCGCGGCCGATTCGAGCTCGGCAGGCAGCCCGTTCTGCCCGATGGCCACGCGCGCGCAGGCGGTGTCGAGCACGCTGATGGCCTTGTCGGGCAGCTGGCGGCCGGTGATGTAGCGGTGCGAGAGCTTGACGGCCTCGCGCACGGCGTCGTCGACGATCTCCACGCCGTGGTGCTTCTCCAGCGTCTCGACCATGCCGCGCAGCATGTCGATGGCGACTTCTTCGCTCGGCTCTTCGACCTTCACGACCTGGAAGCGCCGTGCCAGTGCAGGGTCGCGCTCGACGTATTTCTTGTACTCGGCCCAGGTGGTTGCCGCGATGGTGCGCAGCTCGCCGCGCGCGAGCGCAGGCTTGAGCAGGTTGGCCGCGTCGCCCTGGCCCTCGGCGCCGCCCGCGCCGATGAGCTGGTGCGCCTCGTCGATGAACAAAATCACCGGCGTGGGCGAGGCCTTGACTTCGGCAATGACCGACTTGAGCCGGTTCTCGAACTCGCCCTTCACGCCGGCGCCCGCCTGCAACAGTGCCAGGTCGAGCGAGCGCACCGACACCTGGCGCAGCGCGGGCGGCACGTCGCCCTGCACCACGCGTTGCGCGAAGCCTTCGACCACCGCCGTCTTGCCGACACCGGCCTCGCCGGTGAGGATGGGGTTGTTCTGGCGGCGGCGCAGCAGCACATCGATGATCTGGCGGATCTCGCCGTCGCGTCCGCGGATGGGGTCGATCGCGCCGTCGCGCGCGAGCTGCGTCATGTCGACCGTGTACTGGTCGAGCGAAGGTGTGGCCGAGTTGTTGCGGCGCGCGGTGGGCATCTGCAGCGGCGGCGCACCGGCGTCCGGCGCCGATGGCGCAGTCGACTGGTTCGCGGCAGGCGCCGAGGCTATCGGCGCGGTGGACAGTGCCGAAGCGGCCGCATCTTCAGGCGACGACTGCAGCAGGCCGGCGAGTTCGTCGCGCAGCGTGCCGCGCGGAATCTGCAGCAGCGCGGGTGCGGCATCGACCAGGCGGCCGCGCAGGCGGTCCACATCGAGCAGCGCCAGCATCAGCGTGCCCGAGCGGATGTGCTGCTGGCCCAGCAGCATCGAGCTCATGAGCCACGCTTCCTGGAACAGCGGCGCGAAGTCGGGCGTCAGGCTCGGCGTGCGGCCGTTGCCGCGCTTGAAGGTGTCGAGCGACTTCTGCAACTGCGCCTGCACGGTGTCGGGGCGCAGGCCGAAGCGGCCGAACACCAGCCGCAGGTCGGGTGCGTCGTTGTCCACCAACTTCAGCAGCAGGTGTTCGAGGTCGACGTTGTAGTGCGTCTGCTGCACGCACAGCTCGGCGGCCTGTTCCATGGCGCGCTTGCATTCCGGGTTGAGCCGGCCGAGCAGGGTGCGGATGTCGATGTCCATGAGTAGTGTTCGGGTCAGGCGCCGGGCGCGTCGCCGCCGTCGCTGGTCAGGGTGTGGTGAACGGGCGGCAGTGCGCCGCGGAAGGTCGGGCCCGCGACCCATGAGGTCCAGCCCAGTCGCATCGGGTTCGCGGCGCCGAGCACGCTGCTGCGCAATTCGGTGGGAGCGAGGCTCAGCTCCATCTCGACCTTCAGGTCTTGCGGGATGAAGCGGCGCACCAGCCATTTGGCGAGCGCATGGTCTGCGCCGCGCGGCAGCAGGGCGCGCAGGCGCTGCTGGCTCAGGTTGCTGAAGGTGAGGCGGATGCCGGCGCCCTGGTCCCACACGCGCTTGCCGAGCACGGCGCCGCCGCCCAGTGGCGTGCGCATGTCCAGCCGCGCCGAGGCATCGGGTTCCAGTGCGAGCCAGCGGCCGCGGAACTGCGTGCCGTGCACCTGCACGCCGAGCCGGTCGCGCAGCAGGGCCAGCAGCGCGGTCATGCCGCGCGGCGCGCCGCCGAGCAGACCGGCATGGCGCAGCCACAGGGCGGAGCCGTCGGGTGCGCGCACGCCGGCGCGCAGGCCCAGTGCGCTGGCTGCATCGAGCGTGGACGCCAGCGTGGAGCTCGAAGGCGACTGCGGGTTGAGCGCAACGTGGTGCTTGCGGCGGCTGCGGTACAGGAAGGCCAGGAAGCGGTGGTTGAAGATGTCGAGGAAGTCCCCCGTCGCGTGGTCGCGCTGCTGCCGGCGCTCCAGCAGCATCTCGGTGAAGGGCATCGGCAGCGGGCCGCCGCTGCCGCCCAGCGAAAGGGCGGGCGTGGTGAGCTCGAAGGGCTCGCCGGTCGATGCGTCAGTGCCGACTTCGCGCACGTCGCTGGCCTCGAACGCCAGCGTGACGAAGGCATGCAGCCGCACGGCCTCTCGTTCGCGCGGGCCTTGCGAACGGCCCACAGGCACCGCCTCGGGCGCGGCGCGCTCGAGCAGGCTGATGGCCTGGAACAGGTTGAAGTCCTGCGGGCGGGCGGTGAGTTGTTCGATCACAGAACCACCTGCCGGCCCGTCATCGGAGCCCACTGTTTTCTGACCTCTTCGCCGTTGCGCACCACGAGGCGAACGAAGGAGTTCACCGAGGTGTACATCGCGAAGAAGCGCGCGAGCACGGCCGACATCATCAGAGGCGAGCCGCCGACGAAGGCGTCGTCCTCGAATTCGAGCGTGACCTGCGTGCCGCGGCAGTAGCCGCGCCAGGCTTCGGTGCCCACGTGGGCGGTGACGCCCCGCGCCGAGAGCCCGGCGATGCCGCGGATCTGCGCATGGTCGCGCCGGCTGTCGGAAGCGAACAGCAGCAGCATCTCGCGCAGTTGCTCGCGGCCGGTGGAGCCGTCCACCAGCGACTGGTGGTTGAGCGTGAGCAGCGACACCAGCCGCCACAGCGTCTCGCTGCCAAGCGGCGGATCGCGCTGCGCGGTGGGCTCGTACAGGCAGCGCACTTGCGTGGGCTGCGACGGGCCTTCGGCCACCAGGCGCGCGCCCACAGGCACCTGCTCGGCCAGCCGCCGGTTGGTGCACAGCAGGTGCGCGTAGACCACCGGTTGCGCGGGCCGGCTGTGCGTCTTGCCCTGGTCGACGAAGGACAGGAACACGTCGGTGCCGGGAATGTTCTGGCGCAGGCAGGGCTCGCGCCGTGCGGCCCAGAACACCGCGCCGCCCTGCGCGCCCTGTGCGCCGTCCACATGGCCCAGTGCGGCGAAGCCCGGCACGTCGACGGGCTTGTCGGCGTCCGGGTCGGAGGCGATCACCGAGACAATCGAATGCACTTCGGTGGTGGCGTCGCGCTGGCGGTCGGGCACCAGCATGTATTCGTAGTGGCGCTGGTCCATCACCAGCGGCTCGCTCACGCGCGGGAACAGGTTGACGATGGGCGTGCAGCCGAGCTGGAAGTTGTCGGCGTCGATGTGCCGCAGCACCCTGGTGGTGCGATCGAGCTGGAACACCAGCTCGCAGCTGCGTCCGCGGCCCAGGCGCGAGCGCAGGTGATGCAGGTCGAAGAAATGGAACTTGCGCGGAAACGCGAAGTACTCCTGCAGCAGGCCGTAGGCGGGCTGTGCGTTGGCGGGCTGCGGCAGCACTTCTTCGCCTTCGGCAAAGCCGACCTCGCGCCATGCGTCGGCCGGCAGCATCTGCAGCGCGCCGCCTTCGGGGGTGATGCCTACCGACTTCACTCCCGACACCAGCGCGTCGTACAGCGGCATCGTGGTCATCCAGTCGCCTTGCAGGTGGATGCGCAGGCTGTCGATCTCCAGCTCGGAGAAGTCGGCTTCGGTATTGCATTCGAGCCTGAGCCGAAGCACGGCGTCGGCGTCGATGGCGGCGTGCGCGATGCGCAGTGGCCACAGCACGGTGTCCCATGCAGTGCGGAAGCGGCACTCCTGCGACTGAGTGGCTTGCGTCCTCGCATGCAGCATGGTGTGGCGCGGCACGCGAAAGCCCGCCGTGACCTTGCCCTGCGCCGGATCGAGCCCGAACTGCGCCACCGACATCGAGGGCAGCGGCTGCACCAGCGACGGGCAGAGGTTGTCGAGCAGCGCGTAGGCGACGTCGGGAAATTCCTGGTCGAGGTCGCGATGCACGCGCGCCGACAGGAAGGCCACCGACTCGATCAGTCGTTCGGTGTGCGGGTCGAGTGATTCGCCACCGTGCAGCGAGAGGCGCGAGGCGACCTTGGGATAGCGCTGGGCGAAGTCCGACCCCTGTCCTCGCAGGTAGGACAGCTCGCGCTTGTAGTACTGCAGCAGGTCGCTGTGCTGGATGTCGGACACGTCAGGCGATCTTCATCAGGCTGTCGGGCGTGCCGAGCAGCATTTCGAAATCCACGTGGCGCAGCGCGAGCCCGGCCCGCGCCTGCGCGCCGATGCGCACCAGCGCCACTTCATGCCGGTTGGGCGTGGCGCTCACTTGCACGCTCACGTCCGTCAGGCGCGGCTCGTAGCGCTGCACCGCCTGGCGCAGCGTGGCAGCCAGCTGCTGCAAGTCGGCGGCGTTCTGCGCGCTGAGCGCGGAGAAATCCGGAATGCCGTACTCCAGCACCGTGCCGCTGCCCTGCGCATAGTCGGCAGCCGACAGCGGCGAGCGCGTGTTGAACAGACGGCGCAGCTCACGACCGATGGAGTCCTGCAAGGACTCCATCGTTTCGAGATGAGCAGCGCCGCGGGCGTGCTCGGACGGCGCCGACGCCAGCCGGTCGAACAGGGGCGCGACGCCCCCTTTGATGAGTTCGGACACGGTAGGCGCCGGGTGTCAGCGTCGAGCCGTCATGCGACCGCGACGTTCTTCGAGAGATCCCAGCCGAACGGTGCGATGCCTTCCTGGCCGCCTTCTTCCTTCTGCTTCGTGTACTCGACCTTGATGGCCGCGTAGTTCAGGGAGACGCTTTCCTGCGGCAGGTCACCGCCGCTGGAAACGGAGAGGCCGCTGAGGATGACGTCGGTCAGGGTCACGACCATCAAGGGCAGCAGGCCGCTCTTGTCTTCGCGCGGGAAGGTGATGATGGTGTCGCCCGCGAACACCTCGCCACCGGCGAGCTTCTGCAGCAGCTGGGGCGTGGCCGAGTCGCTGGTGCGGGTCACGGTGATTTCGGAGAAGCTGGGCTTGCCCGCGGTGCGTTCCTGGTTGGAGGTGCCCGCCGTCACGGCGAGGCCGGCGCCGAACTGGAAGCTCTGGACTTCCAGTTCGTCCTTGTGGCCCTCGATCTGGGTTTGGCCAGTGACACCTGGGATCTTGAGATAGATAGGCATGTGAATGTTCTTTCAGTAAATCTGTTGGTTCGTCTGTCGATGCAGATGAATGAAGGGGGCGATCAGGCGGCGGCAGCCGGCAGGTCGGCCACCAGGCGGATCGAGGCCGAGAGTTCCTCGAGCTGGAAGTGCGGCTTCAGGAAGGCGATGGCGCGGTACGAGCCCGGCTTGCCCGGAACTTCGGTCACGTCCACGCGGGCCTGGCTCAGCGGGTACTTGGCCTTCATGGCCTGCGGCGCCGAGGGGCTCACCAGCACGTAGTTGGCAACCCAGTTGTTCAGGTGCTTCTGCATGTCGGCCTGCGTCTGGAAGCTGCCGATCTTGTCGCGCACGATCACCTTCAGGTAATGCGCGAAACGCGAGGCCGCCAGGATGTAGGGCAGGCGAGCCGAGACTGCCGCGTTGGCGTTGGCCGAATCCTTGTCGTACACCTTGGGCTTGTTCACGGTCTGGCCGCCGAAGAAGGCCGCGGTGTTCGAGCCCTTGGAGTTGACGATGGCGATGAAGCCGAGGTCGCTCAGTTCCTTTTCGCGGCGGTCGGTGATGGTCACTTCCGTCGGCGGCTTCAGGGCGATGTCGCCTTCGTCCGTCTTGTAGGCGTGAGCCACCATGCCGTCGACCTTGCCGCCGCCTTCGACGCCGCGGATGGCCGTGGTCCAGCCGTACAGCGAGTGAGCCTGCGTGATGCGAAGGCCCAGCTGGTAGGCCGCGTTGGCCCACAGGTACTTGCCGTGGTCGGTGCCGTCCACGTCTTCTTCGTAGTTGAAGTTCTCGACGGGAATGGTCTTGGCACCGTAGGGCAGGCGAGCCGCGTAGCTCGGCAGCACCAGCGAGACGTAGCGCGAGTCTTCCGATTCGCGGAAGCCGCGCCACGAGGCGAGCTCGGCGCTCTCGAAGGTCTTGGACAGGTCGCGCGGAATGCCGAGTTCGGTGAACGACTTGAAGTCGAACAGCGCGGGCGCGGCTGCTGCGATGAAAGGCGCGTGCGCGGCGGCGGCCACGCGGGAGATGCGCTCCAGCAGGGCGATGTCCTGCGGGTGGCGGCCGAAGTAGTAGTCGCCGATCAGCAGCGAATAGGGGTGGCCGCCGTAGGTGCCGTATTCCTCTTCGTAGATCTTCTTGAAGAGCACGCTGGTGTCGTGGTCGACGGCGGTCTCCAGGTCCTTCAGCAGGTCCTTCTTGCTCACGTTGAGCAGGCGCAGCTTCAGGTTGCTGCCGGTCTCGGTGCCGGTCACCAGGTCGTGCAGGCCGCGCCAGGAGGCTTCGAGGGCCTGGAACTCGGGGGCGTGCAGGATCGCGTTGAGCTGGTCGGTCAGCAGGCGGTCGATTTCGGCGACGCGCTCGTTGATCAGCGTGACCACGCCCTTGTCGGGGCTGGTCTTCATGCCTTCGTCGAGGATCTGCGAAGCCAGCTGACCGATCAGCTTCTTCGCGTAGGCGCCCTGCGAAGGCTCGGTCGTCATGTTGCCTTCGAGGACGATCTTGTCGAGCAGACCGAGGTCACTGGTCGTGACGGTGGTTGCTGCGCTGCCGGCTTCAGCGGCTTTGGATTTGTTGGCCATCTCTATCACCATTCAAAAGTTGCCGGGTCGCGCCCGAAGGGCTGCGGCCGGCGTGGTTGATCACGCTGCCGGTGCTTCGGCTTCGGGGGACGACTGGGTTTCCGCAGCCGCTTGCGGGGCTGCAGCTACGGCCGGGGCGGCTTGCGCTGGTGCGCTGCCGGCTTCGGCCCTGGCCTGGCTCTGGACCGTCTTCAGGTCTTCGGTGTTCAGCAGCACGCGCTCGAGCAGGTCGTCGAGTTCGTCGTTGCCGTCGAGCTTGGCGAGCAGGTCGCGCAGTTGCTGGCGGGCTTCGAGCAGCTTGGCCAGGCGGGGCACCTGGTCCACGATGGCTTCGGGGTGGAAGTCGCTGAACTCCTTGAAGTTCAGTTCGATCTTCAGGTTGCCTTCGCCCTTCATGGTGTCGGGCACCGAGAGGTCGAGGCGGGGGGTGATGTTGCCGAGAACTTCATCGAAGTTGTCGCGGTCGATCTCGACGAAGCGGCGCTCCTTGAGCTTCGGCAGCGGCTGTGCGGGCTGGCCCGACAGGTCGGCCAGCAGGCCCACGACCAGCGGCAGCTCTTTCTTTTCGACGGCGTCGCCGATCTCCACGTCATAGGTGATCTGGACGCGCGGCGGACGATTGCGTCCTACCCAGTTTTGCAGGCTATTCGACATTTTTCGCTCTCAGAAAAGGTTGAATTGACAAGAACACACGTTGAAATTTCTCGACGCTCGTCGCCTGGTTGGGGCGGTGCGCGGTCCGTTGCCGTTGCAGTCCCGGCATGCATCAAAGACGGACGGAAGATACAAATCGAGATATTTGCTAACAATCCCCAGAATTGGGGAGGGGTCCCACATGCGCTGGACAAACCTCAACAAAAACAAGTGACTGAGCTTTGTAAAGTTACATAAATGAGGGGTTTGTCACGCAAATAGGCAGCCGATTGCTAGGCAGACGCGCCCGCCGGCGCATCGGACCAAAGTTCAATGACAGGAAGGCGGGGGCGGTGCTATCGCGCGCGTGCTCCCGCGTGCGTGGGATGGCGCGATGTGTAACCGGAATGGAGGACCCGGGGAACCCGGGTGAGCGCAGCGCGGGGCCGCATCAATGGCGCGAACGTCGCGGGCTTCGTGCGAAGCCGCAAGGGCGCCTTGCTAGAGCTCGATGAATGCCGAAGTGGCTTTGTTGAGTGCCAGCTTGCCCTTGGCGGTGATCGATTCGACCTGGGCCAACTGGCGGATTGCGCGCGCATCGGGGGCGCGGTCCGAAGGCGGAATGAATGCAGTCACCAACTCTGCCGCACGCAGCACGCGCAGCCTGTCGATGTCAGCCGGCGTGTGAATAACGTATGGCAATTTCTGCTCGGCGATAACCCGTAGAAATTCCATGGACATGAGCCGTCTCCTTTTGGTTGAGGGCGTTTACGGCATTGTGCGCACAAACAATTAGCGTTGTCTAAACCCTGCGCCGCGCATGCCTTTCCTCGGGTGTACCGAAGTGTTCCTTTCGCGCTGCTGGAGCCACGAAGGCGCCAGTTTGTTTCCGGTAACTCGGCGGCTAGTTGAGCGCTTGCACGGGCCACGCCGTGGTGTCCGGCATCACGATGTGCCATCGCACCGGATCGATGCCCTCGAAGGTTGCGCGATAGCGATCGGAGGTGCGGCCTTCGCCCGTCACGTCGCGGATCACGATGCTGTCGATGCGCTGCGGATGCGAGTGAAACGTTTGCGCGTAGATCTCGGGGTCGGCTTCGCCAGAGTCACCCACCAGCACGAAGCGGCGCTGCGGAAATTCGGTGAGCAGCCGGTTGATCACGCCGAGCTTGTGTTCGCGCGAATCCTGCTCGCCGGGAATCAGCGTGCGCCACGTGGTGCTTTCGCGCAGATGCATGCTGCCCGCGGGAAAGTCGGCGTTGCGGATGAAATCCGAGAGCGCCGGGTAGAGCTGGATCGGGCTCGCCGAAAGGTAGTGGAAGCGCGTGTCGGGCGTCTTCGCCAGCGCGCGATACCAGGCCGCCATGCGTGGCGCGGCCTCGAAGCGGCGCGCGAAAGTGTTGAGCAGCATCTCGCGCCGGTCGCGCACCTGCGTGCGCTTGATGGTGTCGTCGATGTCCGAGATGACCGACACGCCCTGCGCGGGCACGACCAGCGCATGGCCCCTGAAGCGATGCAGCAGCTCACCCGGGCCGGTTACGCCATGGAACTGCACCCACTCCTGCGGTGATGGCGAGGTTGGCAGCAGTGGCGCGCGCGGTGCGTCGATCACGATGCGCAGGTTGCTGCGGCCGTTCTTGCCCGATGGCGGCATCGTCACGCGTGCGGGGCTGCCGTCGAAGTCGACGTCGATCACCTTGTCTTCTTCCGACTCCGCATGGAACAGCGCGGTGCGCTGGTTGAAGCGCAGGCGTGCGGCGGGCGAGAGCTTCTTCAGGCTCAGGCCGAGGTAGCGTGCGAGGGCAGTGTTGAGCCCCCAGCGATGCTCGCGCTCGAAGATCCACGCGTGGATATCGACTTCGAGCCTGCCGTCGACGGTGGGGCGCGCCGTGCCGGTCATGAAGAGCGCTTCTTCGTCGGGCTCCAGCGGCTCTGCTGCCTGCACCGCCTGCAGTGGCGCAAGGCCTGCGAGCAGCGCTGCGCCCGCCACCAGCGACCGGCGCCGCAAGTCCGGCACGGGCAGTCGGTGCGGGGCGCTGTCGCTCATTTCTTCGTGGGGGCGACGCGCTCGTAAGTCACGAAGCTGAAGCCCAGGCCTTCCTTGGCGGAGACATGCGATTCGCGTTGTGTCTCGCGCCACGCGGCGGCGTCGAGTTCAGGAGCGTAGGCATCGCCTTCGTAGTCGCGCGCAACCTCGGTCACCACTGCGCGTTGCGCAAGCGGCTCGGCCTCGGCGTAGATTTGCGCGCCGCCGATGACCCACACGGCCTCGGGCTTCGATGAAGTCGATTCGCAAAGCGACAGCGCCTCTTGCAGGCTGCTGGCGCGGAGTGCGCCTTCGGCCTGCCAATCGGCCTGCCGCGTCACCACGATGTTCTGCCGGCCCGGCAGCGGCCGGAAGCGTGGCGGCAGCGAGTCCCAGGTCTTGCGGCCCATGATCACCGGCGCGCCCGCAGTCTGCTGCTTGAAGTGCGCCATGTCCTCCGGGATGTGCCAGGGGATCGTGTTGTTCGCGCCGATCACGCCGTTGGCGGCGCGGGCGAAGATGATGTTGATGCGGGGCTTGTTCATCCCGCTCACACCGCCACGGGCGCCTTGATCGGATCGCCGTGCCGGTAGTCCAGCACTTCGAAGTCTTCGTACTGGTAGTCGAAGATCGACGCTGGCTTGCGCTTGATGTTCAGCGTCGGGTACGGGTACGGCGTGCGGCTCAGTTGCAGCGCGACCTGGTCGGCGTGGTTGCTGTAGATGTGGCAGTCGCCGCCGGTCCAGATGAAGTCGCCCACGTCGAGGTCGCACTGCTGCGCCACCATGTGCGTGAGCAGCGCGTAGCTTGCGATGTTGAAGGGCACGCCCAGGAAGATGTCGGCGCTGCGCTGGTAGAGCTGGCAGCTGAGCTTGCCGCGTTCGCCTTCGGCCTGCGGCGGTGCCACGTAGAACTGGAAGAAGGCATGGCAAGGCATCAGCGCCATCTTCGACAGCTCGGCCACGTTCCATGCGCTCACGATGATGCGGCGCGAATCAGGGTTGGTCTTGAGGGTCTTGATGACATCGGAAATCTGGTCGATGTGGCCGCCATCGGGCGTGGGCCAGCTGCGCCATTGCACGCCGTACACCGGGCCCAGGTCGCCGTCTTCGCGCGCCCATTCGTCCCAGATGGTGACGCCGCGCTCCTTGAGCCAGTTGTTGTTGCTCGAGCCGGTCAGGAACCACAGCAGTTCCTGGATGATGGACTTGAGGTGCACCTTCTTCGTGGTGACCAGCGGGAAGCCCTCGTTCAGGTCGAAGCGCATCTGGTGGCCGAACACGCTCTTGGTGCCGGTACCCGTGCGGTCGCTCTTGAATACACCGTGAGTGTCGACATGGCGCATGAAATCTTCGTACTGGGAGCGGACGGGGCGGGTGGGCGAGGTCATGTTGGGAATTTTACGGGGCGGCGCTAGCATTGGCCGATGACCGGCCATGACCACTCCCACGGACACAGCGAACTCGGCGAGATGGACCTGCGCGTCCGCGCCCTCGAAAGCGTGCTTACCCAGAAAGGCTACATCGACCCCGCCGCACTCGATGCGCTGATCGACACCTACCAGACCCGCGTCGGCCCGCGCAACGGCGCACGCGTGGTGGCACGGGCCTGGGTCGATCCGGCCTTTCGGCAGTGGCTGTTGGCCGACGCCACGGCGGCGATCGCCTCGCTGGGCTACACGGGCCGGCAGGGCGAGCACATGGTGGCGGTGGAGAACACAGACGAGCTGCACCACATGGTGGTCTGTACGCTGTGCAGCTGCTACCCGTGGCCAGTGCTGGGCCTGCCGCCCACCTGGTACAAGAGCGCGCCGTACCGCTCGCGCGTGGTGAAAGACCCGCGCGGCGTGCTTGCCGATTTCGGCACGACGCTGCCCGAGGCCACGCGCATCCGCGTGTGGGACTCGACCGCCGAGGTGCGCTACCTCGTGATTCCGCAGCGCCCCGCCGGAACCGAAAGCCTGGACGAAGACGAACTCGCCGCGCTGGTCTCGCGCGATTCGATGATTGGCACGCGGCTGGTAGAGGTGCCTGCCGAAGAGGGGAGCGCGGCATGAGCTACGTCACGAAAGCCGACCTCGGCGGCCAGCCGGGTTTCGGCAAGGTGGTGCCGGAGTCCGAGGGCGAACTCTTTGATGCGGCCTGGGAGCCACGCGCCTTGGCGCTCGTGCTGGCCATGGGCGCGACCGGTTCATGGAACATCGATGCGAGCCGCGCCGTGCGCGAGACGCTGCCGGACTATCGCGACCTGAGCTACTACCAGATCTGGCTCAGCGCGCTCGAACAACTGATGCTGCAGCGCGGGCAGATCTTTCCCGACGAGATCGCGAGCGGAGAGATGCGCCACGCGCCCGCGCCCGTGGCCCGCGTGCTGGAGGTGGGCAATGTGCCTGCCGTTCTTGCCAAGGGCTCGCCGACCGGGCGGCCTGCGTCGGCCCCGGCGCGCTTCGCCATGGGCCAGCCGGTGCGCATGCACTTCGGCAAGGTCGACCATCACACGCGGCTGCCGGGCTATGTGCAGGGCAAGCGCGGCACTATCACGCACGTACATGGCGCGCACGTGTTCGCCGACAGTCATGCGCAGGGGCTCGGCGAGCAGCCGCAGTGGCTCTACACGGTGGAGTTCGATGAAGCCGAGCTTTGGGGCGACGAAGCTCCGCGCCAGAACCTGTCGGTGTCGGTCGATGCGTGGGAAAGCTATCTGGAGGCCACGTCGTGAGCGACATGCCCCTGTCGCCCGGCATGCCGCGCGATGCCGATGGGCCCGTGTTCAATGCACCGTGGGAGGCGCAGGCCTTCGCGATGACGCTGGCGCTGCATGAACGCGGCCTGTTCACCTGGCCGGAATGGGCCGAGGCGCTGGCCGGGCAGATCGCCGCCGCACAGGCCGCGGGCGACCCCGACACCGGCGAGACCTACTACCGCCACTGGCTCGCCGCGCTCGAAGGCCTCGTGGCCCGCAAGGGCGCCAGCTCTGACGACGAACTGGCCCGCTACCGCCACGCCTGGGACCACGCGGCCGACCGCACACCGCACGGCCAGCCGATCGAGTTGCGCGGCGAGGATTTCCTCGGCTAGAGGTGCGTGCCGGTGCGGTGTGCCGCGGCCCGCATCGTGCTTGACCCGTTCTCGAAGCGGGTGATAGCCTGCCGCCGCTTCCCCCGTCCCTCCACAGAAAGCACAGAACGCACAACATGACGATTCATTCGCGCCATCTCTTCCCGGTTCCTTCGGCATCCACATCAACCCGCCGCTGGGCGCGCACCGCCTGCCACGGCGCCGTGCTTGCGTGCGCCATGCTGCTTGCCGGCAACGCCGCGGCCCAGAAGCCGCATCAGGGCGTGCTCGACGCAGCTACGCAAAGCAAGGACGAGGCGGTCAAGATGCTGGAGCGCATGGTCAACATCGACTCGGGCTCGGCCGACACCGCGGGCCTGGAAAAGGTCCGCGAGATAGCCGTGGACGAACTGCGCAAGCTCGGCGCGCGCATCGAGACCTTTCCGGCCGATCCGCACCCCGGCACCAACGTGGTTGCGACGCTGACCGGCCAGGGCAAGAAGAAGATCCTGATCCTCGCGCACATGGACACCGTCTTCAAGGAAGGCACGGCTGCAGCCAAACCTTTCTACATCAAGGACGGCCGCGCCTACGGCCCCGGCGTGATGGACGACAAGGGCGGCGTGGTGGCCGGCCTGTATGCGCTGAAGATCCTGAAGCAGATCGGCTTCAAGGACTATGGGCAGATCACCTTCCTGCTCGACACCAACGAAGAGGTCGGCTCCGTCGGCACCAGCGCGCTCATCGAGCGCATTGCCAAGCAACATGACGTGGCGCTGAACCTGGAGCCGGGCCGACCGGCCGACGGCCTCGTGGTCGAGCGCAAGGGCTCGGCCACCGCGCTCATCGAGGTGAAGGGCGTGGCCGCTCACGCGGGCGTGGCGCCCGAGGCGGGCCGCAACGCGGCGATGGAGGTGGCGCACCAGGTGCTGCAGCTGTCGAAGACGGCGGATGCGGCGAAGAAGACCACGGTCAACTTCACGGTGCTCACGGCCAACGGCCCGACCAACGTGATTCCCGCGACGGCCAGCGCCAAGGGCGACGTGCGCGTGGCCACGCCTGAAGAGTTCGATCGTGTCGAGAAAGACCTGATCCGCATCTCGCAGAACAAGCTCATTCCCGAGACCGAAGTGCGCGTGCGCCTGATTCGCGGCCTGCCGCCGATGCCGCGTTTGCCAGCATCAGACAAGCTGGTGCGCATGGCCGAAGGCATCTACGGCGAGATCGGCAAGAAGCTCACCATCGAGAGTAGCGGCGGCGCGGCCGACGCAAGCCTGGTGGCGGGCGTCGGCGTGCCGGTGCTCGACGGCTTCGGCATCGTGGGTGGCGGCATCCACACGCCGGAGGAATACGCGGAGGTCGAGAGCGTGGTGCCGCGGCTTTATCTGCTCTCGCGCATGCTGATGGACCTGTCCGCGAACTGATCGCGAACTGACCGGATCAGCCGCGCTTCGGAATGCCCAGCCCCGCCACCACGGCGGGGCGCGCCACGAAGGCTTCGAGCGCGCGCGCCACGTTCTTGAAATCCTTGAAGCCCACCAGATCCGCAGCCTCGTAGAAGCCGATCAGGTTGCGGATCCACGGGAAGGTGGCGATGTCGGCGATGGTGTAGCTGTCGCCCATGATCCATGCGCGGTCTGCCAGGTGCTTGTCGAGCACGCCGAGCAGGCGCTTCGATTCGCCCACGTAGCGGTCGCGCGGGCGCTTGTCTTCGTAGTCCTTGCCGGCGAACTTGTTGAAGAAGCCGAGCTGGCCGAACATCGGGCCGATGCCGCCCATCTGGAACATCACCCACTGCAGGGTTTCATAGCGGCCGGCGGCGTCCTGCGGAATGAACTTGCCGGTTTTCTCGGCGAGGTACATGAGGATGGCGCCTGACTCGAACAGCGCCAGCGGTTTGCCGCCGGGGCCGTTGGGGTCGATGATGGCCGGGATCTTGTTGTTCGGGTTGAGCGACAAGAACTCCGGCGACATCTGGTCGCTGGTCTCGAAGCTCACGAGGTGCGGCTCGTAGGGCAGGCCGGTCTCTTCCAGCATGATCGACACCTTCACGCCGTTGGGCGTGGGCAGCGAGTACAGCTGCAGCCGGTCAGGGTGCTGCGCGGGCCATTTCTTCGTGATGGGAAAGCTCGAGAGATCGGTCATGGAGGGAGTCCTTGAGAGGGAGGAAACTGCAAGCGCCGGATTCTGCCCGCGTCGGGCAGATGGCGTGCGCGTGCGGCTTTACCCTCTGCCTGGCCCTCAGATTCCCAGCCAGCTCATCAGCGAGGCCTCGACGTCGGCCGAAGGCGCGACGAAGCCGACGTAGCTCGATGCCGCGAGCGCGCGCTTGCCTGCGTCGGTCTGCCCCAGGCTCAGCAGGGCATCGCGCGCCGCGCTCACCGTGGCCGCGTCGAGCTTGCGCGACGCGAGCCATTGCTTGATTGGCACCGCGCGCGATTCCGCGCAGACCTTGCCGCCGCCGTCCTTCCAGGTCTCGACCACGCTGGAGGCCGCCGTCGCGCCATAGGCCGCGAAGCCGTTCTGCACGTAGAAGGGCACGGCCTCCTGGAAGCGCGTGTTGGTGACCTTGACCGCCGTCGGCCCCTGCAGGCCCTGCTCGCGCAGCATCGCGCGGGTGATCACCGCGGTGATCGAGTCGGCATCAGGCATGACCAGCTGCTTGCCCGCCACGCTTTTCCAGTCGGAGATCGGCTGCTGCTCCTTGCACAGGAACGACACCTTGTAGTCGGTGTAGCCGGTGGTCCAGGCGAAGGCGCTGTACTGCCCGCTCTTGATGGCGGCGAGCGCCACGTGCGACGGATGCACGAAGGCGAAGTCGACCTGCTGCTGCTTCAGCGCGTCGCGCGCGCCGTTGTACGAATTGAGCACCTTGACCGTCACCGGCTGCTTGAGCGCCTTGGACAGCACTTCGGCGATGGGCTCGAAGCGGGCGCTGACCTGCGCATCGGACACGTTGTAGCTCACGCCTTCGCTGACACCGATCACAAAGGCATGCGCCGAGGCGCCAACTGCCAGAAGCAACCCCGCTGTACCGCGAGCGACGGTGCGAAGCGAAGGACGAAGAGTGCGGTGATTCATGGAGGCCTTCTTCCGGTTGATGGGTGATGTTGTAACTAAATTATTACATTCATCGAGGCGGAGGAACAGGGCCTTGACCGCAGGGTTAGCCCTGATGAAACAACACTTTGGCGAACCGGCGGCGTGCGCATCTCGTTCGGAGATACGCGGATCTTCAATTCATATGAATCTTGCGTAGAAACCCGCACCGGCGCAGCGGGGTGCGAACGAGACTATTGGCTGCAACCGGGCCAGAACGAACGAAAGCGACGCACCCATGAGCACCAGCACCATCGCAACGCCGCCCTACAGCGGCCGCTTCGACAGCACCTCCGATGCCGTCTACCGCAAGGTCGGATGGCGGCTGATCCCGCTGCTATTCGTTTGCTACATCGTGGCGTACCTCGACCGCGTGAACGTCGGCTTCGCCAAGCTGCAGATGCAGGGCGACCTGCAGTTCAGCGACGCGGTCTACGGGCTGGGCGCGGGCATCTTCTTCATCGGCTACTTCCTGTTCGAGGTACCGAGCAACGTGGTGCTGCACCGCGTGGGGGCGCGCCGCTGGATCGCGCGGATCATGATCACCTGGGGCCTGCTCTCGGCGGCCACCATGTTCGTGAGTTCGCCGGTGTCGTTCTACGTGATCCGCTTCCTGCTCGGCGCGGCCGAGGCAGGCTTCTTCCCCGGCATCATCCTGTACCTCACCTACTGGTACCCGGCCGCGCGGCGCGGCAAGGCCACGTCGCTGTTTCTCGCGGCGATTCCGTTCGCGGGCATCCTTGGCGGGCCGATCTCGGGCTGGATCCTGCAGGGCATGAGCGGCGTCAACGGATGGGCCGGCTGGCAGTGGCTGTTCCTGCTGCAGGGGCTGCCGACCGTGGCGCTGGGCCTGGTCGTGTGGCGCTACCTCGATGACCGCGTGAAGGACGTGCAGTGGCTCACGCCTGCCGAGCGCGAACTGATCGCCCGTGACATCGCCGCCGAAGACGCCGGCAAGGCCGAGCCGCGCATCCTCAGCGTGCTGGGCAATGGTCGCGTGTGGCTGCTGGCGCTGGTGTACTTTGCGTACACCTCGGGGCTGTACGGCATCTCGTTCTGGCTGCCGAGCATCATCAAGGCGATCGGCGTGAAGGGCGCGCTCGACATCGGCCTGCTCAGCGCCATTCCGTGGACCTTCGGCGTGATGGCGATGTACTTCGTGGCCCGCAGCGCCGACCGCCGGCTCGAGTACCGCTGGCACAGCGCGCTGGCCGCCATCGTCGGCGCCATCGGCCTGGTGCTGAGCGTGGCCTTCCACGGCAATGCGACGCTCGCGATGGCCGGCCTCACGCTGGCCACGATGGGCATCATGTCGACCTTTCCGGTCTTCTGGGGCATGCCTACGGCCTTTCTCGGCGGTGCCGCGGCGGCCGCGGGCATTGCGCTCATCAACTCCTTCGGCAACCTCTCGGGCTTCAGCGCGCCATTTCTCATCGGGCTCATCAAGGATGCGACGCAGAGCACCGATGCCGGCCTGCACATGCTTGCGGGGCTGCTGGTGACTGGCGCGGTGCTGGTGCTGTTCGTCAAGCCGAAGCGCTGATCCGTTTATCTGCTTCCTTGAAGGAACCCCATGGACACGGTCGTGAGTTCGAACACGCGGCGTTCCCCGTCGCCTGAGCTGGTTGCGCTGCTGCAGCGCAAGTTTGCCGAGCGCTTTTCCACCAGCCCGGCCGTGCTGCTGCAGCACGGCACCGACGAGTCGACCTATCTGCCGCAGCCGCCCGATGCGGTGGTGTTCGTGCGCAGCACTGAAGAGACGGCGTTCGTGGTGCGGGCCTGCGCACGCGAGCGCGTGCCGGTCATCGGCTTCGGCGTGGGCTCGTCGGTGGAAGGGCACCTGCTGGCCGTCGAGGGGGGCGTGTGCATCGACTTCTCGCAGATGAACAAGGTGCTGGCAATTCGCCCCGGAGACCTCACGGCCACGGTCGAGGCCGGCGTGACGCGCGGGCAGCTGAACGCGGAGCTGATGGGCACCGGCTTTTTCTTCTCGGTCGACCCCGGTGCCAATGCGTCCATCGGCGGCATGATCGCCACGGCCGCTTCCGGCACCAACACCGTTCGCTACGGCACCATGCGCGACAACCTCGTGAGCCTGACGGTGGTCACGGCCAACGGAGACACGACGCACACCGCCTCGCGGGCACGCAAGAGCTCGGCGGGCTACAACCTCACGCAGCTGTACTGCGGCTCCGAAGGCACGCTGGGGCTGATCACCGAGGCCACCGTGCGGTTGCATCCGCACCCCGAGGCGTACGCGGCGGCGGTGGTGCACTTTCCGTCGGTGCGCGCGGCGGTCGACTGCGTGATCGAGTCGATCCAGATGGGCGTTCCCCTGGCGCGCGCCGAGATGCTGGACGCACTGACCATCCGCGCCGTGAATGCGTACAGCCACACCAGCCTGGGCGAGAACCCGACGCTGTTCCTGGAGTTCGGCGCGAGCCAGGCGCAGATCGACGAGCAGGCCGGCATCGTGCGGGAGATTGCGGGCAACCACGGCGGTGGCGCCTTTCAATGGGCCAACCGGCCCGAGGAGCGCTCGCGCCTGTGGACGCCGCGCCATCACGCCTACTTCGCCTGCCTGCAACTGAAGGCGGGCAGCCGTAGCCTGACCACCGACGCGTGCGTGCCGCTGTCCGCGCTCGCGCAGTGCATCGAGGAGACGCAGGCCGACATCGCCGAACACGGCCTGCTGGTGCCGGTGTTCGGCCACGTCGGCGACGGCAACTTCCATTGCCTGGTGCTGGTGGACCCGAACAGCGTGGCGGAGAACGAAGCCGCCGAGGCCTTCAGCCACCGGCTTGTGCAGCGCGCGCTGCGCCATGGCGGCACTTCGACCGGCGAGCACGGCGTGGGGATGCACAAGATGAAGTACCTGGTCGAGGAGCACGGAGAGCACACGGTGGCGCTGATGCGTGCCGTGAAGCAGGCGCTGGACCCGTACAACATCTTCAACCCGGGAAAGGTCGTTGCTCCGGCCGGGGCCTGAGTGCCCGAGCGGAGACGTGCGGCCTAGAATCCCCGGCCTCGCCTGCACCCCGCAGTGCGCGGCCGGAGGCCCTTCGATGGAGCTGCGTCAGTTCAAGTACTTCGTTGCCATCGTGGATTGCGGCAGCCTGTCGCGCGCCGCGCAGCAACTCTTCATTGCACAGTCGGCATTGAGCAAGCAGATGGCCGAGCTCGAAGCCGAGCTCGGCACCCAGCTGCTGCTTCGCAGCCGCAACGGCGTGGCGATGACCGAGGCAGGCAAGGTCTTCTACGAGTACGCGCAGGGCATCACCAAGCAGGTAAGCGACGCCAAGGCCGCTGTGCACGTCGCGGCCGATTCGGTGGCGGGCTCGGTGGTGGCGGCGCTGCCGCAAAGCGTGTCGCCCATGATCGCGCTGCCGCTGATGCGTGCAGCGGCCCGGCGCTACCCCGACGTGGTGCTGCATCTGAACGAGGAACTCACCGGCAACATGGCCGACCAGCTGCTGCGCGGCCGGGTCGACGTGGCGGTGTTCTCGCCCGCCATGCCGGCGGAGGACATCCGGTTCGTCCCGCTGGTGGAAGAAGACTTCGTGTTCCTCGAATCGCCGCAGAGCCCGCATGCGTTGCCGCCCGGCGACGTGAGCATTGCGCAGGCTACTGCGCGGCCGCTGGTGTGGCCCGCCAATGCGCACGGCCACTGCACGCGTTGGCTGGTCGATGCGGTGCTGGAGCGTGAGGGGCATTCCACGGCGCAGGTGGCCGCGGAGATCAATTCGGTCTACACGCTGAAGGCGGCGGTGGAGGCGGGGCTCGGGCCGACCATCATGCCGTTCGGACTCGCCCAGCGCGAGGTGCAGGAAGGCCGGCTTGTCGCGCATCGCATCGACTCGCCTTCGATGTTTCGCACGCTCGGGCTGTGCGTGTCGGTGCATCTGCCGACCACGAACGCGAAGCGCGCCGTGTGCACGCTGATCGGCGACGTGGTGCGCGATCTGTGCGAGAGCGGGCAGTGGGCGGGCGCGCGTGCTGTCGCGCCAGCGAAAGGGCCAAGGCCCTGACGCCCGGCCCTTCGTTTCAGGCGCGGCGCTTGCGGGCCGGCGCTGCGGCTTTGGCAGGGGCAGCGAACAGGCGCGAGATGGCCTGGCGCACATCGGCCTGCATGTTGTCGATGGCCTTCGCATCGCCCGACAGGTGCTTCAGCAGCGCCTGCTGGAACAGCCCGTCGAACAGCGCATAGGTGGCCGAGGGCGGCATGCCGGGCGCTTCGCCCGAGAGCTCGGCAAAGCGGCTCATGATGCGCCAGATCATGTCCTCGAGGCTCTTGTCGATCTGCACGACATCGGCGCGGAAGGCTTCTTCGAACAGCGCCTGCGAACGCAGGTCGTACCAGAGGCGATGCACGTGGCCTTCGTCGCGCAGCGTGTCGCCAAGGCTCTGCAGGAAGCCATCCATCAGCTCGTCGTAGGTGGTGGCGCTTTCCACCGCGTGGTCGTAGCGCGTGACGCAGCGCGCCTTGTACTGCTTGACGCTGCAGATGATCAGGTCGACCTTGTCGCTGAAGTAGTAGTGCAGAACGCCGTGCGAGAACTCCGAGTTCTGGGCGATCTCGCGCAGGCTGGTGCGTGCATAGCCCAGTGCTGCCAGCGTGGTCAGCGCGGCTTCGCCCAGTTCGGCGCGCCGTTCCGAGAATTTGTCGACCCGCGTCTTGGGCACTCGTTCAGCGTGTTTCTTTAGCCGTTGATGTGTCGTCATTGAAAGCCGGACCGCATGCATGCCGGCCCCTGTGTTTCTTCGTGATTCCAAACCATAGCACGCAAGCGGGAGAACCCGCATCCGGCGTGCCACGCATGTCATTTTACGAAGTTTTGACAACCGTCAAAGAAAAACTTGACACCCGTAAAGTCGATTTCTACGATGACCGCTCCATCTCACAACACATCTACAGGAGACAAGTGATGGCCAAGTTCGACTTGAAAGGGCGCAAGGCCCTGGTGACGGGCGGTGCGCGCGGCATTGGTGCGGGCATTGCCGAAGCGCTGGCGGTGGCCGGCGCCTCCGTGATGATTGGCGACGTGCTCGCCGACCTGGGGCGCGAAACCGCTTCAAGGTTGTCTGCGTCTGGAGCGAAGGTGGGCTTCGTGCCGCTCGACGTCACGAAAGACGCCGACTGGGCCTCGGCCACCGAGACCACCGTCAAGGAGCTCGGCGGCTTCGACATCCTCGTCAACAACGCCGGCATCGAGATCACCTCGCTGGTGATCGACGTCGACGGCGACGACCTGCGCCGCATGCTCGACGTGAACGTGGCCGGCACGCTGCTCGGCATGAAGCACGCGTTCCGTGCGATGCGTCCCGGTGGCGGCGCGGGCGGCGGCGGGGCGGTGGTCAACATCGCATCGGTCGCGGCGACCATCGCTTTCCCGGCCATTGCGGGCTACTCGGCGACCAAGTCCGCAGTCGATCGCGCCACGCGCGTCGCGGCCATGGAGTCCGGCAAGTTGGGCTACGGCGTGCGCGTGAACTGCATCTACCCGGGGCTGGTGCCCACCGACATGGGCATGAAGCTCGCCAGCGACATCGTCGCTGCGGGGCTCGCGCCCAGTGTCGAGGCGGCAGTGGGCGACGTGATCGGCCAGACGCCATTGGGCCGTCTCGGCGAAGTCGGCGACATGGCCGACGTGGTGGTCTTCCTCTGCTCCGACGCAGCCCGGTTCATCACCGGCGCCGGCATCGCGGTGGACGGTGGCATGGGCATGTGAGCGCACAAAAAGGAGACACAACATGAGCAACAGCAAGAAGAAGCCCGTCGTCGTCTACGGCGCCTCCGGCTACACCGGCCGACTGGTGTGCGAATACCTGCGCGAATACAACATCCCCTTCGTTGCCGCGGGTCGCAGCGCGCAGAAGGTCGAAGCGGCGATGAAATCCAACGTGCCCGGCATCGAGACTGCGAGCTACGAAGTGGTGGAGGTGGCGCATTCGGTGACGGCGCTCACCGAGCTCTTCACCGGTGCCTCGGTGGTGCTCAACACGGTGGGGCCTTTCGCCAAGTTCGGCCCCGAGGTGGTCGAGGCCTGCCTGGCCGCCGGATGCCACTACACCGACACCACCGGCGAGCAGGACTGGCTCATCACGCTCGAACAGAAGTACGGCGCCAAGTTCGCCGCCGCGGGGCTGCTGCTCTCGCCCGGCTTGGCGCAGATGTACACCACCGGCGAGATCGCGGCGCAGCTGTGCCTGGAGACGCCCGGGCTCGACACGCTGGACATTGCCGTGTTCTGGGGCGGCAGCCCGACCATCGCGTCCACCCAGACCATCCTGGTCAACGCAGCCACGTCCAAGGCCTATTACCTGGAGCAGAACGAGTACGTGGAGTGGCAACCCGACGCGGGCCTGTACCACCTGTCGATTCCCGGCCAGCACGAGGCGGCACTGGCGCTGCCCTGGGGCGGCACCTCGCACCCGGTATGGTTCAAGCGCGATCCGCGCGTGGCCAATGTGAAGGTGCTCGGCGGGGTCTTCAACAAGGCGCTGATGCAGGGCGTGCCGCACATCGTGGCAGCCGCGCTCAAGGCCACCGAGGGCATGAACGACGAGGATCGCTACGCCGCCCTGGCCCAGACGGCGGCAGGCGTGATGAACACCATGCCCCCGCGCGAGAACCCGCGCATCAACAAGTCCGTCGATTCGGTGCATGCCTCCGGTCCGCTGGGCCGCATGCACTGCGTGATCTTCGGGAATTGCAACTACAAGCAGACCGGCTTGTTGCAGGCCTATGCGGCGGCCTCGCTGCTGCAACAGGCACCGCGCCGCGCCGGCTTCGCCTCGGGTTGCCAGGCCTTCGGGCATCGCGAGCTGCTGGGCGCGCTGCGCAGCTTCGGACTGGTGCAGGAGCCCGTGCTCACCCGGCTGGGCTGACTCCCATGCGCCTGATTGACTACCTGGACAAGGGCGCTTCGCTGGGAGCCGCGGCGCCCTGCCTGCGCATGGGGGCCGTGCTGCTGTCGTACGGCGACGTGCAGCGCTTCAGCTACCGCGTGGCGCGGGCGCTGCAGCGCAGCGGCATCGCCCCGGGCAGCAAGGTGGCGGTGCTGTCGGGCAACGACCCGGTCGCCTTTGCATGCGTCTTCGGGCTGTCGCGCGCCGCGGCCGTGTGGTGTCCGATCAACCCGCGCAACGAGGCTGCCGAGAACCGCTACGTGCTCGACGCCTTCGACTGCAGCTGCTTGATCTTCCACGGCAACTACGCACCGCTGGTCGAGCAGATGCGGGCCGACCTGCCCAAGGTGACGACGCTGGTCTGCCTCGACAAGGCGCAGCCCTTCGCGCCATCGCTCGACCAATGGCTGGGGGATGCCGGCGATGCGCCCATCGATGTGCCGGTGGTCGACGACGTTGCGATGATCGCCGGCACCGGCGGCACCACCGGCCAGCCCAAGGGCGTGATGCTGTCGGGGCGCAACCTCGAGGCGATGTCGGCGCTGACGCTGATGGGCTACCCCTTCGAGGGCCGGCCCGTCTACCTTGCGCTTGCGCCGCTCACGCATGCGGCCGGCGTGCTGTGCCTGCCTGTGATGGCGCTCGGCGGGCAGGTCGTGATCATGTCCAAGCCCGACTTGGGCGAGTTCCTCGGCCTCATCGAAGAACACGGCGTCACCCACACCTTCCTGCCGCCCACGCTGATCTACATGCTGCTGCAGCACCCGCAGCTGGCAGATGCGAAGCTCGATTCGCTGCAATGCTTCTGGTACGGCGCGGCGCCCATGTCGGCTGCGCGGCTCGAAGAGGCGCTGCAGAAGATCGGCCCCGTCATGGCCCAGCTCTTCGGCCAGACAGAGGCGCCGATGATGATCTCGATGATGTCGCCGCGCGACCACTTCAACAATGACGGCACCATCGCACACCAGCGCCTGTCATCGGCCGGCCGGCCCGGGCCACTCGTGCAGGTGGGCGTGATGAACGGCGACGGCGTGCTGCTGCCCACGGGCGAGAGCGGCGAGATCGTGGTGCGCGGCTCGCTCGTGATGCTCGGCTACTACAAGGACGCGCGCGCCACCGAAGAGGCCTCGCGCCACGGCTGGCACCACACCGGCGACATCGGCTACCTCGACGCCGACGGCTTTCTCTACATCGTGGACCGCGCCAAGGACATGATCATCTCGGGCGGCTTCAACGTCTACTCTGCCGAGGTCGAGCAGGTGCTGATGCAGCACCCCGACGTGCAGGACAGCGCCGTCGTCGGCCTGCCCGACGAGAAGTGGGGCGAGCGCGTGGTGGCAGTGCTGCAACTGCATGCCGGGCGACAACTGGACGTGGAGGAGATCAAGGCCTTCGTCAAATCGCGCATCGGCAGCGTGAAGGCACCCAAGCAGATCGAGGTGTGGCTCGACCTGCCGCGCTCCAAGGTGGGCAAGGTGCTGAAGAAGGAAGTGCGCGCAGCGTTGCTGTCGGACGGAGAAGGGCAGAGACGGCGCTAGAAGCGAATGTCTCCGGGCATGACTCCCTTGAACACCGACGACGGGAGACTGCACGGCGCTACAGTGCCGCCATGCGCAAACACCTTTCCACCACCACCGGTCCCCAACGTCTTTTCTACGGCGCTGTCTCAGGCTGCGCCACCGCCGCGGCGTTGATGCCGGTGCCCATGAGCGGCATGGCGCGCGCGCTGGCCGGGTGGTGCGTGGCCGTGGTGGTCTACCAGGTGCTGTCGTGGTGGCTGGCCGACACCTTCGATGCGAAGCGCACGCGCGAACGGGCGCAGTCGCTGGACCAGCCCAACGTGGTGATCCTGGTCTCGATGCTGGTGGTGGTTGGCGCCAGCGTGGTGGCCATCGCCATGCTGCTGCAGCAGGTGAAGGCGCTGAGCGGCTGGGAGCGCGCGGCGCATGTGGCGCTCGGGCTGGTGGCGCTGGCGGGCTCGTGGCTGATGATGCACACGATCTACGCCTTTCACTACGCGCACCGCTACTACATCGACCAGAAGAGCGGCACGCCCGACGGCGGGCTCGACTTTCCGGGCAAGGACGACGCCCCTGACTACTTCGACTTTCTCTACTACTCGTACGTGATCGGCATGACCTCGCAGGTGTCCGATGTGCAGGCGACGTCGAAGGAGATGCGGCGCATCACGTTGCTGCACAGCGTACTGGCCTTCGCGTTCAACATGCTGGTGCTCGCACTCTCGGTGAACGTCGTCGCGGGCGCCGTGTAGGCGCCCCGCCGAAGCGCGCTCAGGCCGAGGCCTTGCGGGGCGAGCCCAGCTTGACGATGCCCGTCGACAGCGCCACGCCGCAGACGATGACGGCCGCGCAGATCAGCATCCACTGCGTGATGTTCTCGCCGAGGAACACCGCGCCGTAGAACAGCGCGAACACCGGCACCAGGAAGGTCACCGTCAGCGCGCGCGCCGGGCCGGCGCGTTCGATCAGCCGGAAGAACAGGATGTAGGCGACGCCCGTGCAGGCGATGCCGAGCGCCAGCAGCGCGAGCCAAGCGCGCAGGCTGGGCATCTGCGCGGGCCAGAGCCAGAAGGCGGGCAGGGCGAGGAACAGCGTGGCGCCGATCTGGCTGCCGGTGGCGGTGGTCAGCGCGGGCACGCCGCCCAGATGGGCCCGCGTGGCGCTGGCCGAGATGCCGTAGCAAAGGCACGCACCCAGGCAGGCCAGCACCGCGAAGAGCGCGGCATTGCCGCTGGCGCCCGCATGCAGGCCGGCGCTGCGGCTGGCGAGCATTGCCACGCCGGCAAAGCCGATCACCAGCCCGACGATGCGCGAACCCGCAGGCCGCTCACGGAACCAGGCCCAGGCCACGAGCGCGCCGAACATCGGTGTCGTGGCATTGAGCACGGCGGCCAGGCCGGTGTTGATGGTCAGCAGCGCGAAACAGAACAGCGCGAACGGCATGCCCGAGTTGAAGACGCCGACCGCGAAGCTGGCCTTCCAGTGCTTGGCGAGAGACGGTCCCTGGCCGCGCAGCAGCGCGATGGGCAGCAGGAACAGCGCGGCAATGGCCACCCGCACCGCGGCCGTCGGCAGCGCGCCGAACTCCGCCGCGCCGATGCGCATGAAGAGGAAAGACGCGCCCCAGAGCGCGCCCAGCAGCACCAGGTCGATGAGCCAGGCGGTTGGTGCGAGGGGCTTGGCGGCTGCGATGTTGTTGTTCGTTGTGGTCATGCGTCTTTCGCTCTCTGTCTCTTCTTCGTTGGATGTTCTTACAGCGCGCCTTCGAGCTCCAGAAGGGCGGTCTTGCGGTCGAGCCCGCCAGCGTAACCGGTCAGCGATCCGTCCGACCCCAGCACGCGGTGGCAAGGCACGATCACGCTGATCGGGTTGCGCCCCACGGCCGCGCCCACTGCGCGCACGGCGGCCGGGTTGCCCACGTTGACGCTGAGCGCGCCATAGCTCGTGGTGGCGCCCGCCGGAATGGCCAGCAGTTGCTGCCACACGCTCTGCTGGAACGCGGTGCCGTGCGACAGGTCGAGCTTCATGTCGAAGTTGTCGCGCTTGCCGGCGAAGTAGTCGTGCAGCTGCGCGGCCGCCTCGACCAGCGCGGGGTGGTCGTCCTTCGTGATCCAGCCGCTGGTGTCGGGCCAGTGGCGCTGCTGGTCGAACCAGACGCCGGCCAGGCCCTGGTCTGTGGCCGCCATCGTGATGCCGCCGAGCGGCGTGTCGATGTGCGAGGTGTAGATGACTTTGCTCTTGAATTTCATGACGTTTCAGGCGGCGAGGCCTGCCGTAGTGATAAGGGGGAGTTCCGCGGCCGCCGTTTCGGTGGCGGTTGCAGGAGTGGAAGAGGGCGCATGCCACGCCCGCAGCACTGCGTAGCTGCGCCATGGCCGCCAGGCTTGCGAGGCCTCGCTGGCAGCGCGCGCTGTGGTTACGCCCAGCGCCTTCTGCAGTGCCACGTCGCCGGCCGGAAATGCATCGGGCCAACGCAGCGCGCGCATCGCGATGTACTGCGCGGTCCAGGCGCCGATGCCGGGCAGCTCCTGCAGCGCCGCGATGGTCGAAGGCACGTCGGCTCCCGCATGCAGCGCCAGCTTGCCGGACGCGACTTCGCGCGCGATGGCGTGCAGGGCCGTCTGCCGCTGCCGCACGATGCCGAGCTGCCCCAGCGCATCGCCGCTCGCGGCGGCAATGGCCGCGGGCGTGGGAAACAGGCGGTTCAGCCCCTCGACGGGCGTAGCCAGTGGCTCGCCGAAGGCCTCGACCAGCCGCGAGCCCAGCGTGCGCGCCGCGGCCACCGTGATCTGCTGGCCCAGCACCGCGCGCACCGCCAGCTCGAAGCCGTCGACCGTGCCCGGCACGCGCAGCCCGTCGCCATGCGGAAAGGCCGCATGCAGCGCTGCATTGATGGCCATCGGCTCGGCGTCGAGGTCGAACAGGGCGCGTGCGCGGCTGATGACGATGGGCAGCACCGCGGCCAGTGAATCGCTGACCGACAGCAGCAGTTGCTCGCGTTCGAGGTCGAAGCGCAGTTGCAGCCAGCCCGCATGCGCCTGTCCGCCTTGCTGGACGCGCAGCGTGCGGGTCAGCTTTACATAGGTGGGCGTGCTGCCCTTGGCGGGCTCCTTGCCGTCCGCCGTGGATACGACTTCGACGCCGCGCAACGCACGGCGCGCGAAGAAGCCCAGCATCGCGTTGGCGTCGTAGGGCGGACGGAAGCCCAGCCGCACCTCGATGGCCTTGCCTTCGCCACCTTCGACGGTGGCGCCACCGGCGCGCCGCAGGGCGCTCGGGTTCAGGCCGTAGTGCTCCAGAAAGGCCGCATTGAATCGCCGCACGCTGGCGAAGCCGCTGGCCAGTGCCACCTGCGTCATCGGAAGGCGGGTGTCGGCGATGAGCTGCTTGGCGGCCAGCAGGCGGCGCGTCTGCAGATATTGAAGGGGCGAGACGCCGAACTGCACCTCGAAGATGCGCCGCAGGTGGCGGTCGCTCACGCCGAGCCGCGCCGCGATCTGCGCCGCGCCCGGGCCGTCTTCCGACCAGGCGTCGGGCTCGTCGATCAGCCGTGCCGCCTGCAGCGCGAGGATGCGCGAGGCGTCTTCGGTAGACCAGCTGGCTGCGCCTGAAGCACGAGGGGCCAGCTCGGGCCGGCAGCGCAGGCAGGGGCGAAAGCCCGCGGCCTCGGCCTGTGCCGCGTGGCGGAAGAACCGGCAGTTCTCGCGCCGAGGCAGCTTCACGCGGCAGACCGGGCGGCAATAGATGCCGGTGGAGGTCACGGCGGTGAAGAACGACCCGTCGAAGCGCGCATCATGCGTCTTCATCGCCAGGTAGCAGGCGTCGCTCTCGAGCGCTTCGGTGGGGGTGTGGCTGGTAGGCATGGGGAAATGATACGGTTTCGACTCGTTTCAACTGGCCGTTTTCGGACATGTGGGCATCTGGAGCCTTGCCTACAATGCCCCGTTTACAAAACCAACAGGGAAACGCCTTTCATGCAGCTCAGCGCGTCGATCTTCAAGGCCTATGACATTCGCGGCGTCGTGCCCGTCACTCTCGATACGGAGGTGGCGGAAGCGCTCGGCAGGGCCTTCGGCAGCGCAGCCCGCGCCGCCGGTGAGAAGTCGGTGGCCGTAGGTCGCGATGGCCGCCTGTCGGGCCCCGCGCTGGCAGAGGCGCTGATCAAGGGCCTGGTGGCCACCGGCGTCGAAGTGATCGACGTGGGCGCCGTCACCACCCCGATGCTGTACTTCGCGGCCCACACGCTGTGCAAGAGCGGCATCCAGGTCACCGGCAGCCACAACCCCAAGGACTACAACGGCTTCAAGATGGTGCTGGCCGGCCGCGCGATCTACGGCGACGAGATCCAGGGCCTGCGCAAGACCATGGAAGCTGGCACCGCTCAGCTCGCCCCAGGCGGTAGCGTGCGCAAGGTCGACGTGACCGAGGCCTACGTCAAGCGCATTGCCGGCGACATCAAGCTGGCGCGGCCGATGAAGATCGTGGTCGATTCGGGCAACGGCATCGCGGGTGCGTCGGCCCCTGCCATCTTCCGCGCCATCGGCTGCGAAGTGACCGAGCTGTTCAGCGAAGTCGACGGCGACTTCCCCAACCATCACCCGGACCCCAGCAAGCCCGAGAACCTCAAGGACCTGATGGCCGCGCTGGCCACCGGCGACGCCGAACTGGGCCTGGCCTTCGACGGCGACGGCGACCGCCTGGGCATCGTCACCAAGGACGGCCAGAACATCTTCCCCGACCGCCAGATGCAACTCTTTGCACAGGACGTGCTGTCGCGCGTGCCCGGCGGCACCATCATCTACGACGTGAAGTGCTCGCAGCGCCTGGCACCGGCCATCGAGGCAGCGGGCGGCGTGCCGATGATCTTCAAGACCGGCCATTCGCTCATCAAGGCGAAGATGAAGGAAATCGATTCGCCGCTGGGCGGCGAGATGAGCGGCCACATCTTCTTCAAGGAGCGGTGGTTCGGCTTCGACGACGGCACCTATGCGGGCTGCCGGCTGCTCGAGATCCTGAGCAAGAGCCCGAACGCGAGCGACGTGCTCAACGCGCTGCCCACCAGCTTCTCGACGCCCGAACTGAACGTGGCCTGCGCTGAAGGCGAGCCGCACGTGGTGGTCGACAAGCTCGTGAAGGGCGCGAGCTTCGCGGCCCCCGCCAAGGTTTCGACCATCGATGGCCTGCGCGTCGACTGGCCCGATGGCTTCGGGCTGATCCGCGCCTCGAACACCACCCCCGTGCTGGTGCTGCGCTTCGAAGGCCAGACCGATGCCGCATTGAAGCGCATCGAAGCCGAGATGCTGGCTCTGTTGAGAACCGTCAAGCCCGACGCCAGACTGGCTGAAGCCTCTCATTGAACTGAGCCCGTGCGTTCCCTGCTGCTTCGCCTCTACGGCGTCTTCACCACCGTCGTGCAACCGCTAGTGCGCCGCAAGCTGCGGCGCCGCGCCGAGGCCGAGCCGGGCTATGGCGTGGCCGTGGAAGAGCGCTTCGGCCACTATGACGAAGCCACCACCGGCCAGGCCCAGTGCTGGGTGCATGCGGTTTCGCTCGGCGAGACGCGCGCGGCCGCCATCCTGATCGCCGAGCTGCGGCGGCAGTACCCGGGCATTCCGATCCTGCTCACGCACGGCACAGCCACCGGCCGCGAAGAAGGCGCCAAGCTGCTCGAACCCGGCGACACGCAGGTCTGGCAGCCGTGGGACACGCCGGGTGCGGTGGCGCGTTTTCTTGACAAGTTCCAGCCCCGCATCGGCGTGCTGATGGAAACCGAGGTCTGGCCCGAGATGGCCGCTGCCTGCGCCGAGCGCCATATTCCGCTGGTGCTGGCCAACGCGCGGCTCAACGAGAAATCGCTGGCCTCGGCCGAACGGCTTGCATGGCTGGCGCGGCCCGCGTACTCGGCCCTGACGGCCGTGTGGGCGCAGACCGAGGCCGATGCGCACCGCCTGGTGTCGCTCGGCGCCAAGGTGGCCGGCATCTACGGCAACCTCAAATTCGACGCCACGCCCGATGCGCGCCAGCTGAACGCGGCCGTGTCGCTGCGCGAGCGCCTGCCCAAGCCGATGGTCGTGCTCGCAAGCTCGCGCGACGGCGAAGAGCGACTGCTGCTCGAAGTGCTCAAGCGCTTCGGCGCAACCTCGCCCGTGCCGCCCGAGCAGGGCGCGATCCGCTCGATTGCCAAGCGCGTGCACGACGTGCAATGGATGATCGTGCCGCGCCATCCACAACGCTTCGACGAAGTGGCGGCGCTGATCGAGGCCGAGGGCTTTGCCGTCGCGCGCCGGAGCGCGGCGGGCCAGCCGTCAGATGCAGAGATCTGGCTCGGCGATTCGCTGGGCGAAATGGCGCTGTACTACGGCCTCGCCGACGTGGCGCTGCTCGGCGGCAGCTTCGAGCCGCTGGGCGGGCAGAACCTGATCGAGCCGGCGGCCTGCGGTTGCCCGGTGATCATGGGCCCGTCAACCTTCAACTTCGCCGAGGCGGCGCAGTTGTCGCTGGCAGCCGGTGCGTCGCTGCGGGTCGAGGGCATGGAACAGGCCGTGACGGCCGCGCTGAAGCTGGTCGAGAACCCCGAGCGCCGCGCCACGATGGCGCAGGCCGCGCTGGCGTTCTCTTCATCGAACCGCGGGGCTGCCGAGCGCACCGCGGCCGCTGTGCTGGCGATTGCACAGGCGGCGGAACCGGTGACGGCGGCGGGGGAGCCGCTGGACGAAGAACCAACGCGGGCCGAGCCCACGCTGGACTGACTGCGGCGCGCGCTCAGAGCACCGGCGGGTTCAGGATCACCGGCGGCACGGGTGCTGTCGGCATCGTCGGCGCCGGCGAATTGGAATTCCGTGATGTCGGTGAGACACTTCTCGTTCGGGGCTGCAGCCTGGAAGTCGCGATTGATGAGGCTCTCTGGCGCAGCGCTGATTTCTCCCAAGTAGGAACCGTACCGACGCCGCTTGCCCGGTGTCAACTATTCTGAGCGGTGCATTGACTCGTCGGAATTGCTACCCGAGCTGACCTGTTGCCTCACGCAACTTGCTACCTGTCAAATGGTCCGGCGGTAGCCCAACTGGCGAATGGGCGCTGCGGTGCGTTTCCCAAGTTTGATGGAGAGCCTGATCGCTCGAATGCGGTCTTCGTATGAATACATGAACTACCTCCTGGTAGTCCAAGTTTTCTATCGTCCCCAACACCAGAAAGTAGTCCTTCAGGATCGCTTTCTCGTCGCCCCCGTCATTGGAGAAGAAGCGATAGGCAGCCTTCGTGTTGGCCCAGTCTTGGCACGCCAGAGGTACGGTGCCTCCAATGCTGCGGCCAAGTTGATGAAGCAGGCTGCCCACAATCTCTTGCCCAATCGTGCGTCACGGAACTCGCAACCAGCGACCTCGCCAGCTGTCCATGACCCTCTGTCCGATGACTTGCTGACTCCATCAATCCGCACAGACTTTGTCATTCATCCCCGTTGGCAGAGTCCTCTCGCTAGGAATAATGGGAATCTCGATCATTCCGTGGATCGACGAGGCGCCTGACTTGTCAGCAATTGAAATCTTCGCGTCGCACCTACTCAATGCATTCCAGGATGCAAGAAAACCCTCTCCCTTTCGTGAATTTTTGCCAGTTATGCGAATGACTTTCATTCGTATTGGAGTAGGCTTCGATCGGCCTCGATTTTGGGGTCGATGTAGTTAATTTTCCGTAAAGAAGATATGCAAACCCTCGTTCATCTTGGAGTAGATCAAATCCTCGGCTTCGCCGCGCAATTCGATGGTCAAAAGGAGAGAGGACCGCTTGTTGGAGATAAATCTGACGAACTGTTTGAAATTTTTCATGCCTATACCGAAGAAATGGAGCTGCGCCACACGATGTGGGGCGCAATGTTTGGGGGCACGACAAAGTGCTGCGCAAGCGGCACTTGTGAAATTCGCCGGAACTTCTGCTAAATGAATTGGCGGGCGCAGCGACAGATGTGGTTGCGCTCCGTCATTATTCAATTGCTGCAAATGTCGTCTAAAAAGAATTGAAAATGAGAAAAATCGTTATTATTCTCGGGAGTGAAGCAGCAGCGAATGAAGAGCTGGCCAAGCTACTGGAGAACTGCGGGTACGGTGCTGCGGCTGAATACTTGAGTATACCCAATTTCTCCTCTAGTTTTTTTTGCCCAGGAACAGTTTGCGCGATGGCCTTATTGCAAGGCGAAGGCAAAATTATTGGATTTGCGCGTGCTTTTACTGACGATATAACAACAACATATTTGGCGGAAATTTGTGTTCATCGTGATTTCTCTGGCAATGGACTTGAATCTCAGCTTGTCAAGGCTATTGTAAAGCGATGCAGTCACACGGCAATTTTCACCACTGCATTTGAAGGTGAGCTGAAATCGCTGGCAGAAAATTCAATAATTCCAAAAGATAAAATTATTGCCTGCAGTCGAAGGCCAGTTCTCGAAAGAGTTCCAAGGCACTAGCTGGCAGAGCTTAAATGATTGGCATCCAACGCATTTGTTTGGCTCAGTACGCCCTCTTGGAATTAATGCAAACCATCAAGGAGGAAGGAGTATATCTTCCGTTGTTCGGCGAGGAAAACCTTGAGTCTGAAATAAAACGTGATTTCGAGAAAATAGAGTTTCAGCTGGCACACGCGATAGAATCGCGACAAGATAAAAAAATAGACGCAACTCCGGAGTTTATTGACCTAATTCGTGGAATGCTGAAGCGACGAAGTGCTCGAATGCTTCGGTTTATCAATAAGCTGCATTCCTGCATAACGCAGTTTTTCGATGTTGCCGAAATCCAATGTTCAGCTGTGTCAATAAAATTCACAGAAGGGGAGTCTCACGGGGAATGCGAGCGAGCGGTCATTTTTACTGCCAACGGTCGGGAATATATTATTAAATTCCGTGATCCTCGTCCATATTTGGTAATAAAAGTAGTGGCAGAAAGGTTGCGTGAAGTTTCTGCCATCGATGTGGTTCCTCCGAGCCTGTGGTATAGCCAAAATTATACTTGGCACGTGATGCCATATCTTGAAGAAATGCCGGTGCACCGTAATGCTGAGGAAATAGCGCAATTCATGAAAGGGCTTGGCGCGCTTACGGCAGTTGCCTATTTTTTGGAGATGGCCGATTTGCACTTTGACAATGTGATTTCTTGGAATTGCAAGCCGGTCATCGTGGATGCTGAATGCATTTTTTATAGTTATCTTGAATACAGCCGTGATTCTGCAGAAGATCGGATGGCAAATACTGGGTTGGTTAGTGCTGCCCCCTTTTTGTCATCGATTTTGGGGGGTAAGAGTTCGGCACTCTCGTTCGGTGCTCAAAGAAGCGGTGGAAAAATTGTCTACCTGTCAGTAGAGGAGGGAGTAGAGAAAAATCGACTCCTTGATGAATTTGGAAAATCGATCAATCCGGCTAACTTCAGTCAAATCATTGCAGACGGTTTTTATGATGCCCTCTGTGCCTTGTGTTCCGTTAAGCAGGATCTGCTTCTTGATGTCAAAGCCGTTTCTCAAGGAATGAAAACTCGGCGTCTTTTAAGACTGACGATGCAGTATGCCGTGACCTTGGAAATGCTACGTAACCCTAAGCATGCCAGCACAGTCGAAAAAATTGGTCAAATAATATCTATTTTCTCGAGAGCCCAAAGTCTTTCGACCGTTTCCTGCGCCGAAACTCTTCGTTGTGAAATAGTCGACTTGCTGGATTCGGATGTTCCTTCTTTCTGGATGGAAGATTCTAATGGCATGCCACATTTAATGCATTGGACTGGATCTGTAAAAAAATTAAAAAGACAAGATTCCCTTGCTGCCAGAATCGAAAGAAGTTTGAATTCATGCCTTGAAGCAGATGCGATGAAGTTGAGAGAGTATTTGAAGGATTTTGTGAGCGGCCAAGAGCGATCTGTAGCGAAATAAGGAAGGCATTTCTGATGTGGTTCTTTTCATTTTTTAGTTCTCATATCCTTCGTTCTGTGTTTAAGGATTTTCGAAGTAGCTGTGATCGACAGTCGATGAGATTGCTGTTGATGGCATTGGCCGTTGTAATTGGGTCGGCGTTCTTCGTGGGTATCTCCCCGATATATATGGCGAAAGCCATAGACGCAATGAGCAAAGGCGGCAGTGAGGCTGCGGAAGGTGTTGTCGCATTTGCGATGGGCTATCTACTTCTGCGCTTTATCGGGGAAGCGCTTGTGGATCTGCGTTGGATCGTTATTAATCCGGTGTTGTATCGAATTTCCTATGCTTTTTGTTTTTTGATTGCCGGTCGAATTGCGAAAATTCCACGCCAAGAGGGGCGAACGGGAGAGAGCAGCGCGTGGGTTGCAGAGAAGGCGGCTGTGATCTCAAAGATGGAGATGGGCTCGATTAGTTTTCTGTATGGTCTGCTCGCCGTCATCATTCCCACTGCTATAGAGTTGGTCATTGCTTGTATTGCGATTGCGATTGCAATTGGCCCAATCTTGGTTGTATATATTTCGCTTGGAGGTATCGTCTTTATGGTTGGCGTTTCTTTCAAGCGCGATAAAGAACTGTCGGCGGCAAATATTGCAAATCAGTCGGACAATGTTTCGACGTCCTACTTTTCTGAGTACATTGCTAATCCAGCTTTAATTCATGAATTTGGTGCGCGCACTTTTCTCGAAGCGCGCCTCTCAAAGGCTATTGATGATGCGCTTAGTAAGCATCGTCAATTTTTCTTCGTTAAAACGGAGCGCAGTCTATATCTGACGGGGATTACCTGCGTAATTTATGCGGCAGTGCTGGCAAGTGCGGTTTTTCAGATTGGTTTGGTTTCGTCGACGGCTGGTAATTTCTTCTTGCTCGTTATATATCTAGATCGAATTTTAAATCCGTTGTCCAATGCTTCATCGGCTGTTAACAGCATGCAGAATGGGTTGATTTCTATTAAGGGGGGATATGATCTTTTGGCGGATCTGGAAAGATCGGCTGCGAATAGGCCATTTTCCGTCGCTCGGGCTGATGAGTGGGATGAGATTATTATTGATGAAGCTCCGGCCTATTTTATTGATGGGAGAGATCTCAATATTGGTCGAGGTTCTTGGGTTTGCATCAAAGGCCCTTCTGGTGCTGGAAAATCAACTCACCTCCGGAAAATTTATCAAAATATCCTTTCTCATGGAGGCATTGACGGTTCAAAAATTCACTACCTAAACCCTGCATCTGCAGTGGTTAGAGGATCTGTTTTTGAAAATATTTCACTTGGAGCTGAAGCTATCACCAGGGAAATGGTTGCCGCGTATTGGGATTTTTGGAATAAGGAGATTGGAAATCGAGCGGTTGATATCGACGCTGATGTGAGTTCTTTGTCAGCGGGGGAAACACAATTCCTTTCTGTTTGTCGAACCATTTTCCGAGCTCCGGAGTTCGTTTTTTTTGATGAGGCAACTAATTCAATGGATCGAAGCTCGGAATCTAAAATTTGGGCAATCATTCGAGAAAAATTGCAAGGCGCAACAGTATTCGTGATTTCACATCGAGATATGCATGATGTGAGATTTGATTTCGTTGATGACCTAAAGCGCGGGCAAAGAGAAGATGTTGGTGAGGATTTGCTGTTGGCATAGTTGGTGTTTGGTCTAGGTGAAGTGGCAGCGCTGATCGAGGCCGAGGGCTTTGCCGTCGCGCGCCGCAGCGCGGCGGGCCAGCCCTCCGACGCAGAGATCTGGCTCGGCGATTCGCTGGGCGAAATGGCGCTGTACTACGGCCTGGCCGACGTGGCGCTGCTGGGCGGCAGCTTCGAGCCGCTGGGCGGCCAGAACCTGATCGAGCCGGCGGCCTGCGGTTGCCCGGTGATCATGGGCCCGTCGACCTTCAACTTCGCCGAGGCGCCGCAGTTGTCGCTGGCAGCCGGGGCGTCGCTGCGTGTCGAGGGCATGGAGCAGGCCGTGACGGCCGCGCTGAAGCTGGTCGAGAGCCCCGAGCGCCGCGCCACGATGGCGCAGGCCGCGCTGGCGTTTTCTTCATCGAACCGTGGGGCTGCCGAGCGCACAGCGGCCGCGGTGCTGGCTATTGCGCAGGCGGCGGAGCCGGTGACGGCGGCAGGCGAGCCGCTGGACGAAGAGCCAACGCGGGCCGAGCCCACGCTGGACTGACTGCGGCGCGCGCTCAGCGCACCGGCGGGTTCAGGATCACCGGCGGCACGGGTGCTGTTGGCATCGTCGGCGCCGGCGGATTGAACGGCTGCACCGGCACCGGCGGGATCACCGGAATGCTCGGTGGCGTCACCGTTGTCGCAGGTGGCACCGTGGTGCTGCGATCGGGCCCGGTGGCCGAAGGCACGGCCGGCACGCTGCCATTGCTCGCCAGCGTCGCGTTGATCGCATTCATGTCGTCGGTCGTCAGCGTGCCGTTGGCCTGGCGCAGCTTCAGGTTGCCAAGCAGCACGTTGTAGCGCGCCTGCGCCAGGTCGCGTTTGGTCTGGTACAGCTGGCTTTGCGAGTTCAGCACGTCGATGTTGATGCGCACGCCCACCTGGTAGCCGAGCCGGTTGGCGTCGAGCGCGCTCTGGCTCGACGCCTCGGCCGCTTCCAGCGCCTTCACCTGTCCCGCGCCGGAGACGAGCCCGAGGTAGGCCGCGCGGGTGGCCTGCGCCACGCTGCGGCGGGTGCCGTCGAGCACGCTGCGCGACTGGTCTTCGAGCGCCAGCGTTTCCTTGATGCGGTTTTCGGTGGCGAAGCCGGCGAACAGCGGCAGGTTGAAGGTCACGCCGACCGTGGTCGCGTTGACGCGGGTGCCCACGGTGCTGGTGCTGGTGCCCGTCGGGTTGCGCGTGACGTTGTAGCCCAGGTTGGCGTCGAGCGTGGGCTTGTGGCCGGCCTTGGCCTTGTCCACTTCGAGCCCGGCCACGTCGAGGCCCAGGCGGGCCTGCTGGATCGAGGGATGCACCTCGTCAGCCTGCGCGACCCATGCGTTGATGTCCGCGGGCACGGCGGCGGGCAGCACCACCGGCACCCGCAGCGGCACCGGCACGCTGCCGGGGCGGCCGACCAGCTGGTCGAGCACGATCTTCTTCACCTGCAGGTCGTTCTCGGCCGCAATCTCCTGCGCGATCACGAGGTCGTAGCGGGCCTGCGCCTCGCGCGAGTCGGTGATGGTGGAGGTGCCGACCTCGAAGTTGCGCTTGGCCGACGCCAGCTGCTCGGCCACGGCGACCTTCTGCGCGCGCACGAGCGCCAGGCTGTCCTGGCTCGCGAGCACGTCGAAATACGCCTGGCTCACGCGCACGATCAGGTCTTGTTCGGCAATAGTGAGCACCGCCTGCGCGATGTCGGCCTGGCGCTTGCCCTGCTCGTACGTGGCCCAGTTGGCCGGTCGGTACAGCGGCTGCGTGGCGTTGATGCCGACGTTCTGCGTGTTGAAGTCGCGCGGCGTGGTGGTGCCGCGGCCGCTGCCCGTGAGGGTGTCGATCTCGAGGTCGCTGCGCGTCACGCCGGCCGTGAGCCCCACGGCGGGAAGGATGCCGGCCTTGGCCTGCGCGGCACGCGCGACGTTGGCCTCGTACTGGGCCCGTGCGCCCTGGTAGGTGGCGTCGTAGCCGCGGGCGGCGTCATAGAGTTCGTTCAGTGTCTGGGCCTGGGTCAGGGCCGGCGATGCGAGCAGGGCTGCGAAGATGCTTGCGAGCGCTGCGGAAAGAGGCGATAGCCGGGGCCTGGAAGGCATTGAACGTCCTTGAAGAAAGAATCAGTAGCGCGGGACCGAGGGGTCATGCGAAGACCAGGCGTCGATGCCGCCCGCCACGTTGGCGAGCTGGTCAAAGCCGTTCTGGTTCAAAAAGGCGGCCACGCGCTGGCTGCGCGCGCCGTGATGGCACAGGCATGCAATTCGAAGTTCGGGCTGGCCGCTATTCAGCTCGGCCAGCCGCCCGGGAATCTCGTTCATCGGAATCGCCACCAGGGTGAAGCCCTGGGGAGCGACGCTCGCCGTCTGCAGTTCCCAGGGCTCGCGCACGTCGAGCAGCACGGGGGTGGCGTCGGCGTTCTGGGCGAACCAGGCGGCAAGGTCGGCGGGGCGGACTTGGTCGATCATTCGGTCAACCGCCGGCTCAGAACGAGAAGCGCGAGGGCTCGGGGAAGTTCAGCAGGCGCGGGGCCACGATGTCCCAGGGCTGGATGGTGTCCCACTTGCTTTCGCTCGAGCGGGTGACGAAGTGGGCGCGCATCATCGGCTCTTCGCCCACGATGGCCGAGAGGCGGCCGCCGACCTTGAGCGAACCCAGCAGGTTCTGCGGAATGCGGGCGACCGAGCCGCTCAGCACGATCACGTCGAAGCTCGGGCCACTGGCCAGGGGCACGGCGCCGTCGGCATTGCGCACTTCGACGTTGGTCACGCCGTTGCGGCGCAGCGTCTCGGCGGCGCGGGCGGCCAGCACGGGGTTGATTTCAAGCGACAGCACCTGGGCGGCGCGGGCGCCCAGCAGGGCGGCCATGAAGCCGGAGCCGGTGCCGATCTCGAGCACCGATTCGTGCTTCTGGATGTGCAGGTCTTGCAGTGTGCGTGCCTCGACCTTGGGCGACAGCATGAATTCGCCGGGCACGGAGCCGTCGAGCAGCGGCAGTTCCATGTCGAAGAAAGACAGCGTGCGGTGTTCTTCCGGCACGTAGTCTTCGCGGTGGATTTCGGCCAGCAGTTCGAGGATGTCCGTTTCCAGCACATCCCAGGGGCGGATCTGCTGTTCGATCATGTTGAAGCGCAAGCGCTCGAGGGTGGGGGTGGGGTTCATGGCGTGGTTTTCCTAGTGGGCTCAGGACAAACCTTCAATTTTAGGTGCCGTCGGTGACACCGGCGGCACGCTCGGCCTTCCGGGGTGCGCGCTGAGCCCGTTGATCACCACGTCGGCCTGCACGGCGAGGTACTTTTCGGGGTCGAGAGCCGATGCGCCGTCGACGCAGACCATGGCCGAATGCTTCCAGAGCATGAGGAAGACCATGGGCGCCACCACCGAGTAGATCGCGTGGTCGATGTCCATCGACGCGAACTCGCCGCTGTCGATGCCGCGCTTGAAAATGCGCCGCAGCAGCTCGTGGCCGGGCCGGACCACCTCGCGGCGGTAGAACTCCGCCAGTTCGGGAAAGTTGGCGCCCTCGCTCATCATGAGCTTGGTCAGGCCCGAGGCCTGGGTCTTGCCGACGCGCTCCCACCACACGCTCATGCAGTAGCGCAGCATCTCGGCCGTGGTGCCTTCGAAGGCCTCGAACTCGGCATTCCACTCCGTGAAACGGCCGCCGAGGTTTTCCATGACCACGGCCTTGAACAGCTCTTCCTTGCTCGGAAAGTAGAGAAAGAGGGTGCCCTTGGAGACGCCGGCGCGCGCCGCCACTTCCTCGGAACGGGTGGCGGCAAAGCCCTTTTCGACGAACAGATCGAGCGCGGCGGCCAGCAGTTCGCCGGGACGCGCCTCTTTCCGGCGCTCGCGCTTGGCGTGCACCGGGCAGATCTTTTCGACGAAGGAGCGGGGCGTGGGCATGGTGTTAATGACTCGCGGGTTAGTAATGTAGTGACCGGCATCCGTCACGTCAAGCCGCGACAATATCGGGTTCGTCTTTTTCCAACCTGCCGGAGCAGCACCATGTCCACTTCACCGTCGCCGACCGAAACCATCGTGCTGGGCGGTGGCTGCTTCTGGTGCACCGAGGCGGTGTTCGACCGGGTTCAGGGCGTGCTGGACGTGGAATCGGGCTATTGCAACGGCCAGACCGTCAACCCGACCTATGAGCAGGTCTGCACCGGCCGCACCGGCCATGCCGAGGTGGTGAAGCTCGAATTTGACCCGGCGCAGATCAGCTTGCGCGAAATCCTCGAAATCTTCTTCGTCGTGCACGACCCGACCACGCTCAACCGCCAGGGCAACGACGTCGGCACCCAGTACCGCAGCGGCATCTACTACACCAGCGACGCCCAGAAAGAGGTGGCCGAAGGGGTCATCCGCGAGATCGAGGCCAGCAAGACCTATCACTCGCCCGTCGTCACCGAAGTGGCAAAGCTCGCCAACTACTCGACGGCCGAGGCCTACCACCAGGACTACTTCCTGAACAACCCGAACCAGGGCTACTGCGCATTCGTCGTGGGCCCGAAGGTCGAGAAGTTCCAGAAGACCTTCGCCTCGCGCCTGAAGGCCTGACCGCCTCCCACCCCGTGCGCATCGCCCGCCAGTCTCCCTCCCGTTCGTCGCGCGCGTTCATCGTCGCGCTGGCGTTCGCGTTGTGGATCGCGGGCACGCTGGGGGTCATGCACAGTTCGCTGCACGTGCCGGGCCTCTCGCACGCCGAGGCGGCGGTGCAGGTGCAGCAGGCATCGCGCAGCGGCGCGCACGACCACGCGGCCCACGGGCTGGGCAGCCTGTTCGGCGAGCACACCGACGCCGAATGCCGGCTGTACGACCAGCTGGAGCACGGTTCCGCCGTGCCCAGCGTGCCGCTGGTGGTGCTGCCGATGCTGCTGCCGTCGGCCACCTTCGCCTATCTGCAGGGCGAGGTCGTCGCCCGCTGGACCGCGCTCTTCGACGCGCGCGGTCCGCCTTCCTCTCGCTGAATCTCCCTGTGTTCCGGCTGCCGCCGCCCGCATCGCGCGGGCGGCGGCAGATCGTTCATCGATTCAACGAGTGTCCATTCATGATTCCCAATTTCCGTCGCAGTGCCGTTGGCATTGCCGTTCTTTCGCTGCTGTCCTGGTCGGCCTTCGCCCAGGACGCGACCACCACGACCACCACCGTCGCGCCCAGCGCCGAAGGCACGTTGTCCACCGTGGAGATCCAGTCCGAGCGCCTCAAGAAGGCGCGCATGGAACTCTCGCCCGAGGTCGGCGCGACCGTCTACCGCATCGACCGCGCGGCCATCGACGCGCTCGGCAAGGGCGACGCCACGCCGCTCGACGACGTGCTGCTGACACTGCCCGGCGTGGCCAAGGACTCGAAGGCTTCCGGCTCGCTGCATGTGCGCGACGACCACGGCAACGTGCAGTACCGCGTCAACGGCGTGCAGCTGCCCGAAGGTATTTCGGGCTTCGGCCAGTCGCTGGACACGCGCTACATCGACTCGGTCAACTTCCTGACCGGCGCCTTGCCCGCGCAATACGGCCTGCGCACTGCCGGGGTGGTCGACATCCAGACCAAGCAGGGCTTCGGCAAGCCCGGCGGTTCGCTCGGCTTCACCTTCGGCAGCCACAACACGCTGGAAGAAAGCGGCTCCGTCTACGGCACCACCGGCAACCTGAGCTACTACCTGTCGGGCAGCCTGGTGTCCAACACCAACGGCATCGAGAACCCGCAGCCCACGCTCAACGCGCAGAACGACCGCACACGGCAGGGCAAGACCTTCGGCAACCTCTCGTACTACCTCGACGCCGATACGCGCCTGGGTCTGATGTTCGGCACCTACAACGGCAAGTTCCAGATTCCGACCAACCCGAACCAGACGCCGTCCTTCTCGCTGGCTGGCTACAGCGACCTGGGCACGGGCTACAACGGGCTGCCGTCGTCCGATGTGCGCGAGCGCCAGACCGAAGCCACGCGCTTCGTCGCGCTGTCATACCAGAAGACGGTGGGCGCGCTGGACTTCCAGCTCTCGGCCTTCCACCAGTACTCGAGCCTGCACTACGTGCCCGACGCAGTGGGCGACCTGATCTACAACGGCGTGGCCTCCGACACCCTGCGCTCCAACTCGTCCAACGGCCTGCAGGCCGATGCGTCGTACAAGCTGAACGATGCCCACACGCTGCGCTTCGGCGGCGCCTACACGCGGCAGACCACGCGCAGCATCAATGCGGTGAACGTGTTCCCGGTCGACGACACCGGCGCGCAGGTAGGCAACACGCCGCTGCTGATCAACGACAACTCCAGCAAGGTCGGCCAGCTCGCCAGCCTCTACCTGCAGGACGAATGGCGCATCGACCCGAAGCTGACCTTCAACTACGGCTTGCGCTACGACAGCGTCGACGCTTTCACCAAGGAGCACCAGTGGAGCCCGCGGCTGAACCTTGCGTACAAGCTGTCGGACGACACGGCGCTGCACGCGGGCTACGCGCGCTACTTCACGCCGCCGCCGCAGGAGCTGGCCTCGCAGCAGAGCATCAATCTGTATGCGGGCACCACCAACCAGCCGGAGGTTGCCAACTCCGATGCGGTGAAGGCGGAGCGCACCCATTACTTCGACCTGGGCGTGGACCACAAGGTGAATGCCAACCTGTCGCTGTCGGCCGACGTGTACTACAAGGACATCACCAACCTGCTCGACGAAGGCCAGTTCGGCCAGGCGCTGATCCTGTCGCCGTTCAACTATGCCAAGGGCTTCGCGCGCGGGCTGGAGCTGTCGGCCCGCTACAGCGACGACCACTGGTCGGCCTATGCGAACTTCGCCTACCAGAAGGCGATGGGCAAGGACATCGTGTCGAGCCAGTCGCTATTCGGCGCCGATGAGCTGAGCTACATCGCCAACCACTACGTGTACCTGGACCACGACCAGACCTACACGCTGTCGGGTGGCGCCAGCTACCGCTTCGGCGACAACCAGGTCAGCGGCGACCTGATCTTCGGCAGCGGCCTGCGCCGCACCCCCGACGGCGGCGCGCCCAACAGCGCGGCGCTGCCGCACTACGCGGTGGTCAACGCCGCCTATTCGCACACCTGGAAGGAGGCTTCGGGCGGCGACATCGTCGGGCGCATCGCCATCCTGAACCTGTTCGACAAGAGCTACCTGCTGCGCGACGGCACGGGCGTGGGCGTGGGCGCGCCGCAGTACGGCACACGGCGCAGCCTGTACGTGAGCATGACCACGCACTTCTGATACAGCCCCGAAGCCAGATGACGCACACGAGGCTCTCGCGCACCGTCGCATTCATGCTGCTCGTCGCAGTGTGGGTGACGTCGACGCTCGGCCTCGTGCATGCCACGCTGCACGTGCCGGGCGATCGCGCCTGGGCCCTGTCCGCCGAGCGCGCGACCGCCGTGGCTGCCGCGTCCCCAGGGGCGCACGCTCTGGCGCAGCGCCACACCTGGCTGCATGCGCTGTTCGGCGACAAGACCGACGCCGAGTGCCGGCTGTACGACCGGCTGTCGCACGGCTTCAGCGCGCCCGGCGTGCCGCTGGTGGTGCTGCCGATGGTGCTGCCGTCGGCCACCTTCGCGTATCTGCAGGGCGAAGCCGTCGCCCGCTGGATCGTGCTGTTCGACGCACGCGGTCCGCCTTCCACTCGCTGAATTTCCGATGTGTTCCGACTGCCGCACCCGCTTGGCGTGGGTGGCGGCCGGTCGCCCCTTGATTTCAACGAGTGTCCATTCATGACTCCCAATTTCCCTCGCAACGCCATCGGCGTTGCCGTTCTTTCGCTTGCCTCCTTCGCAAGCCTGGCTCAGGCGCAGGCCCAACCCGCCGACGCCACCAGCCTGCGCGAAGTCACCGTCACCGGCAACCCGCTCGGCGCCAGCGACCTGATCGCGCCGACCACCACGCTGTCGGGCGACAAGCTGCTGCTGCGCTCCCAATCGACGCTCGGCGAAACGCTCGACAACGTGCCCGGCGTAAGCAGCAGCTACTTCGGCCCCAACGCCAGCCGCCCGATCATTCGCGGCCAGGACGGCGACCGCATCCGCATCCTGCAGAACGGCGGCGGCGCGCCCGACGCCTCGGCGCTGAGCTACGACCACGCCGTGCCGGTCGATGCACTGGTGACCGACCGCATCGAGGTGCTGCGCGGCCCCTCGGCGCTGCAGTACGGCGGCAGCGCCGTCGGCGGCGTGGTCAACGTGATCGACAACCGCATTCCGACGGAACCGATCAACGGCTTCGGCGGCCGCGCCGACCTGGGTTACTCCACCGGCAACAAGGAGAAGAACGGCGGCGTGGTGCTCGAAGGCGGCAATGACCGCCTGGCGATCCACGTCGACGCCTTCAACCGCGACTCGAAAGACGTGTCGGTGCCGATCACGCTCGAATGCAGCAAGCCCGGCTCGCCGTGGACTGCGCGCAAGATCTGCAACTCGGCCAACGAAGCGCACGGCGGCGCCGTCGGCGGCACGATGTTCTTCGACCAGGGCTACATCGGCGCCTCGGTCAGCACCTATCGCAGCAAGTACGGCACCGTGGCTGAAGACGACGTGACCATCGGCATGAAGTCCGACCGCTATGCGATCGAAGGCGAGTGGCGCCCGGGCGGCTTCATCAGCAGCATCCACGCGAAGTTGAGTCACACGGACTACCGCCACACCGAGTTCGAGGGCGGCGAAGCCGGCACCACGTTCTCGAACATGAGCAACGACCTGCGCATCGAGGCGCGCCACCAGAAGATCGGCAACTTCGAAGGCCTGGTCGGCTTCAGCAGCGAAACCAACCGCTTCGCCGCCGACGGCGAGGAGGCCTTTGCGCCGCACAGTCGCACGCGCTCCAACGCGCTGTTCATGTACGAGGAGTACGGCACTTCATGGGGCCGCCTGAGCTTCGGTGCGCGCACCGAGCAGGTCCGCATCCGCTCGCTGGGCTACCCGGACGATCCGACGGTCACGCGCTTTGCTGTTGGCGAGCGCACCTTCAATCCGCACAGTGCGGCCTTCGGTGCGCTGGTCAACCTCGCGCCGCAGTGGCAGCTGACTTCGAACCTCGCCTATACCGAGCGCGCGCCGAAAGACTACGAGCTGCTGGCCAACGGCCCCCACGTGGCAACGGCCGCATGGGAGGTGGGCGACCCGAACCTGAAGAAGGAAAAGTCCACCGGCCTCGACCTGGGCGCTCAATGGAAGTCGGGGCCCAACACGGCCCGCGTCAACGCGTATGTCACGCGCTTCAGCAACTACATCGGCCTGACGGCATCGGGGCGCAACCTCGATGAAGAGGGCAACGTGGCCGAGCCCGGCGCCACCGACACGCTGGCGGAGTACGTCTACAGCGGCGTGCGCGCGCGCTTCACCGGCATCGAGGCCAACGGCAACCTGCGCCTGCTGGGCACCGACGGCTTCGCGCGCATGGGCGACGCGGGCACGCTCGACCTCGAGTGGCGCGGCGACATCGTGCGCGCGAAGAACCTCGACACCGGCGAGCCGCTGCCGCGCATCGCGCCGCTGCGCCTGGGCGCAACGCTGGCCTACGCCAACGGCCCGTGGGGCGCGCGCTTCGGCTTCGACTACAACGCGGCGCAGCACCGCATTCCGTCGGTGGGTGCGCGCGAGACCGATGCATACACGCTGTGGAATGCGGCCATCACCTACCGCATGAAGGTGCAGCGCGCCAACCTTACCTGGTATGCGCGCATGGACAACATCACGAACAAGCTGGCCTACAGCGCGACCTCGATCCTGACGACGACGGTGTATCCGAACGCGCCGTTGCCGGGGCGGACGCTGAAGGTCGGCCTGCGTGTGACGTTCTAAGGGCGTTGGGGAAGGAGGGCGGCGGCGAGGACGAAAGAGTCCCTCGGCTATCCTCGCCGAGTGAATTCCATCGTCATCTCCTCGCTCCTCCCCGTCGTCCTGCTCATTGCTGTCGGCTATCTGGCAGGCAAGCGCCGCTGGATCGGCGGCAATGCGGTGAAAGACCTGTCACACCTCATCTTCCTGCTGCTCGCGCCTGCGCTGCTGTTCCGCGCCATGAGCACGGTGCACGTCGAGCAGTTGAGCCTCAAGCCCGTGGCGGCGTACTTCATCGCCTCGGGCCTGCTGTTCGCGGGCACGCTGGCGCTGCGCGGGTTCAACCGCACGGCGGCCGTGCTCGCGCTGGCCAACACCTACAGCAACACCGTGATGATCGGCATCGCGCTGATCGGCCTCGCATACGGCGAGGAGGGCATGGTGGTGCTGCTCACGTTGATCTCGCTGCATTCGCTGGTGCTGCTGACGAGCGCCACGGTGGTGCTGGAGCTGGCCGTCGCGCGCGAGCAGGCCGGCGCCGCTGGCGCGGACAAGCGTCCGTCGATGGCGCGCACCGTGATGCGCGCGCTGCGCAACGCCATCATTCACCCCGTGCCGATGCCGATCATCGCGGGCCTGCTGTTCGCGCAGACCGGGCTGGTCATGCCCGAGGTCATCGACAAGCCGATCCAGCTGCTGGGCCAGGCTTTTGGGCCGATCGCGCTGGTGATGGTGGGCATCACGCTCGCGCTCACGCCCATCGGCCGGCACTGGCGCGGCGCGCTGGTGCAGGCGCTGGTGAAGAACCTGCTGCATCCGCTGCTGGTGGCCGTCATCGGCTGGCTGCTGGGCGTGCGCGGCATTCCGCTCACGGTGATGGTGGTGGCTGCGGCGCTGCCCATTGGCGCCAACGTGTTCCTGTTCTCGCAGCGCTACCGCACGTCCGAAGACCTGGTGACGGCCAGCGTCGCGGTGTCGACGGTGCTGGGGCTCGTCACGCTCACGCTCGTGATGATGTGTGTGCAGTGGCTGCCCTGAGTCCTTCGGTCTCTTCTCCCTGGCGTTGAGCGGACTTTCGCCTTAGAACGCTTCGCCGCGCGCCTATGCCGTTTGGCAAGGTGGCCGTTTGGCGAGATGGCGCGGGGCCGCTGGCACCCTACATTTGCCGGCTGATGATTCACCCGGCGCGCTCTTCGCCCCTTCTTGCTATGGCGGTGGTCGCGACGGTGATCGCGCTGCACGGCCGTCCCGCGCAGGCCGCGGAGCCTGCTGGCGCGGCCAAGCCGTGCCGTACGCCGTGCCTGTCGGCGAACGTGCCGCGCGAGCCGGCCGAGCCGTCGCCCGCCGAGAAGTCTGAAAAGACGGACGAGGCGCAGTCGAAGCCGAAGCCGGTGATCAGGACGCGCGCACAGCAGCCGGCCGCACCGCCATCACCGCCGCCAGTGCAACGCGAAGCCGCCGCGCCATCGAAGCGCTGCAGCGAAATCAACATGCGCGCCGCCGTCGGCGAGCCGCTGTCGGACCAGGACATGAAGACATTGAGGAGCCAATGCTGATGACGACCACCACCCAACGAGTCCGCGTGGCACTGCGCGTGTTCGCGCTGTGCGCTGCCGCCGTGCTTGCCGCCGCCTGCGCGCACCGCCCCACGCCCGGCAACGCCATGCCTTTCGACCAGGCCGTGAACCAGGCAGTGGACGACCTGATGGTGCAGACGCAGAAGCTGCCGGCCTTCCTGGCCAAGGTGGAGTCGACGCTTACGCAGCGCCGCATCGTGATCGACCCGCTGCTCGAAGGCGCGAGCGGCCAGCAGACCGAGGTGACGCGCGTGGCCGAGCAGCGCATCGTCCAGCGCATGCAGGCGCAGTTCAAGCAGTTCACCGTCACGCCGTTCAACGCCAGCGAAATCGGCAACGCACAGTACGTGCTGAACGGCACGCTGGTGCGCGACAAGGACGCCTCTGGCGGGCCGTACCGGCTGAACCTTGCGCTGACCGAGATCAAGAGCGGCGTGGTGATCGCGCAGTCGGTCACGCGCATCAGCGATGCCACGCTCGACACGCGGCCCACCGCCTTCTTCCGCGACAGTCCAGTGAACGGCAAGGACCGCGGCGTGGAGGGCTACATCCGCACCGCCGAAACCCAACCCGGCCAGGCCGCCGACGCGCTGTACCTGGAGCGCCTGCCAACCTCGACCGTGCTGCAGGAAGCCACCGCTGCCTACGAGGCCGGCCGCATGAGCGAGGCGCTGAGCCGCTACGAGGCCGCGTCGAAACGGCCCGACGGCCAGCAGCTGCGCATCTACAGCGGGCTGTACCTCACGCAATCGCAGCTCGGCCGCACTGCCGATGCCGAGAAGACCTTCGGCACCATCGCGCGCCTGGGGCTCGAAACCAACAACCTGAGCGTGAAGTTCCTGTTCAAGCCGGGCTCGACCGATTTCCTCTCCGATCCGAAGATCAGCACCGCCTATCCGATGTGGCTGCGCCAGATCGCGCGGCAGGCGGCGCAGATCGATTCGTGCGTGGTGGTCACGGGCCACACGAGCCGCACGGGCTCGGAGGCGGTGAACGAGCGGCTGTCGCTGCAGCGCGCGGTGAGCGTGAAGGCCCGGCTGGTGGGCGAGGCGCCGCCGCTGTCGAAGAAGCTGCGCGAATCGGGCATGGGCTTTCGCGAGAACATCGTCGGAACGGGGGCCGACGATGCGAGCGACGCGCTGGACCGGCGCGTCGAATTCAAGGTGGTCGGCTGCGAGGCCTGACGACGCGGCTCAGGGGGCGAGGCGCTCGCGCACCCAGTCGCTGCCTTCGAGCCGGTAGCGCAGCCGGTCATGCAGCCGGCTCTTGCGGCCTTGCCAGAATTCCCAGCGGTCGGGCACCAGCCGATAGCCGCCCCAGTGCGGCGGGCGCGGCGGCGAGAGCAGGTGCTTGGCGGCGAACACGGCTGCGTTCTTCACCAGCACGTCGCGTCCGCTGATCACTTCGCTCTGCGGGCTGGCCCAGGCGCCGATGCGCGAGTCGAGCGGGCGGCTTGCGAAGTAGGCGTCGCTCTCTTCGGCGCCCGCCTTCTCGACGCGGCCCTCGATGCGCACCACGCGCTCCAGCTCGACCCAGTGGAACTGCAGCGACGCATACGGATTGCCCGACAGCTCGCGGCCCTTGCGGCTTTCGTAGTTGGTGTACCAGACGATGCCGCGCGCGTCGTAGCCCTTGATGAGAACGATGCGGCTCGACGGCCGCAGGTCGCTGCCCACGGTGCACAGCGTCATCGCGTTGGGCTCGGGCACCTGCGCGTCGATGGCTTCGGTGAGCCAGCGTTCGAACTGCTTCAGCGGATCGCCGGCGCTGTGGGCCTCGCCGAGTTCTGCGCGCTCGTAGCTCTTGCGCAGTGCCGCCAGTGCGTCATTGGAGAGAGGAGAAGTCATGCCGGGATTGTTGCGCACATACTCGGCCCATGACGACACAGAAGGCGAATTCCCCGGTAGTGATCGTGCTGGCCTCGGGCCGCGGCGAGCGCTTCATTGCGGCTGGCGGCACGGGATCGAAGCTGAAGGCGCTGCTCGCCGGCAAGCCGGTGCTGGAGCGCACGCTCGACGCGGTGCGCGCCAGCGGCCTGCCGTGGCATGTGGAAGACGCGGGGCACCCCGGCATGGGCGACTCGATCGCAGCTGCCGTGCGCGCCACGTCCGATGCGCAGGGCTGGCTGATCCTGCCGGGCGACCTGCCGCTGGTGCTGCCCGCGACGCTGCAGGCGGTTGCAGCCGCCCTTGGCGGCCGGGTGAATGCCGTGCAGCCGCAGTACCGGGGAGAGCGCGGGCATCCGGTGGGCTTTGGCGCCGGATGCGGCGTGCAGCTCGCTACCTTGGAGGGAGGCCTCGGCGCATCGTCCATCCTGCGGTCGATGCGCGCCATCGATTCGGTTGCCGACCTGGCGGTGGACGATGTCGGCGTGGTCACCGACATCGACACGCCCGAGGCGCTGGCGCAGGCCGAGGCGCTGTGGCTGGCGCGCGTGAACGCCTAGCCTTTTCTATTCGATCAGGGCTTTGCGATCACGGCGCAGGCGATGCGCGGGCCCGAGTTGCCTGCCGGCTGCGTTGTGAAATCGTCGGGGTCGCGGTGCACCACCAGCGCACGGCCGACTACGCTGTTGGCAGCGCCCGGGGTCAGCGAGATCGCGTGGTCTTCCACGCTGAAGCGTGCCATGCCGTTGGCGTCGGCGCGCAGGCTCGGCAGTTCGCCGGCATGGCTGCCTGGCGCGGCGAACTTGCCGTGCGTGCCGCCGGTCGGGTTGAAGTGGCCGCCCGAGGCATTGCCGTTGTCGCCGCAGTCGCCCTTTTCGTGGATGTGGAAGCCGTGCTCGCTGCCCGGCACCAGGCCGCGCACCTCGCCCGACACGCGCACGCCATGCTCGAGGGCGGTGAAGGTCACCGTGCCGCGCGTCGGGTTGGGCGTGATCGCGGCGGTCGGCACCAGTTCGACGGCCGTGCTCGGCTTGCCGCCCATGCTGCCGCAGGCGGCCAGGAGGGCCGAGGCGAGGAGGGCGGCGCCGGTGGCGATGAGACGACGTTGGTTCATGTGTTTTCCTTGGAAGGTCCGGAAGATTGGGATGATTCGGAATTGTCTGGAGACCCCGGAACATATACCGGAGCCTGCGGTGCATCGCAATCAGCAGCGTTCCCTGACTGGCGCTGCTCCTGTTCCTTCGCCGCGGCCAGCGCCACCAGCCGCGCCAGCGCCGCGTCGTGGATCGAATGCCGCTGCAGCTCCAGCAGCGTCTGCTGCGCGTAGTCGAGCGAGCTGCCGTAGCGGCCCACCGCGTGGGCGAAGATGTGGCGGTAGCGCTCGTCGCTGAGCTCGCCCGTGAAGTTGGGGCTGCGCCGCGAGAGCGTGAACGCCAGCGCGCGCACATGGCCTTCGGCCGTGCCGCATTGCAGCCACCTGGGGTCGTACACGCCGGTCGGCATCTCGCGCAGCCAGAGCCGGCGCAGGGTTTCGAGGCCCTCGGCCTTCGGCACGCGGAACACCATGCCGCGGCAGCTGCCGCCCGAGAGCAGTCCGAACACGAGGCCCGGTGTCTGCACGCTGCCGCGGTTCACGCGGCTCCACATCTTCAGCGCGCGGTGCCAGCCGTGCACCCAGGCCGGCCGGCGCTCGGTAAAACCGAACTCGGGCCGCCATATCAGCGAGCCGTAGCCGAAGAGCCAGAGGTCCTCATGCCCGCCCCAGTCGGCGATGGCGCGCTCGAGCATCGGCTGCGGGTCGCGCAGGGGCTTGGGCATGGGGTCGAGTCCCGGCGGACCGGGGTTCGGCGCAGGGTCCGACACGGGGGTGTCAGGGCCGACGCCTACAATTTCCTGATCATGGTTCACCGCACCATTATTTACCGACCTCTTTCCTACGGAGCAAGACCCGCAATGAGCGACGACGACAGCCAGCAGAATTTCATCATCGGATTCGTCATGGCGCTGATCGCCCTGGTGATCTTCTTCGTGGTGGGCATCGTGCTCTGGCACAAGGGGCACAACCCGGCGGCCGCCAAGCCCGCTGCGGCAGTGACAATCTCGGCGCCCGCACCCGGAGCGGCGCCCAAGGTGGCCGAGGTCACAGAGACGGTGACGGTCACGATCCCCGACGGCGCCAGCGTCCGCGTGGTCGACGGCGTGGTGAGCTTCTACTTCGCGACCGGCAGCGCCGATCTCGCACCGGGCGCCGCCGAAGCACTGGCCGCGGTCATCAAGGGCGTCGAAAGCGGCCGCAAGGCGGTGATCTCGGGCTTCCACGACACCACCGGCGACGCTGCCATCAACGAACAGCTGGCGAAGAAGCGCGCCGAGATGGTGCGCGACGTGCTCGTGGGCCTGGGCGTTCCGGCGGCCAAGGTCGACCTGCAGAAGCCCGCCGTGACGGCCGGCACTGGCAACAACGCCGAGGCTCGCCGTGTCGAGGTGAAGCTGGTCGACTGAGCGCCACGCGCTCCGATTGCCAGATCAGAGAAGAAGCCCGGTGACGCCGGGCTTTTTTGCGTGCGCCTCCCTGCAAGGCGCGAATGGGTAAATTCGTATTGCCTGGCGCCCGGATTTCATCGGGCTTTCGCGCCCGGCTTGTTACCATGGGCCTCCAGGCCCACAGTCGCCCTGGCGACATGCAGCAAGAGCCACGTACCCCCATGAGCAGCAGCACAAACCCCACCGTCCGCGACGTTACCGATCGCATCCGCGAGCGCAGCCAAGGGCTGCGCGGCGCCTACCTCACCCGCCTTGCCGAAATCCGCGCCCGCGACCGCGGCTCCGACCGCATGGGCTGCGCCAACGTGGCGCACGCCGTGGCCGGCATCCCGGCCAACGACAAGTTCCGCGTGGTGACCGAGCGCGCACCCAACATCGGCATCGTCACAGCCTACAACGACATGCTCTCGGCCCACGCGCCGTACCAGGGCTACCCGGACATCATCAAGCAGGAGGCCCGCCGCCTCGGCGCCACCGCGCAGGTGGCCGGCGGCGTACCCGCCATGTGCGACGGCGTCACGCAAGGCACGCCCGGCATGGAGCTGAGCCTGTTCAGCCGCGACCTGATCGCCATGAGCACAGCGGTCGCGCTCACGCACGACATGTTCGATGCGGCACTGCTGCTCGGCGTGTGCGACAAGATCGTGCCGGGCCTGCTCATCGGCGCGCTGCACTTCGGCCACTTGCCGACCGTGTTCGTGCCGGCCGGCCCGATGCCCTCGGGCCTGTCGAACGGCGCCAAGTCGAAGGTGCGCGAACAGGCGGCGCAGGGCCTTGTGGGCCGCCAGGGCCTGCTCGACGCCGAGATGGCCGCCTATCACACGGTGGGCACCTGCACCTTCTACGGCACCGCCAACAGCAACCAGATGCTGCTCGAAGCCATGGGCCTGCACGTGCCCGGCACGGCCTTCATCCAGCCCGGCGACGCGATGCGCGAAACGCTCACGCGCGAGGCCGTGCGCACGGTGCTGGGCAAGGCGGGCGAGGCAGCATTCAATTGCCCGCCCATCGGCGAGATGGTCGACGAGCGCTGCATCGTCAACGCCATGGTCGCCCTGCTCGCCACGGGCGGCTCCACCAACCACCTGATCCACTGGGTGGCCGTGGCGCGCGCCGCCGGCATCCTGATCGACTGGGACGACTTCTCCAAGCTCTCCGACGTGGTGCCGCTGCTGAGCCGCGTGTACCCCAACGGCAGCGCCGACGTGAACGAGTTCCAGGCCTCGGGCGGCCCCGGCTTCGTGATCGGCGAACTGGTCGATGCCGGCCTCATGCATGCCGACGTGCTGACGGTGCGCTCGGGCGGCATCCGTGAATTCGCGAACATTCCGGCGCTGGCAGGCGATGCGGGCGAGCACCGCCTGCAATGGACCCCCGCCGCGCCCCTGAAGAACGAAGCCGTCACGCGCACGGTCGCGAGCCCGTTCAGCGCCACTGGCGGCCTGAAGCTGCTGAGTGGCAACCTCGGGCGCAGCGTCATCAAGGTGTCCTCGGTGCCCGACGACCGCCACGTCATCGAAGCCCCGGCGCGCGTGTTCGACTCGCAGGCCGCGCTGCAGAAGGCATTCACGGCCGGGGAACTCGAGCGCGACGTGGTCTGCGTGGTGCGCTGGCAGGGCCCGCAGGCCAACGGCATGCCCGAGCTGCACAAGCTCACGCCGCCGCTGTCGGTGCTGCAGGGCAAGGGGTTCCGCGTGGCGCTGGTCACCGATGGCCGCATGAGCGGCGCGTCGGGCAAGATTCCGGCCGCGATCCACGTCTCGCCCGAAGCGGCAGCGGGCGGCCCGCTCGCCAAGGTGCGCGACGGCGACCTGATCCGCCTCGACTCCGTCGCGGGTACGCTCGCCGTGTTGCTGCCCGAAGACGAATGGGCAGCGCGCGAGACCGCAACGCAACCCGAAGCGCAGCGCATCGCCGACGGACACGGCCTCGGCCGTGAACTGTTCGCCGGCATGCGCCGCAATGCATTGACCGCAGAAGAAGGAGCCTGCTCATGGCTATGAACGAAAAACTCACCGCGCTGGATGTGATGCGCGACGCCCCGGTCATTCCGGTCATCGTGCTGAACGACGTGAAAGACGCCGTGCCTCTGGCGCGCGCGCTGGTGGCCGGCGGCATCCGCATGCTCGAAGTCACGCTGCGCACGCCGCAGGCGCTGCAGTGCATCGAGGCCATCGCCAAGGACGTGCCCGAAGCCGTGGCCGGTGCCGGCACCATCCGCAGTGCGGCCGATGCGCAAGCCTCGGCGCTGGCGGGTGCCAAGTTCGGCGTGAGCCCGGGCTACACGCGCGCGGTCGGCAAGGCCTGCCACGACCTCGGCCTGCCGCTGCTGCCCGGCGTGGCCACCGGCAGCGAAATCATGACCGCGCAGGAAGACGGCTACACGCAGCTGAAGTTCTTCCCCGCGCTGCAGGCTGGTGGCCTGCCCATGCTCAAGGCATGGCAGGGGCCGTTCGGCGACGTCACCTTCTGCCCGACGGGCGGCATCCATGCGGGCAACGCAGCCGAGTTTCTTGCGCTGTCGAACGTGGCCTGCGTGGGCGGTTCGTGGATTGTGCCGACCGACGCGATCCGCGATGGCGACTGGGCGCGCATCGAGCAACTGGCACGCGCCGCGAGCCAACTGCCGCGCTGAGCATCGCCATGAGCGGCGCTGATTTCGACGCGAGCGACCTCAAGGTCATCGCGTTCGACGTTTTCGGCACGGTGGTCGACTGGCACAGCGGCATTGCCGCCGAGGCCGAGAGCGCACTGCCGGGCGTGGACGGCGCAGCCTTTGCGCTGGCATGGCGTGCCGGCTACCAGCCCGCGATGAAGGCGGTGATGGAACGCATCGCCGCGGGCGAGGGCGGCTTCACGCTGCTCGACGAACTGCACCTGAGCATGCTCGAACAGGTGCTGCACGACTTCAGCCTGGCCGACCGCCTCGACACCGCCGCCAAGCGCGACCTGAGCCGCGCCTGGCATCGACTGCCAGCCTGGCCCGATTCGGTGGCCGGGCTCACGCGGCTCAAGAAGAAGTTCACCATCTGCACGCTGTCGAACGGCAACATCGGCCTGCTCACCGAAATGGCCAAGCGCGCCGGCCTGCCCTGGGACTGCGTGCTGTCGGCCGAAGTGTTCAAGGCCTACAAGCCCGACCCGCGAACCTACCTCGGCGTGGCGGGCGTGTTCGACGCAACGCCCGGGCAGGTGATGCTGGCCGCCGCGCACCACGACGACCTGGCCGCCGCGCGTACCTGCGGCCTGAAGACCGCGTACATCGAGCGCCCGCATGAATTCGGCCGCGCCAGGCCGAAGGATGTGTCGCCGCAGGTGGACAACAACCTGCATGCGCGCGACATCAACGAGTTGGCCGACCTGCTGGGCTGCTGATCAGTCGGTGAGCAGCTTCTCTACCGTGCGCAGGTTGCGCGTGGTTGTGCTCGACTTGTAGCGGGTCTTGGCGAGCAGCTTGGCCACCGGTGTATCGAGGCTCTCGCCGCGCGGGCATTGCCAATAGAGCACGCCCTTGCCGCGCTTCAGCTGTTCAACGTCAGCATCGACGGTGCCGGCCTTCTCCACGATTTCATCGAGCATCGCGGCGTCGGAGCCGAACACGATGTAGGGATGGCGCTCTTCGTCGATGCGCTCGAAGGGGTAGCCCGCCGCCATCTCGGCCACGGTCTTCTGCGTGAGCAGCACGATCCATGCGTCGTAGCCGAATCGCTTGCGCAAGGCCTGCTCGATGCGCGTGCGCAGCGCGGCGGAGTCGCTCTCGCTGGTGTCGAACAGCACGTTGCCGCTGGCGAGCACGGTGCGCACCGCGCCGAAGCCCAGTTCGACGAAGAGCGCCTTCAGATCGGCGCTCTTGATCGTGATGCCGTTGACGTTCACGCCGCGCAGCAGCGCGACATGGCGGGTTGTCGTGGCCTGCTTCTTCGTGCTTGCCATGGGCTGTCCCGCCGAGGTTCAGCGCAGGCCGCCGCCAGCGGCGCCTTCGTCGCGCTGGATCAGCTCGATCTTGTAGCCATCAGGGTCCGTGACGAACGCGATCACCGTGGTGCCACCCTTGACCGGCCCCGCCTCGCGCGTCACGTTGCCGCCCGCGGCCTTGATCTTCTCGCAGGCCGCGTATGCATCGGGCACGCCCAGCGCGATGTGGCCGTAGGCGGTGCCGAGTTCGTAGCTTTCGGTGCCCCAGTTGTAGGTGAGCTCGATCTCGGCCTGGTCGGGGTTGCCCTTGCCGTAGCCGATGAAGGCGAGGCTGTATTTGTACTCGGGGTTTTCGGACGTGCGCAGCAGGTTCATGCCGAGCACCTTGGTGTAGAAGTCGATGGAGCGCTGGAGGTTGCCAACGCGCAGCATGGTGTGAAGGAGTCGCATCTCGTGGTGCCGTGTAGTTATGGGAAAGATCGGAAAGGGAGGCCGCTATTGTCTGCCTCCCGGCGCGGCGATCAAGCTGCGAGGGTGAGCAGATGGGCCTGGTGGCGCTGCAGGAATTCCATCAGGTGCTGCGGATACTCAGGCACCACGGCGTTGCGCACGCTGGGACGGGCGGCCAGCGCCTTGCGCCAGGCATCGACCTTGGGCAGGGCATCGAAGACGTGCGAGTCGCTGATCGCATCGAACACCTCGAAGTAGCGGAACACCGGCGCGAAGACCGCATCGACGAGGCTGAAGCTGCGGCCTGCGAAGTAGGGGCCTTCGCCCAGCGCAGCCTCGACGCGCCCGAACTTGGCGATGAGCGCGAGGCGCTTCTGCTCGAACACGGCTGCGTCCTGCGTGGTCTCGTAGCCCCAGAGGTCGGCGAGGATGGCCGAGCCGAACTCCATCCAGGCGCGGTGCTCGGCGCGGGTGAGCGGGTCTTCGGGGTGCAGGCGCGCGCCGGGCTGCGTTTCTTCGAGGTACTCGCAGATCACGTTGCTTTCGAACAGCACGGCCTCGCTGCCATCGGGGCGCTGTACCTTCAGCAGCGGCACCTTGCCGAGCGGCGAGATGTCGAGGAACCACTGGGGCTTGTTGGCGAGGTCGATCACGACGCGCTCGAAGGGCACGTCTTTTTCATTCAGCGCAATCGCGGCGCGTTGCACGTACGGGCACAGCAGGTGGCTGACGAGGGTGAGGGCTTGTCGCGTCATGGGGCTTTCCGTTCTTTGGGAAGGATGTGTCTGGAACGCCGCGATTCTTGCGATCCCGAACAACCTTTTCCCGATAAGCCCATTCGAGAAAAGGCCCCTGTGTGCTAGGCCGCTGTGTCGAGCCAGTGCGTGATGCGCCCCCCGTGCATCACGCCGATGCGGTCGGCCATGGCGTGCGCCTCGGCCTCGTTGTGCGTAACGAGAATCGCGGTCTGGCCGGCCTGCTTCAGGATGCCGCGCACTTCTGCCGTCAGTCGCTCGCGCGTGCCGCCGTCGAGGTTGGAGAAGGGCTCGTCGAGCAGCAGCAGCGCGGGCGAGGGCGCGAGCGCGCGGGCCAGCGCAATGCGTTGCTGCTGGCCGCCGGAGAGTTCGTGAGGGTAGCGTTCGCCCGCGTCGGCCAGGCCGACCAGCGCAAGCATTTCCGCGACGCGCGATTGCTGCGCCGCACGGTCCAGGCGACGCAGCCCGAACGCCACGTTCTTCGCGGCCGACAGATGCGGAAACAGCGCGTATTCTTGGAACATCATGCCCACGCGCCGCTGCTCGGGCGGCAGGTGCTTCTGCGCGGACGACAACAGCACGTCGCCGAGCCGGACAGTGCCGGCGCGCACGGGCTCGAAGCCGGCGATGGCGCGCAGCACCGTCGTCTTGCCGCAGCCTGAGGGGCCGAACAGGCAGCCGATGTCGCCCGCGTTCAATGCCAGCGAGAAGCCATCGACGACCGTGTGCAGGCCGCGCGGCGTGTCGTAGGCGAGCGTGATCGCATCGATGTGCAGAGGGGAACTCATGTCTTGTCGGGGCCGGGTGTGAGCGAGGACGTGCCCAGCTGGTTGCGCGCAAGCAGCACGACGGGCAGCAGGCCGGCCAGCACGATCGCGAGCGCGGCAATTGCGCCTTCTTCATACGTGCCGCGCGCGGCCTCGGCATAGAGCCAGGTGGCGAGGGTGTCGAAGTTGGCGGGCCGCAGCAGCAGCGTGGCCGGCAGCTCCTTCATTGCATCGACGAACACCAGCAGCGCGGCTGCAGCCATGGCGGGGCGCAGCAACGGCAGGTGCACGCGGCGCAGCGTGCCGGCGGTGGTTTCGCCAAGCAGGCGCGAGGCCTGCTCGATGGCGGGGGGAATGCGCGCGAGGCCGGCCTCGATGCCGCCCACGGGCATCGCAAGAAATCGGATCGCGCAGGCCACGACCAGCACGACGCCGGCGCCCATCAGCGGCAGGCCCTGCCAGCCGAGCGCGGTGGCCAGAGCGGCATCGAAGGCCAGCGCAGGCGTGAGCAGCCCGATGGCCAGCACCGTGCCCGGCACCGCATAGCCCAGAGTTGCTACACGCGCCTGCCAGCGCGCACGGTTGAGGTTCGAGCCTTGGCTGCGCGAAGCCCAGGCGACGACCAGCCCCGCCGCCACCGCGACCACGGTGACGCCCGAAGCCAGCGCCAGCGTGTTGCCGAGGCTCGCGATCAGACCCCGGGAAACGCCACCGCCCTGTTGCAGCCGCTTGGCGCTTTCCCAGACGAGGTAGAGCGCAGGGGCCACGAAGCCGATCAGCACGGGCGTCGCTGCCGTCACAGTCGCAGCCCAGGCCGCGCCGCCATGCAGGCGCCGTGGCTGCACCGCGCGCATGCGCTGTGCCGAGCCGAAGCGCTGGTGCTGCCGGCCATTGCGTTCGAGCCAGACCAGCGCCACCACCACGAACAGCATCGCGCACGCAATCTGCGCTGCTCCGGCCAGGTCGGAGCGCGTGATCCACGTGGTGTAGACCGCCACCGTCAACGTGTTCACGCCCAGGAATTCAGAAGCGCCGATGTCGTTGAGCGTTTCGAGCAGCGCCAGGCTCAGCCCCACGGCCAGCGCCGGCCGCGCCAGCGGCAGCGCCACGCGAAAGAACGCGCCACGCCGGTTCTCGCCGAGCATGCGCGCCGCTTCCATCAGGTGCGCCGGCTGCGTCATGAACATCGCGCGTGCCGTCATGTAGACGTACGGGTAGAGCACGAAGCCCAGCACGAAGATCGCGCCGGGCATCGAGCGCAGGTCGGGCAGGCGGAACTGGCGCGGGCTGTCGAAGCCCAGCACCCAGCGGATCGCGCCCTGCACAGGGCCGATGGGGTGCAGCAGATCGAGGTACGCGAAGGCGACGATGTAGGTCGGCATGGCCAGTGGCAGCAGCAGCGCCCAGTGCAGCACGCCGCGCCCCGGAAAGTCGTGCGCCGTTACCAGCCACGCGCAGCCGGTGCCGATCACCAGCACCAGTGCGCCCACCCCCGTAAGCAGCAAGGCCGTGTTGAGCGCCGCCTGCGGTAGTACATGTGCGAACAGCGGACCCCAGTGGCTGACGCCTGAACCGAACGCGAGCCAAGCCAGCGTGAGCACCGGCGCGAGCACGCCGATGGCGATCAGGAACGACGCGCAGCGCCACGCCGGGCCCGCGGCGCGCAGGCCCGGCGGCTGGCGCCGCGCTGTCAGCATTCAGTCGCCGGCAAGGCGTGCCCGGCCATTCATGTCACTGGTCGAAGCCGACCTTGTCCACCAGGGCGCTGGCCTGCTTGCGGTACTTCGCGATCTCGGTCAGCGGCAGCGGATCGACCTTCAGCTCGCCGATTGTCTGGCCGATGATCGGGTCGAGTGCCACTCCCTTGCGCACCGGGTATTCATAGTTGGTCTGCGCGTACAGCGACTGCGCCGGTTCCGACACCAGGAACTCGAGCAGCTTGACCGCGTTGGCGCGCTGCGGCGCGTTCTTTGCCACGGCCGCGCCGCTGATGTTGACGTGTGTGCCGCCGCTTTTTGCATTGGCGAAGGTCGGGCGCACGACCTTGATGGCGTCGCCCCACTTGCGCGCGTCAGTGCCTTCCTTGGCGCTCTTCATCTGACCGACGTAGTACGAGTTGGCCAGGCCCACGTCGCAGATGCCACCGAGGATGTCGCGCGCCACGTCGCGGTCGCCGCCCGTGGCCTTGCGTGCCAGGTTGGCCTTGACGCCGCGCAGCCACTGCTCGGCCTTGGCTTCGCCGTCGTGCGCGATCAGCGAGGCGACCAGCGCGGTGTTGTAGGGGTGCTGGCCGGCGCGGATGCAGACCTTGCCCTTGTACTTCGGGTTGGCCAGGTCCTCGTAGCGGAAGCTCGTGAGGGGCAGGCTCTTGTCGGCATACAGCACACGCGCGCGCAGCGAGAGCGAGAACCACTGGCCGTCGGCGCCGCGCAGGTTGGCCGGAATGGCCGATTCGAGCGCGGCCGATTTCACCGGCTGCGTCACGCCGCTGTCGACCAGGTCCATGAGGTTGCCGATGTCCACCGTCATCAGCACGTCGGCCGGCGAGCGTGCGCCTTCGGCCTTGACGCGCTCCAGCAGGCCGTCTTTCACGAACACGGTGTTGACCTTGATGTTGCTCTGCGCACTGAAGGCCGAGATCAGCGGCTGGATCAGCGCGGGCTCGCGCGTCGTGTAGAGCGTGAGTTCGTCGGCTGCGGCAGCCTGCGCGGGCAGGGCGGCGACGGCAAGCCAGGCGGCGCTGGTGGCGAACAATGCGCGCGCGGCGCGGCCTTGGACGCTTGAGCGTTCGGTCATGAGGATCCTCCGGGGGCGGGTGTTCTGGAAAGCACCGAGGCCTGTTGCAGGTCTCGGATGAGAATAATTATCACTGGAGGCGTGAATTGCGACGCCTTTGGACTTACAGGTCGAAGGCCTACTGCCTCGTTGCAAAGTGCGGTGCCTGCGCTGCTCAGCAGCATGTGATGGCGTCCGCTTCCTCCTGCTGACGCCCTCCCGCCCAACCCGATGGCAATCCGGGCGCAGGGGCTCAGCGTGCTGGCAGCACCTCGAACACCAGGCAGGTAGTCGTGGCGTGCGCGAACAGCGTGCCGTCGGGCCCGTAGAGGCGAGCCTCGGCGGTGGCGAGCTGCTTGCCGCAATGGATCACCTTTCCTTCGGCGCGCACGCGCTGCACCTTGGGCGTGAGGCCCTTCACGTAGTTCACGCTCAGCTCGGCGGTGGTGTAGGCGCGCCCGGGCGGCATCATCGTGTGCACCGAGCAGCCCAGGGCCGAGTCGAGCATCGTCGCGACCCAGCCGCCGTGGATGGTGCCCAGCGGGTTCAGGTGCTGCGGCAGCGGCGTGCCCTGGAAGACGGCCACTCCCTGGCGCACTTCGAGGATCGTGAAGTCCAGCGTCTTGGCGATGGCTGCGTAGGGAATGTCGCCGTTCAGCATCGCCTGCATCACTTCGAGGCCGGTCTTGCCCGCGATCTGTTCGGGGCGGGCGAGGCCGGGGCCTGGGCCGGCATCAAGGCGCTCGGCGATACGGCGTTCTTCGGCGATCCAGGTTTCGAGCTGGTTGGGGTTTTGTGTCATGCCTGTGTTCCTTCTGGGGGCTTTGGCGTAGGGTGGTAGTTGCATATGCAATAGTTGCACATACAATAATATCCCATGGACACCCCCACCAAGCCACGCGGCTGCACCAGCTTCAAGGTGCGCCAGCTTTCGCGCCGCCTTTCGCAGTTCTACGACGCCGAGGTGTCGAAGAGCGGCTTGAAGACCACGCAGTACTCGCTGCTGTCGAATCTCGCGCGGCTCGGCCCTTCGCGGCCGGTCGACCTGGCGGGCGAACTCAAGATGACCGCCTCGACCCTGAGCCGCAACCTGCAGCCGCTGATCGTCGCAGGCCTGGTTGCGCAGACCGCCGGCGCCGATGCGCGCAGCCGGCTGGTGCATGTCACGCCCGAGGGCGAAGAAAAACGGCGCGAGGCGCTGGCCCACTGGAAGACCGCGCAGCAAAAACTCAATGCGCTGCTGGGTGTGGAGCGTGTGCTGGCGCTGCACCTGCTGATCGACGAGTCGATGGAACTGCTGGGCGCCGAAGACGTGCCCGACGGCGACGACTGACCCGCCCCTAACCGCTTTCCCAACACCCCGTCACGCGAGCAGTCACGCGCGGCTACCCGTTTTCCTTTTTTCTCCACATCTCATTCCAACAGCAGAGGTCCCATGTTCGCCACCCCCGTTTCCGCATGGCTCCAGCGCCGCGGCATCCACTACGGATGGATCGTCGCCGCCATCACCTTCCTGACCATGCTGACCATGTCGGCCGCGCTGGGCCTGCCGGGCGCCATGCTGCAGCCGCTGGGCAAGGAGTTCGGCTGGAGCACCGAGCAGATCTCCTCGGCGCTTGCGCTGCGCTTCGCGCTGTTCGGCCTCATGGGCCCATTCGCCGCGGTGCTGATGGAACGCTACGGCCTGCGCGCGGTGATCTGCACCGGCCTGGCGCTCGTCGGCATGGGCATGGCGCTGGTCACCATGGCCTCGCAGCTGTGGCAGCTGTTCGTGCTGTGGAGCCTGATGCTGGGCCTGGGCACCGGTATGACGGCACTGGTGCTCGGCGCGGTGGTGGCCAACCGGTGGTTCGTCGCGCGGCGCGGGCTGGTGATCGGCATGCTCACGGCCAGTTCTGCGACCGGGCAGCTGGCCTTCCTGCCGTTTGCGGCCTGGATGATCGAACACTGGGGCTGGCGCTCGGCCATCGTGCCGATCGTGATCGGCAGCATCCTCATCGGCGTGCTGGCGCTGTGCCTCATGCGCAACCGGCCTTCGGACATCGGCCTGCTGCCTTACGGTGAACTGCCCGGCACGCAGCCGGCAGCGCCGGCCGCCGCCGCGCCAGCGATGAACTTCGCCACGCCGTTCCGCGTGCTGAAGGAGGTGTCGACCAACCGCACCTTCTGGATCCTGGCCGGCACCTTCTTCATCTGCGGCCTGAGCACCAACGGACTCGTGCAGACGCACTTCATCTCGCTGTGCGGCGACAACGGCATGGGCGCGGTGCCCGCTGCCTCGGTGCTCGCGATGATGGGCGCCTTCGACTTCGTCGGCACCATCCTCTCGGGCTGGCTGTCGGACCGCTATGACAACCGCAAGCTGCTGTTCTGGTACTACGGCCTGCGCGGGCTGTCGCTGTTCTGGCTGCCGCATTCGGAATTCACCATCTACGGCCTGGGCATCTTCGCGATGTTCTACGGCCTCGACTGGATCGCTACCGTGCCGCCGACCGTCAAGCTCGCGGGCGCCGCCTTCGGCCCCGCCAAGGTGGGCCTGGTGTTCGGCTGGGTCTTTGCCGCGCACCAGCTGGGCGCCGCCACGGCTGCCTACGGCGCCGGCTTTGCTCGCACGCTGCTGCTGACCTACACACCGGCGCTCTACGCGGCTGGCGCGGCCTGCCTGGTGGCGGCGCTGATCGTGATGATGATCCGCCGCCCGGCGGCGAAGGCCGGCTCGCCGGTCACGCCTTCCGCCGCGGCCCGTGCCTGAACGCACCAAGGTTCCCGCCATGACCGCTCCAAACAGCGCCACTGAACTCGACCCGCGCACGCGCCGCCTGCTCGAAGCCCCCATCGTTCCCACGCTGCTGCGCCTTGCTGCACCCAACGTGCTGGTGATGGTGGCGCAGGCCTCTGTCGGCCTCATCGAAACCTACTTCGTCGGCAAGCTCGGCACCAATGCGCTCGCGGGCATGGCACTGGTGTTCCCCATCGTCATGCTGATGCAGATGACATCGAGCGGCGCGATGGGAGGCGGCATCGCTTCGTCGATCGCCCGTGCGCTCGGCGCACGCCGCCGCGCGGATGCCGACGCGCTGGTGTGGCACGCCATCGTCATCGCACTGGGCTTCGGCCTGTGCTTCACGCTGGCGCTGCTGCTGGGCGGGCGCTGGTTGTACGGAATCATGGGCGGCACCGGGCCCGCGCTCGACGCGGCGCTCACGTACTCGAACTGGGTGTTCGCGGGCGCGACGCTGGTGTGGCTCTTCAACTCGCTCTCGGCCATCATCCGCGGCACCGGCAACATGTCGGTGCCGGCCAACGTGACGGTGGTGGGCGTGGTGTTCCTCATTCCGGCGTCGCCGCTGCTGATCTTCGGCGTCGGGCCGCTGCCGGGCATGGGCATCGCGGGCGGCGCGATGGCGCTGCTGCTGTACTACCTGCTGGGTTCCATCGCGCTCATCATCTACCTGCGCTCGCCGCGCAGTTTGCTGCGGCCCACGCTGGCCGCGCTCAAGCTGCGCTGGCCGCTGTTCCGCGACATCCTGCGCATCGGGCTGGTGGGCGCGGTGTCGACGGTGGCGACCAACCTGTCGATCGGTATTGCCACCGCGCTGACGGGGCACTTCGGTTCGGGTGCGCTGGCCGGCTACGGCACGGCCTCGCGGCTCGAATACCTGCTGGTGCCCCTGGTGTTCGGGCTGGGCGCGCCGCTGGTGGCGATGGTCGGCACCTGCATGGGCGCCGGGCAGCGCGAGCGTGCGCTGCGTGCCACCTGGGCCGGCGCGGCGCTGGCCTTTGCGCTGACCGAGACCATCGGCATTGCGGCCGCGCTGTTCCCGCGCCCGTGGCTGCTGCTGTTCGGCAACGACCCGGCCATGCTCGAAACCGGCGCGCATTACCTGCGCGTGGTGGGGCCGCTGTATGGCTTCTTCGGTGTCGGGCTGGTGCTGTATTTCGCGTCGCAGGGCGCGGGGCGGCTGCTGTGGCCGGTGCTGGGCAACATCGCGCGCCTGGCGGTTGCCGGCACGGGCGGCTGGCTGGCGCTGCGCTGGGGCGGCGGGCTCACCGGCGTGTTCGCGGCGCAGGGCGTGGCACTCGTGGTGTACGGCATCGTGATCGCATCGGCCATCGCGGGCGGCGCCTGGTTCGGCCGCGTGGGCTGGCCGCGCACCACCAGCGGCCTGCTGCGGCGCGTGGCGCAGGCTTGAGAACAGTTTTCAACGATTTCCATCAACGAAAGACTCATCATGAAAATCAAGGACTCCGTGGTCTTCATCACTGGCGCCAATCGCGGCCTCGGTCTTGCCTTTGCGAAGGCAGCGCTGGCAGCAGGCGCACGCAAGGTCTATGGCGCGGCGCGCGACCCCAAGAGCATCACCTTGCCCGGCGTGATGCCGGTGGCACTCGATGTGACGCAGCCCGCGCAGATCGAAGTGGCCGTGCGTGAGTGCGGCGACGTCACGCTGCTCGTCAACAACGCGGGCATCTCGCGCGGCTCCAGCTTCCTCGGCTCGCCCGATGCGCTGGCTGCCGCACGCGCCGAATTCGAAACCAACTTCTTCGGCCCCTGGGCGCTGACGCAGGCCTTCGCGCCCGTGCTCGCGGCCAACGGCGGCGGAGGTGTGATCAACGTGCTGTCGGCCCTGAGCTGGACCACCTTCCCGAGCGTGGCAACCTACAGCGCAACCAAGTCGGCGGCCTGGTCGCTGAGCAACGGCCTGCGCAACGAACTGGCCGGGCAGGGCACGCAGGTCACGAGCCTGCACGTGGGCTACATGGACACCGACATGGCAGCGCATGTGCAAGGCGACAAGTCTTCGCCGGACGACGTGGCGCGCCAGGCGCTGGCGGGCATTGAGGCGAGGCAGCCCGAGGTGCTGGCGGACGAAGTCTCGCGGCAGCTCAAGCAGACCCTGTCGAGCGCGACGCCGCCCTATGCGGGTTCCGCAGCCTGAACGCAAAACCCGGGCAAGCGGCCCGGGTCTTCATCAATAGCGATAGGGGTTGTTGGGCCGGCGGTCGTAACGGTTGGGTACACCGTCACCGTCGTTGTCCCGGCGGCCGCCATGGTGGCGGCGGTCATCCCAGCGGCGGTCGTAGTAGCCGTCGCGGCGATAACCGGGGCCGTAATAGTGGCGCGGCGGAGGCGGCGGTGCGTAGTAGCGGCGCGGAGGCGGCGGTGCGGGCACGACATACACCTGCGCCTGGATGAAGTTTCCGCTCGCATGGGCCTGGGCCGGAACGGTGAGCGTGGCCAGCGACAGAAGGGCCGCGGCGCCGAATGCAAAAGAAAGCTGTTTCATGTGATCCCCCGGTTGTGGTTGGAAGCCCCATCCTCGCGGCCTTGTGTGAAGTTGGTGTAAGGCTGGAGCGAAATCGGATGAAGAGCTGTAAGCGCCTTGCGCGCAGGACGTAGCAAGGCCAAGACACAATTGTGAATGGAGTTTGCACCGCGGAACATGTCCCGCGGATAGGCCATTGGCCGTATCGGCCGGAAGTTCAGCCGCGCGGGGCGGGCAGCATGCGGCGCAGGGCTTCGAAGAACAGGTCCGATTGCTCGCGCTCGCCCTGGATCTGCGCCGCCACGTGCGCGGCCAGTTTCGCGTTGACCGGCACCAGCGGGCGCCCGGTCGACTGCGCGATCACCTGGTGCAGGCAGGCGCGCTCCAGGTAATAGAGGTCGTCGTAGGCGTGGGCGATGTTGCCGCCGGCCACGATCACGCCATGGTTCGCGAGAAAAGCCACGTCCTTGCCCGCCATGGCGCGGGCGATGCGTTCACCCTCCGCGTCGTCGAGCGCGAGGCCGTTGTATTCGGCGTCGACGGCGATGCGGTTCATGTAGCGCATGGCGTTCTGGCTCGCGGTCGGGTCGAGCGCGCGGTCGACCGTGATCGTGAGCGCCGTGGCGTACGGCATGTGGCAGTGCAGCACGACCGCATGACCGGTGATGCGATGCACCGCGCCGTGGATGAAGAGGGCTGTGGGCTCGACGCGATGGCGCCCGGCGAGCACCTCGCCATGCACGTCGATCAGCACGATGTCGTCGGGGCCGATCTCGCTCCAGTGCAGCCCGCGCGGGTTGATGAGGTAGCGGTCTTGCGCGCCCGGCAGCATCACGCTGAAGTGGTTGCAGACGCCTTCGGACAGCCCGTGATGGGCGGCGGCGCGCAGGGCCAGGGCGAGGTCTTCGCGCAGCTTGCGGACGGCAGGGCTGGCGTAGGTGGCATCGGCGGACATCGAGGGGCTCTCCATTTTTCTTGTTGCGGAGGAAGGGCGTAGATCAGGCGAGGGTTGTGCCCGTCCAGGCCGCGATGAATTTCTTCGCATCGTCGCGCACCGCCGCGGCTTGCTTGCCGGGCTTGTAGAGCGCTGAGCCGATGCCGAAACCGGCTGCGCCGGCCGCGCGCCATTCGGCCATGTTCGCGGGCGTGATGCCGCCCACGGGCATCACCGGCGTGCCGGCCGGCAGCACGGCCAATAGCGCCTTCACCACGGCGGGCGAAGCCAGCTCGGCCGGGAACAGCTTGAGCCCGGTGGCGCCGGCCGCGAGCGCGCCGAAGGCCTCGGTCGGCGTCATCACACCCGGCAGGCAGACCATGCCGAGCCGCACGGCTTCGGCGATGACCTCGGCGTTGAAGTTGGGCGAGACGATCAGCTCGCCGCCGGCCGCATGAACCTCGCGCACTTGCTGCGCGCCGAGCACTGTGCCGGCACCGACCAGCGCCTGCGGAAAGCGCTTGCGCATCAGCGCGATGCTTTCCAGCGGCTGAGGCGAATTGAGCGGCACTTCGAGCAGCCGGAAGCCGGGCTCGACGATGGCGTCGCCGACATCGGCTGCCTCGGCGGGCGTGAGGCCGCGCAGGATCGCCACCAGAGGCAGCTCGCGCATCGCGGCGCCGAATTTGTCGAGGGGTGTGGGGGTGCTCATGCGGGAATTCTGTCGGAATCGAGAAAGCCGGACAGCGCATGCAGCCCGGCCCAGGTGGCTTCGGCCCCCAGCGTGCGCGTGGCGACGCCGGTGGCGCGCAGGGCCAGCGTGTAGCGCTGGGTGAGGGCAGACGAACCGATCAGGATCACCTCGCCGGCCGCCTGCAGCGACTGCGTGCGCAACTCTTCGCCGATCAGCAGGCCCGAGAGGTAGCTCGCGAGTTCTTCCTTCGGCATGCGCTCGAACAGCGCGAGCGTGCGCGTGCCGAAGGCGTTGTGCAGCAGGCCGTGTCCGTTCTCGGAGCGGGTCACGCCCTCGAGGAACGAGGCTTCGTCGAGCGGCGCCGAGGCATCGAGCATGCGCGCCAGGATCGAGTGCTGGCTCAGCAGCGCATAGAACTCGCCCGTCATGTAGGTGCGAAAGCCCGCGACGCGGCCCTTTTTTACCGTGGCCCATTTGTTGTGGGTTCCGGGCAGCACGAAGACGCCTTCGCTCAGGCCGGTGAGCTCCATCGCGCCGAAGATCTGCACCTCTTCGCCGCGCATCACGTCGGGCACGCCGGCGTGCTCGTCGCTCAGGCCCGGCACGATCGCGATGCGGGCTCCGGGAATGGCATCGATGTCGATGATCTTGCGGCCCACTTCGACACGGCCCGCAGGGCAGGCGCAGTAGGGCGCTTCCACCCAGCCCTGCTTGCTGCCGGCCATGCCGGAGATCAGGCAGCGCGTGCCCTCAAGGCGCATCCAGTCGCCGAACAGCGTCTCGAAGACGGCGGGGAAACCGCCTTCGGGCACCGTGAGGATGCCGCGCGCATCGCTGCGTTCTTCCAGCACCTTGCCGCCGGCATCCAGCAGTGCGCCGCGCAGTGAACTCGTGCCCCAGTCGATTGCTACCAGTCTTGTCATCTCAGTGATTGTCGCGCGGCACGAATGCCCCGCGGCGACCACGCAGGAAGGCCAGGTCAGCCCCTTGGTCAGCCTGCAAAACTGTATCGACGTACAACTTCCAGTAACCGGAATCGAGCGGCGCCTTCGGTGCCACCCACTTCGCACGGCGCTCGGCCAGTTCTTCGTCGCTCACATGCAGATGCAATTTGCGGTTCGGCACGTCGAGCTCGACGATGTCGCCGTCCTGCACCAGCGCCAGCGGGCCGCCCGCGGCTGCTTCGGGCGCGGTGTGCAGAACCACTGTGCCGTAGGCCGTGCCGCTCATGCGTGCATCGCTGATGCGGACCATGTCGGTGATGCCCTTGCGCAGCACCTTCGGCGGCAGCGGCATGTTGCCCGCTTCGGCCATGCCGGGGTAGCCCTTGGGGCCGCAGTTCTTGAGCACCATGATGCAGTGCTCGTCGATGTCGAGGTTCTCGTCGTCGATGCGCTTGTGCAGGTCTTCGGCGCTTTCGAACACCACCGCGCGGCCCTTGTGCACCAGCAGCTCGGGCGTGGCCGCGCTGGGCTTGATGATGGCGCCGTTGGGTGCGAGGTTGCCGCGCAGCACGCAGATGCCGGCCTTCTCCTTGAAGGGCTCCGCCAGCGTGCGGATGACTTGCGGGCCGTAGTTCTCGGCGTCCTTCACGTTCTCCCACAGGCTCTGGCCGGTGACGGTGAGGATGTCCTTGTGCAGGTGCTCGGCGATCTCCTTGATGACTACCGGCAGGCCGCCTGCGTAGCAGAAGTCTTCCATCAGGTACTGGCCCGAGGGTTGCAGGTTCACGAGGCAGGGCAGATCGGAGGCGAGACGGTCGAAGTCGTCGAGCGAGAGGTCGACACCGATGCGGCCCGCAATGGCCAGCAGGTGGATCACGAGGTTGGTCGAGCCGCCGATGGCCGCGTTGACCTTGATCGCGTTCTCGATGGCCTGGCGCGTTAGGATCTTCGACATGTTCATGTCTTCATGAACCATGTCGACGATGCGCCTGCCCGCCTGCCGTGCCAGCACGTTGCGGCGGCCGTCCACGGCGGGGTAGGCCGCATTGCCCGGCAGGCCGATGCCCAGCGACTCGACCATGCTGGCCATGGTGCTCGCGGTGCCCATCGTCATGCAGTGGCCGTGGCTGCGATGCATGCAGCTCTCGGCCTCGAAGAATTCCTGCAGCTTGAGCGTGCCGGCGCGCACCTGCTCGCTCATCTGCCACACGCCGGTGCCCGAGCCCAGCTCTTGCCCGCGCCACTTGCCCGAGAGCATCGGGCCGCCCGACACGCCGATGGTCGGCAGGTCGACGCTGGCCGCGCCCATCATGAGCGCGGGCGTGGTCTTGTCGCAGCCCATGAGCAGCACCACGCCGTCGAGCGGATTGCCGCGAATGCTTTCTTCCACGTCCATGCTCGCGAGGTTGCGATACAGCATGGCGGTGGGGCGCAGCAGCGTTTCGCCGAGCGACATCACGGGAAACTCGAGCGGGAAGCCGCCCGCTTCGTACACGCCGATCTTCACCTGCTCCGCGAGCGTGCGGAAGTGCGAATTGCAAGGCGTGAGTTCGCTGAAGGTGTTGCAGATGCCGATGACCGGGCGACCGTCGAACTGGTCGTGCGGCACACCCTTGCCCTTCATCCAGCTGCGGTAGATGAAGCCGTCGCGGTCATGACGGCCGAACCATTGCTGGCTGCGAAGTTCACCGGGTTTTTTCTTTGGGGCGGTGCTCATGAAATGTCTCTCTTTGTTGTCGATGCGTGGGCTCGACCCTCAGGGTTTGTCCTGCCGATCCAGCGTTTCAATCATCATATGATAAGCGTGAACAATGCGCCGGAGCCTTAGTGTTTTCGAGCGGCGAGATACCAGATTTCACATCGCACATGATCAAGAACATCCACGGTCGCACGCTCGAACTCCTCGGTGAAGCCGTGGTGGCGGGGCGCTATGCGATCGGCGCGTCGATCCCCTCCGAGCCCGTGCTCGGCGAGGAACTCGGCGTGAGCCGGACCGTGGTGCGCGAGGCCATCAAGTCGCTGGCGGCCAAGGGCCTGATCGTCACGGGGCCGAAGGTCGGCACGCGCGTGCTGCCCAAGGACAAGTGGAACTGGTTCGATCCCGACGTCATTACCTGGCAGGCGCGCGCGGGGCTCACGCCCGAGTTCCTGCGCGACCTGCAGGACTTGCGCCGCGTGGTGGAGCCGGCGGCAGTAAGGCTCGCGGCCGAGCGGGCCACGGCCACCGACATCGAGGAAATAGAAAGCGCCTTCGCGGGCATGAAGGAAGCCGTGGAGAACGGCGGCGACTACGTCACCTTCGACCTGCGCTTTCACAACGGCCTGCTGAGTGCCGCGGGCAACCGCATGCTGTCGCAGATGAGCAAGGTGCTCAACGCGCTGCTGCGCACCAGCTTCGAGATTTCGACCACCAAGCCCGACGGCCCCACGCTTTCGCTGCCGCTGCATCGCGCGGTGCTCGACGCGGTGATCGCGCACGACCCGGCCAGGGCGGAGCTCGCGATCATCCGTCTCATCGACGGCGCGCGCCAGGACATCGAGGACGTGCTGGGCTCGCGCCGGCGATTGCCGCGCCTGAGCAGACCACCGCCCAGGCTCAAGGCCAGTTAGCTGGTCGTATCGGCGCCGTCTACGCGTTTGTCCGCAGTTCGCATCCGGTTCTTTCACCCTACGCTCGCGCCCCGAGCAAATTCCACCCAAGAGAAGAAGGAGACACCAACCATGAAACTCGTCAAGTCGCTGATTGCGCCGACGCTGGTCGCGCTGGGCCTGCTGTCGGCAGGCCACGCTGCCGCGCAGGAAAAACTCACCGTATGGTGGGTCAAGGGCTTCTACAAGGCGGAGGACGACGCGCTGTTCGCCGCCATCAAGAAGTTCGAGGAGAAGAACAAGAACGTGAAGATCGAACTGTCGCAGTACCCGATCCAGGACATGATCCCCAAGACCGTGTCCGCGCTCGACTCGGGCAGCCCGCCAGACGTGGCGTACGCCGACGTGTACGACTTCCAGGTCACCGGCAAGTGGGCCTACGACGGCAAGCTCGAAGACATCAGCAGCGTGCTCACGCCCATGAAGGACCGCTTCGCGCCCAACACGCTGGAGACCACCTACCTCTACAACGACCAGACCAAGACCAAGGCCTACTACGCCTTCCCGATCAAGCAGCAGACGATGCACATCGAGTACTGGCGCGACATGCTGGCCGAGGCGGGCTTCAAGGAGTCGGACATCCCGACCACCTGGAAGGAGTATTGGTCGTTCTGGTGCGACAAGGTGCAGCCCGCCAGCCGCAAGGAAAGCGGCAAGCGCAACTTCGGCATCGGCATGCCGATGGGCGTTGATTCGAGCGATGCGTTCTATTCGTTCCTGACCTTCATGGACGCCTACAACGTCAAGCTGGTGGACGACAACGGCAAGCTGCTAGTCGACGACCCGAAGGTGCGCACCGGCTTGATCGGCGCCATGACCGACTACACCACGCCCTACACCAAGGGCTGCACGCCGCCTTCCTCCACCAGCTGGAAGGACCCGGACAACAACGTCGCCTTCCACAACAAGACGACCGTGATGACGCACAACGCGACCATCTCCATTGCCGCCAAGTGGCTCGACGATTCGAACAACGCCTCGCTCACGCCCGAGCAGCGTGAAGAAGCGCGCAAGAACTACACCGAGCGCATCCGCACGGCAGGCTTTCCGAGCAAGCCCGACGGCAGCAAGATGGTCTACCGCACGGCCGTGAAGACCGGCGTGGTGTTCAAGGACGCGAAGAACAAGGCCCGTGCCAAGGAGTTCGTCACCTTCCTGCTGCAGGAAGAAAACCTGACGCCGTACGTCGAGGGTTCGCTGGGCCGCTGGTTCCCCGTGACCAAGACCGCGCAGCAGCGTGACTTCTGGAAGGCCGACCCGCACCGCCTCTCGGTCTACAACCAGTACGCCGCCGGCACCGTGACCTTCGAATTCACCAAGAACTACAAGTTCACCGTGCTGAACAACGAGAACGTCTGGGCCAAGGCCATGAGCCGCGTCGTGACCGACAAGGTGCCGGTGGACAAGGCCGTGGACGAGATGATCGCGCGCATCAAGACGGTGGCGGGGCAGTAAGCCGCGCACGCACGGCACCCTTCAACAACAGCAGCTGCATGCCATGAGCGCCACTGCCACCGCCGCCGCGTCGACCACACCGGCGCCTGTCGTCAATCTCGGGGCGCGGCATGCGCGCTGGCAGTTCTGGGGCGCGGTCATGGTCGTGCCCTACCTGCTGGTGTTCGTGGTGTTCGTGCTGTACCCGGTGGGCTACGGGCTTTGGCTCGCCCGCCATCCGCAAAGCTACGTGAAGCTGGTCGAAGACCCGATCTTCTTCCGCTCCGTGATCAACACCGCCATCTTCCTGGTCGTGGCGATCAACCTCAAGATGCTCGTGGCGCTGGTGCTCTCGGGCTTCTTCGTAACGTCTCGCTGGTGGATCAAGATCATTTCGGCGATCTTCATCCTCCCGTGGGCGATGCCCTCGATTCCGACCATCCTGTCGATCCGCTTCATGCTGAACCCGGAGTGGGGCGTGATCAACAGCACCATCTTTCGCCTGACCGGCGCTGATGGTCCCAACTGGCTCAACGACCCTGCGCTGGCGCTGAGCTTCGCGATGGTGGTGCATGTGTGGAAGTCGCTGCCGTTCTGGACGCTCATCCTCGTGGCGGGGCGGCTGGCCATTCCCACCGAGCAATATGAAGCGGCTTCGGTCGATGGAGCCTCGTCGTGGCAGAAGTTCCGCTTCGTGAGCTGGCCTGCGCTCAAGACGCTCTACATCACATCGCTGATCCTCTCGATGATCTGGACGCTGGGCGACTTCAACAGCGTCTATCTGCTCACCGGTGGTGGCCCCGCCGACCTGACGCACGTGCTCGCCACGCTGGGCATCCGCTACCTGCGGCTCGACCAGGTCGACCTGTCGATGGCATCCATCGTGGTGGCCTTGCCACTTGTGCTGCCGCTCGTGTACTTCATGATGAAGAGGCTCTCGAAATGAAGCGCTGGACCCCCAAGGCCGTGGCGACAGAGGCCAAGCTGCTGCTCATCGGCATTCCGGTGCTGCTGTGGACGCTGATCCCGGTCTATCACATGGTGCTGTTCGCGATCTCGTCGAAAGACTCCGCGACCTCGGGCCACCTGTGGCCCAAGAATCCGACGCTGGACAACTTCCGCATCGTGTTCCAGCAGAAGCACTTCTACCTCGACCACTTCTGGCTGCAGCTGTGGAACTCGCTGCTGATCGCGGTGTCGGTCGGCGCGATCACGCTCTTCGTGGCAACCACGGCAGCCTTCGCGATCAGCCGGCTGCGTGTGCGCGGCGGGCGCACGGTGATGAACCTGGCGCTGTTCACGTACTTCATTCCGGCGGCGTTCCTGGCCGTGCCCATGTACAAGACCATGGGCAACTACGGGCTGCTCAACAGCCAGTGGGCGCTCATCCTGGCGATGGTGACCATCGCCTCGCCGTACTGCATCTGGGTGCTGAAGCAGGCGTCGGACAAGCTGCCCTACGAGCTCGACGAAGCCGCGCGCATGGACGGCGCCTCGCCGCTGCAACTGTTCCGCCTCGTGTACCTGCCGCTGATGGTGCCGTCTCTGGTGGCCGTTGGCACGTATTCGCTGCTGCTGGCCTGGAACGAGTACCTCTATGCCTTCCTGCTGCTGTCGAACGACAAGAGCGTGACGCTGGCGGTGGCGCTGGGCAACTTCCTGTCGGCCGACGATTCGCCGTGGGAACTGCTGATGGCCACCGGCCTCATCTACGCACTGCCGCCCGCGGCGATCTATTACGCATTCAAGCGCTACATGGTCGGCGGCCTGACCGCCGGCGCCGTCAAGAGCTGAACGATTTCAGGGACAACACATGGCATCCGTATCCTTTCGCAATATCGAGAAATCCTTCGGCAAGGTCCAGATCATCAAGGGCCTGGGCTTCGACATCACCGACGGCGAGTTCGTCGTGCTGGTCGGGCCTTCGGGCTGCGGCAAGTCGACGCTGCTGCGCATGCTCGCGGGCCTGGAAGACATCAGCGGCGGCGAGATCGTCATCGACGGCCGCGTGGTCAACGACCTCGAGTCGAAGGACCGCGACATCGCGATGGTGTTCCAGAGCTACGCGCTGTACCCGCACATGACGGTGGGCGAGAACATGGGCTTCAGCCTGCGGCTGCGCAACGCCGAGAAGTCGGTGACCGACGAGCGCGTGGCCAGGGCCGCAAAAATTCTCAACCTCGACGCGCTGCTGGGCCGCTACCCGCGCGAGCTCTCGGGCGGCCAGCGCCAGCGCGTGGCCATGGGCCGCGCCATCGTGCGCGACCCGAAGGTTTTCCTGTTCGACGAGCCGCTGTCGAACCTCGACGCCAAGCTGCGTGTGGCAATGCGCGCCGAGATCAAGGCGCTGCACCAGCGGCTGAAGACCACCACCGTCTATGTGACGCACGACCAGATCGAGGCTATGACCATGGCCGACCGCATCGTCGTGATGCACGACGGCATCGTCGAGCAGATCGGCACCCCGCTGGATTTGTACGACCGGCCCGACAACCTGTTCGTCGCGCAGTTCATCGGCTCGCCGTCGATGAACGTCATCGAAGGCACGGTGCGGCGTTCGGGCGGCGACTGCTGGGTCGAGTCGCAGGGTGCGCGCTGGCCGGTTCCCATCGGCACTTCGGCGCCAGACGGCCAGCCGGTGCACTACGGTATCCGGCCCGGCGACATGACGCTCGGCGGCGGCTCGCACGGCGTGGAGGCCAGGGTGATCGTGGTCGAGCCCACGGGCGCGGAGACCGAACTGCTGGTGCAGGTCGGCGAAGCCAAGCTGGTGCTTGCGGTGCATGGGCGTGTCGATGCCGGACCCGACGACACGGTGCGGCTGGCCATCGAGGCCGAGAGCGTGCACATGTTCGACCGGCAGACCGGCCGGCGCATGGGCTGAGTCGCCTGGGTCAGGTCGTGCGCAGCCGCAGCAGGGCGCGCACGAAGCCGTGGTCGGAGCGCGAGCGGTCGCGCCCTTCGTGCAGGTGGTCGTTGAAGTAGTCGACACGCCGCACGTCGCCAAGGCTGTGCCGACTGCTGGCGACGAACTCCTCGCTCACGAGAATCTGGTCGAGCACATCCGGAAAGCCCTGGTGGATGTGCGAGTACGCCACGTCCTTCTTGAGCGCCGACTCACCCTGCATCTCGTAGGCGTTGAACAAGGCCACGTCGCGCGCGGCCTTGTCGTAGGCCACTTCGGAGGTGGCCGCCACGAGCTGCGTCGTCACGCTGTGCGGGTTGTCGTTGAAGTCGCCCATCACCACGAGCGGTACGTTCGTGCCCTGCAGCAGATCGATGACGATGCAACGCAGGGCTGCGGCCTCCGCGCCGCGCATCAGCAGCGAGCGCAGCGACGCCATCACGCCGATCTTGCGGTCGTCGCGGTCCTCGAGGTGGTTGCCCTGCGCGTCCTGCAGGAACTTCGGGCGCTTGGATTTCAGATGCACCGTGAGCACATGCACCTGCTGGCCGTGCTTCATGCGCACCGTGACCAGCAGGGGAGGCCGCTCGAAGCGTGTGTGTGGACCGAGGCCGGGCACATCGACGCCGAAGCCCGGCGGAAAGTCGACGAAGGAGCGGACCTCGTCCACCATCAGGCGCGTGACGATGCCTACGCGCGGCGTGCCTTGTGCGCCAGTTCTCGCAGGCGTGCCCTCGGGGCTGCCGGGCGGTGGCGTGTTCTCGGCGCCGGGCACCGAGACGAAGTCGTAGCGCAGGCCGCTGCGCGCGATGGCCGCCTTCAGCGCCGATTCGTCCCACACCTCCTGCACCGCCAGCACGTCGGCATTGAGCGCATGAAAGCGCTCGCCGGTCCAGTCGATCTTTCGCTCGTACTCGCGCTCGGTGTAGGCGTCCTGGTTCTCGTAGTACACGCGGTTCGGGGCCGCGAGATTGAGGAGGTTGCAGGTGGCTACGAAGAGGGTGGCGTAGTTGGGTGGGATGTATTGCATGGCGGAACGATTGTGCCGATGCACCAAAGAAAAAGGGCACCGAGGTGCCCTTTCTTCATGTTCCGGGGCAGGTGTTCTGCCCGTGGATGTCAGCGACCGAACGAACGTCCGCCGCCACCGCCACCCGAGCGGTTGCCACCACCGCCGCCACCGTAGCCGCCACCACCACCCGAACGGCCACCGCCGCCCGAACGATTGCCGCCGTAGCCACCACCGCCGCCGCCACCCGGGCGACCGCGTCCGCGGCCGCCACCCATGTGGTCGACGCTCGTGCGCAACGGATCCGGCTGGCCGGCGCCGCCTGCGACCGCCTCGGCGCGCAGGTGCGCGACCTGGTTGGCTTGCGTCGGGCTGTGGCTGTTGCCGTGATGGCGCGGTTGGCGCTCGTCGTGCGGCAGATGGCCTTGTTGGTGCTGCGGGGCATGGTGCGGCGTGCGTGCCGGACCTTGCGGGCCGCGGCCTTGCGGCGGGCGAGCGCCCTGGCCGCGCGGACCCTGGCCTTGGCCTTGGCCGCCGCCGTTGTTGGCGTTGCGGCCTTGACCGCCACCGCCCTGGCCGCCACCGCGGCGCTGACCGCCGCCATTGCCGCCACCACCGCCACCGCCAGCACCCTGGCCGGCCTTGTTCTCGCGGATGCGCTGCAGCATCTCGGTGCGGGCAGCCTTGGCGGCTGCCTGCATCACGTCGCGGCTCGGGGGACGACCAGCGCCGCCCCAGATGGTCTGGCGGCCCATGGCGATGGGTTCGGCGCGTTCGCCTTCTTCAGGACCGAAGCCGTCGACGATCTGCACGGGAATCGTCTGCTTGGTGAAGCGTTCGATTTCCTGCATGAAGCCTTCTTCGTCCAGGCACACGAAGCTCACGGCCTCGCCGCTCGAACCGGCACGGCCGGTGCGGCCGATGCGGTGAACGTAGTCTTCGCTGACGTTCGGGATCTCGTAGTTCACGACGTGCGGCAGCTCGTCGATGTCGATGCCGCGGGCCGCGATGTCGGTGGCCACCAGCGCGCGGATGTCGCCGCTCTTGAAGCCGGCCAGCGCCTGCGTGCGCGCGCTCTGGCTCTTGTTGCCGTGCAGCGCCATCGCCTCGATGCCGTTCTTGGTGAGGAATTCGGCCACGCTGTTGGCGCCGAACTTGGTGCGCGTGAACACGAGCACCTGGCTCCACTTGTTCTCGTTGATGATGTGCGCGAGCAGCGCCTTCTTCTTGCCGCGGCCCACGGGGTGGATCACCTGGGTGATGCGCTGCACGGTGGTGTTGCGCGGCGTGACCTGGATGCTTTGCGGGTTCTTCAGCAGCGTGGCCGCGAGGTCGCGGATCTCGTCGCTGAAGGTGGCCGAGAACAGCAGGCTCTGCTTTTCCCTGGGCACCAGGGCCAGGATCTTCTTCACGTCGTGGATGAAGCCCATGTCGAGCATGCGGTCGGCTTCGTCCAGGATCAGCATCTGGACCTGGCTCAGGTCGAGCATGCCTTGCTGCTGCAGGTCGAGCAGGCGGCCGGGGGTGGCCACGAGGATGTCGACACCCTTCTTGAGCTTGCTGATCTGCGGGTTCATGCCGACACCGCCGAAGATCACGGTGGAGTCGAGCTGCAGGTACTTGCCGTAGGTGCGCACCGACTCTTCGACCTGGGCCGCGAGTTCGCGCGTGGGGGTCAGCACGAGGGCGCGGATACCGGTGCCGCCGAACTTGTTGGTGGCGCTGCGGCTCATGCTGAGCTTGTGCAGCATCGGCAGCGTGAAGGCGGCCGTCTTGCCGGTGCCGGTCTGGGCGCCGCCCAGCAGGTCATGGCCTTCGAGAACCGCGGGAATGGCTTGCGCCTGGATGGGGGTGGGAGTGTCGTAGCCGTGCTCGTGCACAGCCTTCAAGATGGCGGGGGCCAGCTTCAGTTCGTCAAAATTCATTGGAAACAATAAGCGCCATACACGGCGCAGTGGCATCGGCCCGCCAGGCGTCTTGTTGACGCCGAGCCAGTCAAGGCAGATGAAGGTCAGGGGTGGGAGCCGGAAAGTCCGCCCTCGCAAAAGGGTTGAAATGGAGCTTTCTTCGTCCCCGGCAGAGAGCCGGTGTTGCGGGCAACTGGACCCGGCAACGGTGGCTATTGTCGCATGAGTCGGGTTTTCCTGTCTCCAAGCCCGACTCAGGTAAATGAACATGCCGTGGATGGGCTCGCGCCGAGCTTCACCTGTCGGCGCTCGGATCGGTTGGCCGAGGTCGACGCCGTGCTGCCTGGCCAACGCACGCAGGCATCGTTCCGACGGACATCGAGCAGGCTAGGCAGCAGTTCAAGAGCGCTGCGCTCGTCGGTCGCGTCTCTCAGGCGATTTGCGGCAACGCCGGCAGCGCCGTGAGATCGATCACGCGATCGGCCATCGCGATCGTCTCAGGGCGGTGCGCGATTGTGATGCGTGTTATGAGAAGGGCGCGGATGGCCTCGTTCACCTGTCTTTCCTTACCCACATCGAGGTGGCTGGTCGCCTCGTCAAGCACCAATACACGAGGCTGTCGATACAGGGCGCGAGCCAGAAGGATGCGCTGCTTCTGTCCGCCCGACAGGCTGCTCCCCATGTCGCCGTTCAGCGTGTGATAGCCCATCGGCATGGCTGTCACCTCAGCGTCGATTGCTGCAAGCGTCGCCGAGACCTGGACACGCGCCAGGTCGATCGTTTCGTCAAAGGCGGCGATGTTGTCCTGCAGGCTGGCGGAAAACAACTGATCGTCCTGCATGACAGCCGCAATCTGTCTGCGCCAATGACCGATGCCGAATCGGTCGAGAGGTACGCCATCGATCCGGACTGTGCCCTCCGTCGGCGTCAGAAGGCCCAGGATGATCTTGGCGAGTGTGGTCTTGCCGCAGCCTGTGGCGCCCACGACGGCAACGTGTTCGCCGGCCCGGATTTCGAGTTGCACATGACGAAGCACCCACGGTGCGCCACTCCCATAGCGAAAGCTGACGTTGTCGAGTGTGATGGTCGGGTGAAAACCCTCTGCACTTGCCAAGCGTGGTACTCCGCCTTGCAGTTGCTCCGGCTCGGCAAGCACGATGTCGGACAGCCGCTCGACGTGCAATCGCAGCATTCGAATGGCCATGAGGTTGTCGACGAAGCGCTGCATGCGCGAGGAGAACTCGTCCTTGTATGAAATGAACGCCATCAGCATACCCACGGTGAGCGTGCCACCGATCGCCATTGCCACGCCCAGGCCGAGCACTGCGATGCTCTCAATGCCGAACACCAGGCTGTAGCCCGCGCCGAAAGCCAGCGTCATCTTCTGTGTGCTCGTCCGTCGATTGGTTGCCTGGACGACTATGTTCGTCCAGCGCGCAGCGCGCTGGTCTTCGAGACCCGCGATCTTGATCGTCTGGATAGCGCGCAAGCTTTCCAGGAAATGGGTTTGCGCCTTGGCGTCGTGCGTCAGCACCTCGTCGCTCGCGCGATGAAAGGCGCCATGGGGCAGCACGCGGATCGCCGCGTAGGCGAGCACGCCGGCGATGACGACGGCAGCAAGCTTGGCGCTGTAGAGCAGCATCACCAGCAGGGTCACGACGGCGAACAGGCCATCGAGCAGGATCTCCACCAGCCTGCCCGTGACTGCCTGCTGGATGCTCTGCATCGACTGGAAGCGCGACACTACGTCGCCCGTGTGCCTGAGCTCGAACCATTGCGCAGGCAGGTGCATGAGATGGCCCATGATCCGTGCGGCCCACTGCGTGCCGAACTGCACCGAGGCGACGATGCTCAGCCATCCCCGCGCCGCTTCGAGCCCTACCTTGATCAGCGTGACCAGGCCGAAGCCGATGACCAGCAGCCATAGCAGTTCGACATCGCCGGAAACAACGGCGTCGTCCACGATCCATTGCGTGAACAGTGGGGCGACCAGCAGCACCACTTGCAGGCTTGCGGCCATCACAAAGAGCTGACCCAAGCTGCGCTTGAGGCCGTGGAGCTTGCCGACGAGTTGACGCCAGCTGATGGGTGTCTTGGGTTCGTTGCGCTCGAATTCGGGGGCGGGTGTGAGCTCGAGCGCGACGCCGGTGAAATGAGGGCTGGCTTCCTTGAGCGTCATGCAGAGCTCGCCCCAAGCCGGATCGTGGATCGTCAGTTTGCCGCGAGAGCATCGGACCAGTACGACAAAGTGACTCATGTCCCAATGAAGGATGCAGGGCAAGGCCAGTTGTGGCACTTCGTCCAGTTCCAGCCTCAGCGGCCGCGCGCGAAGACCGAGTGTGCCGGAGAGTTGCATGAGATCGCCCAGGTCCATCCCGCGCATCGAGACGGCGAATTTGGCGCGCAGCTCACTCATTTCGTAGACGCGGCCATGGTGAGCGGCGATATAGCCGAGGCAGGCGGCGGCGCATTCGGTAGCGGTGGATTGGAGGTAGGAGGGCATGATTCACATTCGAATTCATCGAATGCTTGGAATAAGGGCTGGCTCAGAGGCAAATTTTGTGGTCGGGGCAACAGATGGAGGCAGGGCGATAAATCCTCAAAAGCAGAAGAGCGCTCCGTTTCACAGGGCGTCTTCTGCTGCAAGGAATTAGCTGAGCAATTTATCCCATAGCCCAGAAATCGCGAGAATGCATACGGCGATTATTCCGATTCCTGCAATTTTCACCCATATGCCTTTGAAGAGAAAGGCAATTAATGCGAGAGTGAGAATTGTGATGGATAAAGCATTAATAACCATCGCCGTCTAAATCTTTCCCAATTATGTCGTTGCACATCAGCCCTCCAACAATCGTTCCAAATGCTGCCCCATTGATTCCTGTCACAAAGCTCCGACCTGCCGCAGCACCTATAAGAAATCCAACTGCAGCAAATCCGGCTATGCACTGATTTTCTGTCATGCCACCACTCACCAAGGACATGTCTTCAATAACGAGTTCTCTCATATCACTCCTTTGTTGAGCTTGAAAATTTTCGGAAAAATAAGCCGCTAATTCCTGTAATGCCTGCTGCGGGTATAATTGCAAGAATTATTTTTTAAAGCCCATTGGGCAAATAATTTCGCAAAAATCCAATTGAAATTTGCAGCCAATAACACGCTTAATATCGATATTTGTATTGCTGCTCCAATGGCAAATCATTGAAGAAATAGTGGCGCAATATTAATCGTGTAAATGCGATGGGAATAATCTTTCATATTTCTTGGTATTTTGGGTTCTGATGTGAATTTTCCTTAAATTGTTGTTGAAAAATTGAACGCGTTGCCACTCGATAGTCCGGGACCGGCGAAATGACGTCCTTGTCCGCCAGTTGCTGCAAGAGCGCCGAGGTCTTTTCGCGTTGGTCCGGGGACTTCGAAATTTCCTCCAGCGAGGCTCGTGGTCGCGAGAACAGGCTCGCGATGTGCCTTTGGCTTGCCGCATCCATTCGAATGGCTTGGCCGTTGACGTACATATTTGTCGACGCGGGCGAAGCCGTCCGGTAGACCGAGTTCAATCTGAACTGACCTTGAGGCTCGCCCGATGCGCCGGGTTTGCCCAATGTTTCGATCGCGAATCGCGATACCACCCTCTCGTTCGAGAAGACCTCGCGCTTGAACTCCGCAAGATTTGTCTTGCTGACCAAGAGTTCTTCTGCAGCCTGTGCCGCCAGCGCAAGGCCGTCGAGGTTGTCTCGTTCGGCCTTGATCGACTGGCGCAGTGCGATGTCGGAAGGCAGTGTCTTGAAGCACGACCACGCAACGTAGTCCCTGATCAGCATCGGATGGATGCCAACCGCGATATGGAAGGTCTCTTCGCTGGCGAGTGGAACCGCCTCGTGCCACCAGCCGCGCGGTATGTAGAGCACGTCACCAGCTTCCAGATACCCGTCGAACACGGGCTCCGCCGGGCATTCGTGCTTGTGTTCCTTGCTCTTCTGATGCGGCAGCGGAAGCGCAAAGGTCGGCGCGAACACGCGCCAGCGCTTGCGGCCGATCAACTGGACGGCGAAGACGTCATGCGTGTCCCAGTGCTGCGCGAAGGTGCCTCTGCCGCCGAAGGCGGCGTAGCCGTTGGCGACCGCCTTCTCGCCAACGAAGCGCGCAATCTCCATGGCGAGGTCATGAACGGGCTCCGACTTCGTCTCCAGCCGGTTCAATACCAGCGTCGCACCCTCTTGCAGGAGTTCGTAGAAAGTGTCCTTGACGATCTTCGATCGCTGCATGGCGAGATCGACAAAGGTTTCGGTGTAGTGCTCGACGGGGATCGGGCCGTCCTTGAAAAGCTGCAGCAACCCATCACGAGGATCCCAGGCGAACAGGGCGGAGTTGATGTCCTTCCATGTCACTGGGCGGTGTGCCAGCGCGCCTTTGCGAACGAAGAACTGTTTCTCGTAGTACTCCTCGATGAACCGCTCTGTCGAAACCCCGAAATCGATCATCTTGAAACTCCTGCTTGAAAGAAAAAACGGCGATCGCTTCAGCAGCCGGTGTCGGCGATGCAGCGGATGAACTGGGGCAACCGCTTTCTGGAGAGCACGTCGCCATTCATCGTCGAGACTTCGCTCTCCCCGGGTCGGTGAACCCGAACGATCGCGGCTTCTGAAGCCGTTGAACGTCTTCCGGCGCGGCGGGCGGCGGCGAAGATGCGTCGATCGCGTGGCGAGCTGGTGGTACAAAGAGCGGAAGTTGCTTTTTCATTGGTGCTGCCTAGAAGGTGTACTTGCGCAAGCCGATCAACGGCTCGAGCACCCACTCGATAAGCCGTCTGCGCTCCTGTTCGATATCCGTTTCGAGTGCCATGCCTGGCATCAGCGGCAGCGCCTTGCCGTAGGCCAGGACGCTCTGCGATTCGAGCTTCACGGTCACTCGGTACAGGCCTTCCTGGCTTGCCGATGCGAGCGGCGATGCGGCGCTCAGTTCGCCGGGCTGAAGCGGACTGCGCGACACTTCGGTGACGACGCCGGCGTACTGTCCGAACTTCTGGTACGGAAAAGGCCTGATAGCGGATGCGAACCCGCTGTCCGGCTTCGACAAACCCTACGGCGCGAGAAGGCGCGAAGAGCTGTGCAACCAGTTCCGCATCTGCCGGAAGAAGGGTGGCAAGGGCTTGGCTGCCTGCCGGCTGGCCAACCTGCGCGGTGATCGCTGTGATGACGCCGTCCATTGGCGCAGTTACGGCGAGTTGGTCTCGCGTGCGCGCCTCGGCGACTTCCTGGCCCAATGCGGCCAGGTCGCGTTCCAGCTCGGCGATCTGGGCTTCTGCGCGTGCGGCGGTCTGGTTGAGCTCGCTTTGGACCGAGACGGTCGTGCTCGTCAACTCGGCCTTCTGGCGATGGGCGGCAACCCATTGCGCGCGCAACGTTTCGACTTGATCTTCCTTATCCTGCAGCGCCACTTCGGAGATGAAGCGCTCGCGCGCGAGGGTTCGATGGCGTTCGAGCATCCTTGTGGCGGCTTCGATGCGACGCCCGTGCAGTTCGATCTCCTGCTGGACGCGGCGGCCTTGCTCCCGCAATGTCTCGAGGCGGTTGCGCAGTCCCTGCTGCGTTTGCTCGCGCAGTAGCCGCAGAGTGCCGACGGCCCGCAGCAGGCTGTCGCGGCGCTGCGTCAGTGATGCTGCCTGCGCGTCCGAAAGTCTCGCGTGCTCGGACGCGCCTGCGGCGCGGCGATCGTCGGAGAGTACGAAGAGCAACTCGCCCTGCCGCACGCGCTGGCCTTCTTCGACGCGCTTTTGCGTGACGATGCCAGGCGTCGCAGCAAGCAGGCGGATGGTGCCCTTCGTCGGCACGAGCAGGCCTGCCGCAGTCGCACGCTTGGTATAGCTGCCAAGCGTCAGGTAGCTGCAGATCAGCAGCGCCGTCAGGCCGGCAGCCAGCACTAAAACCAAACTCGGCCAAGGCCGCGCCAGCACGATGGGTCCGTAAGACGCGCACGACCCCACGTTCAGCGCCTCGGCGCGGAACAGGCTCATGGCGTTGGCCTACGGGCGTGCGGAAATCGAGTGAGGGCGGGACTGGCGCCGCGGCGAAAGCCGCAAGCGCGTCAAAGCGTAAGTAAATTTCATTTTTCTCTTCCCTGATGAGCGATTAGCGCGCCGGAATTGCCGGCGGGGCTATCGGCCACTTTGTTGAGCGGCGACCTCTATGGGCGCGAATATAGCAGCGCCGAATGCCACGGCCGCGTCACTGGTCGAACGGTCGGTTCGCGACCATGCGTTAAACTCTTACCCTGCCGGTATTACTACAGCGCAACATGCGACTCACATCCAAAGGTCAGGTAACCATCCCCCAGAACATCCGCGAACTTGCCGGCCTCAAGCCATACGACGAAGTGGAGTTCGAATACCGCAACAAGCAGATCGTGGTGAAGCCCATCAAGCGCACGAATACGCCTGCCGAAGAGGCGATTGCATTGCTGCGCGGCAGTGCCACCTCTAAGCTCGACCTGTCGGCCGACGACTGGCTGGAGATGACGCGTGGCGAGCGTTGAACGTTCCGAAACTTTCCTGATCGACAGCAATGTTCTGATCGACGTGATCCATGAAGATCCGAAATGGATGGATTGGTCTGTCGCGGCTATTTCCGATTGCCTGAACCGGGGTAAGCTGGCGATCAACCCGCTGATCTATGCCGAGGTTTCGGCATACTTCAATTCGGACCGCGATGCCGACGCGGCACTACCTGCGCGGCTGTACGAGCGGCTGGATCTGCCCTACGCAGCCACGCGGGGCGCGACAGTGGCGTTTCACAAGTATCGGAAGGCCGGCGGAACGTGTCCTTCGCTGCTGCCGGATTTCTACATCGGCGCGCATGCGCAACTGCTGGGTTGCACCCTCGTATCGCGCGACAGGGCGCACTACAAGGCCTATTTTCCAAAGCTCAAACTGATTTCACCCAAGCAAAGATAACCATGGCTCAATACGTCTATTCGATGAACCGTGTCAGCAAGACCGTGCCGCCCAAGCGGCAGCTCTTGAAAGACATTTCGCTCTCTTTCTTCCCCGGCGCCAAGATCGGCGTGCTCGGCCTGAACGGCTCGGGCAAGTCCACGCTGCTCAAGATCATGGCGGGTGTGGACAAGGAATTCGAGGGCGAGGCGCTGCCCATGCCGGGGATGACGATCGGCTATCTGGAGCAGGAACCCAAGCTCAACACCGAGCACACGGTGCGCGAGTCGGTCGAAGAGTCCATGGGCGCGGTGTTTGCGGCCAAGGCGCGCCTCGAAGAGGTGTACATCGCCTATGGTGCCGAAGACGCCGACTTCGACGCGCTGGCGGCCGAGCAGGCCCAGCTCGAAGCCATCATCGCCACCGCCGGCACCGATTCCGAACACCAGCTCGAAATTGCCGCCGACGCCCTGCGCCTGCCGGCCTGGGACGCCAAGATCGGCGTGCTGTCGGGCGGTGAAAAGCGCCGCGTGGCGCTGTGTCGCCTGCTGCTGAGCAAGCCCGACATGCTGCTGCTCGACGAACCGACCAACCATTTGGACGCCGAATCTGTCGAATGGCTCGAAGTGTTCCTGCAGCGCTTCACGGGCACCGTGGTGGCCATCACCCACGATCGCTACTTCCTCGACAACGCGGCCGAGTGGATCCTGGAAATGGACCGTGGTCGCGGCATTCCCTGGAAGGGCAACTACAGCACCTGGCTCGAGCAGAAGGGCGAACGCCTGGCGCAGGAGCAAAAGAGCGAAGAAGCCCACGCCAAGGCGCTGAAGAAGGAGCTGGAGTGGTCGCGCCAGAACCCGAAGGCACGCCAGGCCAAGAGCAAATCCCGCCTGGCCCGCTTCGAAGAGCTGAGCGACATGGAATACCAGAAGCGCAACGAGACCCAGGAAATCTTCATTCCGGTGGCGGAGCGGCTGGGTCAGCAGGTGTTCGAGTTCCACGGCGTCAGCAAGTCCTTCGGCGACCGCATGCTGATCGACAACCTGAGCTTCACCGTGCCGCCGGGCGCCATCGTCGGCATCATCGGCCCGAACGGCGCCGGCAAGTCGACGCTGTTCAAGCTGCTCGCGGGCAAGGAAAAGCCGGATTCGGGCGAGGTCGTCATCGGCCAGACCGTGAAGATGGCTTTCGTCGACCAGCATCGCGACGAACTGGCCAACCAGAAGACCGTGTGGGAAGACATCTCGAACGGCCTTGACATCATCAACGTCGGCAAGTTCCAGATGGCCAGCCGCGCGTATGCGGGCCGCTTCAACTTCAACGGCGCCGACCAGCAGAAGAAGGTCGGCACGCTGTCGGGCGGTGAACGCGGCCGCCTGCACCTGGCCAAGACGCTGATTGCGGGCGGCAACGTGCTGCTGCTTGACGAACCCTCGAACGACCTCGACGTGGAAACGCTGCGCGCGCTCGAAGATGCGCTGCTCGAATTCGCCGGCACGGTCATGGTGATCAGCCATGACCGCTGGTTCCTCGACCGTATCGCCACGCACATCCTGGCCGCCGAAGGCGACAGCCAGTGGACCTTCTTCGACGGCAACTACCAGGAGTACGAAGCCGACAAGAAGAAGCGCCTCGGCGAAGAAGGCGCAAAACCCAAGCGCATGCGCTACAAGGCCCTGAAATAAGGCTCACCCCCAGGCTGCGCGCACTTCGTGTCGCTTCTCCTTCCTGCCGGGGGAGGGTTGGGTGGGGGTAGACGGCCTCTGAAAAAAGCTCAGTCTGCTTCAGCAAGAGCGCGCGGTTCCGCAAGGGGCTGCGCGCTTTTTTCATCGTCCGCCGCAAACACCTCGCGTGCGGCGAAGAGGCCGTTCAGTGCCGCCGGGAAGCCTGCGTATACCGCCATCTGCATGATGACCTCGACCACCTCGTCGCGCGTCACGCCGACGTTCAGCGCAGCGTGGATGTGCACCTTCAACTGCGGCGCGGCATTGCCCATGGCGGTGAGCGCGGCCACGGTCGCGATCTCGCGGGAGCGCAGGTCGAGGCCGGAGCGCGAGTAGATGTCGCCGAACGGAAACTCGATCACCAGACGGCCAAAGTCGGGCGCGATGCCGGCCAGGCTCTCGACCACCTTGACGCCGCCTTCACCGTCGATCTCGTGGAGCTTGGCCAGGCCACGCGTGTAGCGCAGGTTGTCGTTGTGGCCCTGGTTCTGTGTGTTCGTCATTGCTCGTCTTTCCTTCCCGGGCTTTGCCCGATAGAGGAGGACGCTTCTTCGTCTTCTCGACCTCGCGGTAGTGGTCGATCTTGAGCGACAGCGCCTGCATGGATTGCTGCAGCGTCGCCACCCGGGCCTGAACTTCGGCAAGGTGCTGTTCGAGCATCTCGCGCCGTTCGCCGACGCTGGCGTCCCCCTGGCTTCGAAGCCTGACGAAGGCCTGCATGCCCTGGATGGACATGCCGGTCTCGCGCAGGCGCAACAGGAAATCCAGCAAGTCCATGTCGGCGCTCGCGTAGCGCCGCTGACCGCCCGGTGCACGCGGCACCGCGGCAATCAGCCCGATGCGTTCGTAGTAGCGCAGCGTGTAGGCCGTCAGGCCGGTTCGCTCTGCGACTTCCGCAATGGTCAGACTGGTTTCCATGGCGTTGATTCTCGAAATTAGAGCGCGCTCTAAGTCAAGCGCTTTGTCGAACTATTTTTGCGGGACGTTCAGATCGGCATCCAGCCAGCCGCGCAGGCTGTTCACGAAGGCCAGCGCCTGCACCCGGGGCAGATCGTCCACCCGCACGACCGCTTCGGCAAGCTGGCCGCTGCGCACGCGGTTGGCGCGGCCGATGCCGTTCAGCAAACCACAGCGCAAGGGCGGCGTGACCCAGCGGCCGTCGAGCAGCAGGGCAATGTTGCCGCGCGTGCATTCGGTGACCTCGCCGTCGCGGTTCCACAGCAGGGTGTCGAACACGCCCGCAGCGGTGGGCGCGAAGGCTTCGTAGTGGGCGCGGCGGGTGGTCTTGAAGCGGGTGAAGTCGCTATGGGCCTCGTCGAATGCGCGGTCCGCGAGCTGCAGTTGCACGCGTGAGGGCGGCGATTCCATCGCGAACGCCTCGGCGCGGGGCGTGCCTTGCGCATCGAGCAGCAGGCGCACGCGCCACGTGCCGGCCGTGTGCTGTGCCTGAAGACGATGCAGGCAGGCGGCGACGAGCGCTTCGTTCCACGCGTAGCCGAAATGCCGGGCGGCGTTTGCCATGCGCGCCAGGTGCGCCGGTGCATCGCGCAATTCGCCTTCCGCCAGTGCCAGTGTTTCGAGCAGCTCGAAAGGCGGATTCACGGGCCGCTTTGCGTGCGACAGGAAGGCGCGCTTGTGCCGCCATTCCTCCCACTCCGCATCGGCTTGCGCATCGGCGGTGATGCCGCTGCCAATGCCGCAACGCGCCTCGCCGTCGCGCAGCGTCACGGTGCGGATCGGTACGTTGAAAGTCGCCTGTCCGCCGGGCTGCACCACGCCCACGGCACCGCAGTACACACCGCGCGCCTCGGGCTCCAGTTCGCGGATCATGCGCATCGCGCTGACCTTGGGCGCTCCGGTGATCGAGCCGCACGGAAACAGCGCCCCGAACACATCGGCCAGTGTGGTGCCTTCGCGCACCAGTGCCTCGACATCCGACGTCATCTGCCACACGGTCGGCAGCGCCTCGGTGTGAAAGAGCCGCGGCACACACACCGAGAAAGGCCGGGCCACGCGCGAGAGGTCGTTGCGGATCAGGTCCACGATCATGACGTTCTCGGCCCGCTCCTTCGGCACGGTGCGCAGCCGCTGCGCCAGCGCTTCGTCTTCGGCGGGCGTGGCGCCGCGCGGGGCTGTGCCCTTCATGGGACGCGTGAGGATGCGGTCGTCGTGCCAGTCGAAGAAGAGTTCGGGTGACACCGACAGCACCTGCTCTTCGCCAGTGTCGATGAAGGCGATGTAGCCGTCGGGCTGCGCTTCTCGTAGCGCAAGGAACCAGTCGCGTGCATGGCCATGGAAGCCGGCATGCAATGGCGCGGTGTAGTTGAGCTGGTAGAGCTCGCCGTTCGCAATCGCGCGGTGGATGGCCTGCATGCGCTGGTCGAAGTCGGCGCGCGAGAGGCTGTCTTGCCAATCGACAGTGGGCACCGGCGAAGCGTTGTTCTGGACTTCCGGCCATGGCAGGGCTTCGTCGTGCACGCCGAACCAGGCCAACGGCCCGTCTGCCGCATGCACCGCGAACGCGGGGTCGAAGGCCGCCGCAGCTTCGTAGCGCAGATACCCCACGCACCAGCGCCCCTCACGCGCCATCGCCTCGACGGCTTCGAGCACAGGCCGCACCTCTGCGGCCGCCCGTGCCACCAGCACGCACGAAGGCGCACCGAAAGACAGGCGCAGCCGGCTCGCACCATCGCCGCGCGGTTGTGCGAAATCGATCAGCGTGCGCAAGGTCGAATGCAGGGCGCCATCAGGCGGCATCGTTCGCCGCGGTCGTCGGTCCGGCCCCACCGCCCGCACTGCTGCCTTGCGGCGCACGGGCCAGCACCCGCTTGCGCACCGCATAGATGTTGTTGCGCAGCGCATAGAGCTCGTCGGCATACGACAGCGGCACCGCCACCTTGTTGACCGTACGGTCGAGCTGGTCGAGGTCTTCGAGCAGGGACTTCTGTTCGGCCTCTTTCACTTCCGTCTTTGCATCGACCTTCGCCTCGATGTCGCGCAGCCGCGCATACCAGCGGAACACGCGCCGGCGCACGCGGAACTGGTACAGCGGCGGCACCACGCGGCTCAGCGGCAGCATCAGCACCAGCAGGCCGCCCAGCACCAGCCACATGCGCTCGACCAGGTTGCTGGCCCAGAAGGGCAGGTAGCGCTGCCAGATCGGCGGCGTGCCGTTGATGGCGCGGTCGCCTTCGGGACTCACCGGCAGTTCGCTGGTGCGGGTGTTGGGAAAGTCGCGCGCCCGGTTGAACCAGCCGGCGCCGCTGTGCACCGATTGCGCCGCCTGCGCGAACAGTTGGCGCAGGGCCGGGTGGGTTTCGTCACGCGACAGCAACGAGGTGGTGGCTGCGAGCAGCGCCACGTCGTGCGGCGGCAGGTCTTTCGACAGGTCGACCACGCCGCGCGGCAGCGTCACCGCCGAGAGGAACGGAAAGCGCCGCGAGTAGGCGTCGGCCTGGCCGAAGTCCATGAGCTTGATGTCGTCCGAACGCAGCAGCCGTTGCACCTGCGGCGATTGCGGGGCGGAAGACAGCACGATGGCATCGAGAAGGCCGGCCTGCAGCGCCTCGGCGGCCGACGCCTGTTCGAGGTTCGACAGCAGCAGATCTTCGGGGCCCAGCCTGTTGGCCTTGAGCAGGCGCTCCATGATGTCTGGCAGCCCGCTGCCCGGAAGGTCGATGTTCACGCGCAGGCCGCGCAATTGGGCGAGCGTGGTCAGCGTGCCGGTCTTGCGGTCGATCTTCTGGGCCGAGTCGGCACGGTAGAAGAGCCAGATCGGCTCGTAGAACAGGCTGCCGAGCGAAGTGAGGCCGGCCTCTTCGTCGGCCACCGGGTCGGCGCTGCCGCCGCGCACGAAGGCCACGTCGGCCCCGCCGGTGCGCAGCAGCTGCAGGTTCTCGGTCGAGCCCGATGTGGGCTTGAGCTCCACTTCGATGCCGCTGTGCTTGAGCGCTTCGGCATAGCGTTTGCCGAACTGCGCATAGGCGCTGCCCGTGGGGCCGGTGGCCAGCGTCACGTGCTTGGGCGGCTGCGGCTGCAGCCACCAGTAGGCGGCGATCAGCAGGCCGATGACGATGAAAATGATCGGCCCCGCCGAGGCGATGAGGTCGCGGATCGACAGCAGGATCAGCTTCAGGGTTCTGGGGAACGCCATGGTGGTCTTCTCGTGTTCAGCCGCGCGCTGCAGCGAGATCCGCCGCGCAGGGAATGTGCAGCTCGCCCACCGTCACCGTGCGCGCCGCATGCACCGCGCGCAGCGTGGCGATGGCCACCGCCTCGGCGGCCATGGTGCTGAGCACCGTCATGCCGGGAGCGTTGCCTTCCAGCGGCACGCGGCCGGTGGCCAGCGCGAACAGCGTGTCGCCGTCGCTCATGGTGTGCACCGGGTTGATGGAACGCGCGAGCCCGTCGTGCGCGACCATGGCGAGCCGGTTGGCCTGTACCTTGGTCAGCACCGCGTCGGTGGCGATCACGCCGATGGTGGTGTTGGTGCCCGCCAGCAGGGGCTTGGGGCTGTCGCCGCGCAGCAGGGCACGGCGGGTGTCGAGCAGCGCCTTGCCGTCTTCGGTGCGCGCGCCGGCCACGGGCTGGCCGGTGTTGTGATCGATCACGTCGCCCAGCGAGTTCACCGCGATCAGCGCACCCACCGTGACGCCGCCGACCGTGACCGATGCGGTGCCGATGCCGCCCTTCATCGCGCGCTGCACGCCGAAGAGCTTGCCCACCAGCGCGCCGGTGCCCGCGCCCACGTTGCCTTCGGCGGGGGCAGCGGTGCTCGCGGCCTCGCAGGCGGCATAGCCGGCCGCGGCGTCGGGGCGGATGCGCGCGTCGCCCATGGGCAGGTCGAACAGCACGGCGGCCGGCACGATGGGCAGGGTGCCGAAGCGCACGTCCATGCCGATGTTGCGTTCTTCCATCCAGCGCATCGCGCCGTCGGCGGCTGCCAGGCCCCAGGCGCTGCCGCCCGCGAGCATCACGGCGTGTACCTGTTGCACGAGGTTGCCGGGCGCGAGCAGGTCGGTCTCGCGCGTGCCGGGTGCGGCGCCGCGAACGTCCACGCCGGCCACGGCGCCGTCGCGCGCCATGACGACGGTGCAGCCGGTGGGGCGGCGGGTGTCGGAGAAGTGGCCGACCTCGATGCCGGCGACGTCGGTGATGGAACCGGCGGAATGAGTGGGGGTGGAAGACGGGGCAGACATGGCGGCCGATTATGAGACCGCACCCTCTACGATCCCCACCATGACAGTTGCAAGAAGTTTCTCCCCAGACGGCGGCCGCCGTCATGTCGTGGTGATCGGCGCGGGCGCGGTGGGCAGCGCCACCGCCATCGAAGCCCTGCGCGCGGGCCTGCGCGTGACGGTGGTGGAGCCCGGCGAACCGGGTGGTCCGCAGGCCACGAGCTACGGCAATGCCGGCTGGCTGTCGTCGCACTCCGTGGTGCCGCCCGCGCTGCCGGGTGCCTGGCGCAAGGTGCCGGGCTGGCTGGCCGACCCGCTCGGGCCGCTCGCCCTGCGCTGGCGCTACCTGCCGCGCGCCCTGCCATGGCTGTTGCGTTACCTGGCCTCGGGCTGGACCGAGGCGCGCGTGCAGCGCACAGCCGATGCCCTCCGCACGCTGCTGGCCGATGCGCCCGCGCTGCATGCGCAACTGGCCGCCGAGGCCGGCGTGCCGCAGCTCATCGAGCGGCGTGGGCTGCTGCACGCCTACCGTTCGCGAGCCGAGTTCGACGGCGATGCGCTGGGCTGGCGCGTGCGCCAGCGCGTCGGCGTCCAGTGGGAGGAATGGCCGGAAGACGAACTGCGCCGCCGCGAGCCCGATCTGGCGGCGCGCTACACGCTCGGCATCTTCGTGCCCGAAGCCGGCCACTGCCGCAATCCGGGCGCCTACGTGGCGGCCCTGGCGCAGCATGCACTCGATGTGGGCGCCGAACGTGTCGCCGCCCGCGCGACGGGCTTTCGCATCGAGGGCGGCCGTCTGCGCGCCGTGCGCACAGAGGCTGGCGAAATCGCCTGCGACGGCGCCGCCATCTGCGCCGGTGCCCGCTCAGGCCCGCTGGCCGCAGCCGCCGGCTCCGCGGTGCCGCTGGAGTCGGAGCGCGGCTACCACGTGGTCGTCGAAGACGCCACGGCCGGCCCGCGCACGCCGACCATGGTGGCCGACGGCAAGCTCATCGCGCACTGGATGGACGGCGGCCTGCGCGCGGCAGGGCAGGTCGAGATCGCGGGCCTCGAAGCGGCGCCCGACTGGCGCCGCGCCGAAATCCTGCACGAGCATCTGCAATCGATGTTTCCGTCGCTTGCACGACCCGCGCCCGGCGCGCCTTCAGTGAAGCACTGGCTCGGACACCGCCCGAGCCTGCCCGACGGGCTGCCCTGCATCGGCCCGTCAGGCGGCAGCGCCGACATCGTGCTGGCCTTCGGGCATGGCCATGTCGGCCTGTGCGGCTCGGCGCGCACGGGGCGGCTGGCGGCTCAGTTGCTCGCGGGCGTTGCTGCGGAGATACCGTTGGCGCCTTTCGACCCGGGGCGCTTCAAGTCCTAGAGTTCGCCGCGCTCCAGCTCCGTGAGTAGTGCGCGCGTCGCGCGGCTGAGAAATGCCGACCGGCGCACGACGCAAGCTACGGGAACGCTCACATCGAGATCCGCGACTCGGATCAGCGCGAGATTGCCTTGTCCGACTTCCTCGGCAATGGCGCTTTCCTGGAGGAGCGCCAGGCCGAATCCCGCTTCGACCAGGCGCTTCTGAGCGGTCAGGCTGTCGATGGCGGTCCAGTCGATCCGCTCCACGCCCCGCACGAGGAACTGCGAAAAGATCGCCTCTGCGTAGGGCTCTGCGCGCCGCGGTTGCTGCGGAAAAGCCAGCCACCGTTCCCCCGAAAGACGGACGAGCGACTTCAACCGCTTGCCCGCGAGCGGATGGGCCGGCGCGCATGCGATCACAAGTCGCTCGTGGTGAATGATCTTGCACAGGAGGTCCGGCGACGGATCTTCGTAGTAGCGCAACCCCACGGCCGCATCGCCGGCACGGACCTTCTCGCTGACCTCGGCGCTGGTTGCCGTCTGCAGGCGGATGTCGAGGTCGGGAAGCGAGGACTTGAGTGTGGCGAGCACGGCAGCGAGGCCGGAGCTTGCGAGCGTTCCGACAGCCGCGATGTGCACCGTGCCTGCCGCGCCGGACTTGGCGGCCTCCACCGCGGCGGCAGCGTCGCCGAGCGCAGCGGCAACCTTCTCGGCGTGGGGCAGCAGGGCCTGGCCCGCCTGGCTCAGCCGGAGCCCGCGACCGATGCGCTCGAACAGCGGCGCGCCCAGCTCCTCCTCCAGCAGCGCGATGCGGCGACTGATTGCCGATTGCGTGCGTGCAAGCGCAGACGCGGCTGCAGACACGCCGCCTCGCCGATGCACCGTCAGGAACGTGGCAAGAGCTTCTGAATCCATGTGACGCCATCCATGCAAGAGATCGATAGATCAAAGAAATATTATGCGTTTGACGCGCATCTGCCTCCACATCACCATCGCGCCTTCATCCATCACGGCGGAGTTGAAATGGACCAGGAGACACGCATTGCGCGCGGCCGCACCTTCCTCGAACTGCATCGGGCGAAGCGCGGATTCATCATGCCCAACGCCTGGGATCCGGGCAGCGCGGTGCTGCTCGCATCAGAGGGCTTCAAGGCAATCGGCACCACCAGCGCCGGCATCGCGTTCTCGCTGGGAAAGCCGGACTACAACGTCAGGGATGCCCGCCTCTCAGTCAGCCGCGAGGAGATGCTCGCGGTGGTACGGAAGATCGCCGAAGCGGTGGCCATTCCCGTGAGTGCCGACCTGGAAGCCGGCTACGGGGACGCGCCGGAGCAAGTCGCCGACACTGTTCGCATGGCCATCGACGCGGGTGCGGCGGGCGGCAACATCGAGGACACCGATGCCGAGCATGGGCGCCTGTTCGACGAGGGGCTGGCCGTCGCCCGCATCGCCGCAGCGCGTGCCGCCGTCGATGCCGCAGGCGGCGGCTTCGTGCTGAACGCGCGCACCGATGCGTTCCTGCTTCCCGGCGACGATGCACTGAACGTCGCGATCCGGCGCGCCAACCACTTCATGGAGGCGGGGGCGCACTGCGTGTTCGTGCCCGGGGTCACTGACCTGTCCCGGGTCGCGACGCTGGCGCGCGAAATCGCGGGCCCCCTCAACATCGTGGTGGGGTTGAATGAGGCGTCCGCCAGCGCTTTCGAACTGATCGATGCCGGGGCCGCGCGGATCAGTGTAGGAGGATCGATCGCACGCTCGGTCATGGCGCTCGTGAGGCGCAGCGCGCGGGAACTGCACGCGCACGGAACGGTCTCCTACGCGGGCAGCCAGATTCCCCAGCACGAACTCAATGCCCTGTTCGAAGGGGCACTGCGAGCGAAGCTCAGTTTGCCGGCGCTATCGACAGCACAGTGAGTGCGCCGTCGACCTTGTCGGCCGTGAATTGCACCTTGTCGCCGGGCTTCACCTTCGTGAGCAGCGCGGGATCGCTCACGCGGAAGACCATCGTCATGCCCATCATATCGAGGTTGGGAATGTCGCCGTGCTTCAGCGTGATCTTCTTCGCGTCGGTGTCGATCTTGCGGACCTCGCCTTCGACGGTTGGCAATGCAGCCTGCGCGAAGGCGGCTGCAGCGAGCAGGGCGGCACAGAGTGCGGTGAACAGTTTCTTCATGATGAGTTTGCTTTCCTCGGTTGTCGGTTGATTCAGCGATAGCTTTGATAGATGCGCGTGCTGCCATCGGCCAGCACCAGCAGCACGTCGTAGGGATCGCGCTGGTCGCCGTAGGCGGGGCCATCCATGCCCGGCGAGCCGATCGGCATGCCGGGCACGGCGAGGCCGACGGCCTTGGGCTTTTCTTTGAGCAGCCGCTGTACTTCGCGTGCGGGCACGTGGCCTTCGATGGCGTAGCCACCGACGAGGCCCGTGTGGCACGAGCCCAGCTTGGCGGGCATGCCCAGGCGGGTGCGCGCGGCCGTGTTGCCTTCGTCGTGCACGCGCGTGGCAAAGCCGCTCTTGTTGAGGTGCTTGACCCAGTCCTGGCAGCAGCCGCAGTTCGGGTCTTTCCAGATCTCGACCATCGGTGCCGCGGCCATCGCAGTGAAAGGCACGGCAGTGGAAGCCAGTGCCAGCAGCAGGTTTCTTCGTTGCATGGTTTCTCCTTCAGGATTTGCCAGCGGCAGCCAGCACGCGGATGCGGCCGGCCATGCCGAGTTCGTAGTGGTCCTTCACGAGGCAGGCGAAGTCGAAATCGCCGGCGCGGTTGAAGGTCCAGACCATGTCGCCGGTCTTGCCGGCGGGCACATGCACCATCCACGGGTCGTCGTGTTCCATGTCCGGGAACTTCTTCATCATGGCCGCGTGAGCCTCGATCTCGGCGGTGGTGCCGAGCACGAGTTCGTGCAGTTCCTTGCCGCGGTTCTTCAGGCGCAGGCGGATGGTGTCGCCTTCGCGCACTTCGATGACCGAGGGCGTGAAGGTCATGTCGTCGGCCATCGCGATGTCGATGGTTCGCTTCACCGCATTGGCCTTGCCTGCGATGCCCCAGGCCTTCTGCTCGGGCGCGAGCGTGGCAGCGCCTCTGGGCTTGGGGCCGTTGTGGGCCTCGTGGGCCAACGAAGCAGTAGTGGCAGCCGCGAGCACGAGGCCCGCGGCGATGGACTTGATGAGTGTCTTGTTCATGATTTGAGCTCCAGAGAGGAAGGGGTAAAGGAATCAGTGGTTGTGTGCGCCAGACCCGGAGGGCTTGCGCACGGTTGCGTCCGGGCTGCTGTTCTTCATCGACGGCGCGGGTGTTTCCTTGCGCGTGGCCGGCGGCACGTTCGCGTTCGGCACTTCGCGCGCGACGGTGCCGGGCGGGTGCTTGAACCAACCCGGATCGCGGTAGTCGCCGGGCTTCTGGTCGCGCCGCACCTTCAGCAGCGTGAACATGCCGCCCATCTCGGCCGATCCGAAGGGGCCGGTGCCGGTCATCATCGGCACGGTGTTGTCGGGAATGGGCATCTCCATTTCGCCCATGTCCGCCATGCCCTTGTCTCCCATCACCATGTAGTCGGGCACGAGCTTGCGGATCTTCTCGGCCACGCCCTTGTGGTCCACGCCGATCATGGTGGGCACGTCGTGGCCCATCGGCCCCATGGTGTGGTGCGCCTTGTGGCAGTGCAGCGACCAGTCGCCTTCCTCGTCGGCTATGAATTCCATCTGCCGCATCTGGCCCACCGCGATGTCAACCGACACCTCGGGCCAGCGCGCGGTGTGCGGCACGGGGCCGCCGTCGGTGCCGGTCACCTCGAACTCGTGGCCGTGGATGTGAATGGGGTGGTTGGTCATCGTGAGGTTGCCCACGCGGATGCGCACGCGGTCGCCCTTGCGCACGTTCAGCGTGTCGATGGCCGGGAACACGCGGCTGTTGAAGCTCCAGATGTTGAAGTCGGTCATGGTGTTGACCTTGGGCGTGGCGCTGCCGGGCTCCACGTCGAAGCTGCCGAGCAGGAAGCAGAAGTCGCGCTGCACGGGCTCGATCAGCGGATGGCTCTCCTTCGGGTGCGTGACCCAGAAGCCCATCATCCCCATCGCCATCTGCACCATCTCGTCGGCGTGCGGGTGGTACATGAAGGTGCCGGGCCGGCGCGCGGTGAACTCGTAGACGAAGGTCTTGCCCGGCGGAATGTGCGGCTGAGTGATGCCGCCCACGCCGTCCATGCCGTTGGGCAGGCGCTGGCCGTGCCAGTGCACGGTGGTGTGCTCGGGCAGCCGGTTGGTCACGAAGATGCGCAGGCGGTCGCCCTCGACCACCTCGATGGTCGGGCCGGGCGACTGGCCGTTGTAGCCCCACATGTTGACCTTGAAGCCGGGCGCCATCTCGCGCACTACGGGTTCGGCGACGAGGTGGAATTCCTTGACGCCGGCGTTCATGCGCCAGGGCAGTGTCCAGCCGTTGAGCGTGACGACGGGGTTGTAGGGGCGGCCGTTCGGCGGAACGAGCGGCGGCGCAGTGGCGGTGGAGCCTTGCGACACAGGTTCGGGCAGTGCTGCCATGGACACACGGCTGACGGTGGTTGCGGCAACAGCGGTGGCTGCGCCTGCGAAGAAGTTGCGACGATTCATTTCAATGGCCTCCCGTTGCGGGGGCATCACCGGCCGACGCGGTCTGCGCAGCCGTCATTCCACCGGGCGAGCTGCCCGTGAGCACCAGCTGCAGATCGGTGTCCGCCAGCCAGAAATCGCGCTGCGCCTCGATGCCGGCGTTCACGGCGAGCATGCTGGCGCGCGTTTCGCCAAGCAGCTCCCACACGCTCGCGAGCATGCCGTTGTAGCGCAGCACCATCTCTTCGTTGACCTTCTTGCGCAGTGGCAGCACCTCGTCGCGGTAGCGGCGGGCGATGGCGTAGGCGGTGTTCCAGCCCTGCCATGCTTCGCGCGCCTCGCTCGCGGCCAGCACGCCCACGTCGCGCACGCGGGCGGCCGACTGCAGGTATTGCGCCTCGGCGCGGCCGTTGCGGGCCTGTCCCCAGTCGAAGATCGGAATGGGCAGGTCGAGTTCGAAGCCGCGCTTGGTCTTTTTCGTGCGGTCGGCGTCGTTGTCGAAGGTGGTGTTGCGCACCACGCCCAGTTCCATCGCGTTGATCACGCTGGTGGCACGCGTCAGGCCCAGCGAGCCGGCTACGGCGGTGTTCTGCGCTTGCGCCGAACGCACGTCGAGGCGGTCGCGCAGCGCCAGCGCCTGCACGTCGCCCAGTTCGGGCGCGGCTTGCGGCAGCGGTGGCAGGCGGTCGGGCAGGGTGTAGCCGGCGCGAGCGCCGCTCAGGCCCATCAGGCGCGTGAGCTGCTCGCGGCTAGCGACAGCCGCCTGCTCGGCACGCGCGAGCTGCGCGGCCGCGTCGGCCAGCAGCAGTTGTTCGCGGGTGCGCTGCAACGTGCTCCAGTTGCCGACCTGGGCCATGCGATGCGCGAGTTCGGCGCCGGCTTCCGCGGCCTCCTTCGCGTCGCGCAGGTAGACCACGCCTTGCTGCGCGGCCACTGCGCGCACCCAGGCGCGGCGAGTGTCAGCGGCGAGCATCAGCACGCTTTGCGCAGCCTGCAGCTTGGCCGCCTCGTGCCGCTGGCCGGCCCATCGGGCCTGCCATGGCAGCGTGACCAGGCCCACCACGTTGAAGCTGAGCATCCGCTCGAACTCGCGCTCGCTGCCCTGCGCCAGCCGGCTGAAGGAAAGCACCGGATTCGGCAGGCTCGCGGCCTGCACACGGTCGACATCGCTCAGTTGCAGGGTGGCGAAGGCGTCTTGCACGCGCGGGCCGTTGATAAGTGCGATGCGTACCGCGGCTTCGACGTCCAGCGGCCTGGCAAGCAGCGTGTCGACGCTCTTTTGCGAGGCTTCGTCGGGCGTGCGCTGGGCTGCGGTGCCCGCCATCAGCGGGTTGCCGTGGACCAGCGCCTGCACGTCGGCGGTGCCGCCGTCGGGCGAGAGGCTGGCGCAGCCGGCCAGTATCAGGACGCTCGCGAGTGCAGTGGCGCGTTTGAGCAGCGCGCTACTTCTTCGATAGCAAGGGGGGCCGGCAAGCTGCCGGCGAACAATGGGGTTCACGCTCGATCTCCATGAGCAATACGACGGACGCTGCGAGCCGGAAAGGGCTCACTGCGGACGGACTACGGGCAGGGAGATCAGGAAATGGGCGGCTTCAGGCCCTGTGCGGGCTCTGCGCTGGCGAAGCGGGCCGCGTGTGCCGCGGGCGGCGCCTGGGGCGCGCTGTGCACGATGTCGACGAGGGGCATGCCGCCAAGGGCCACCGTATGGCAGACCTGACAGGCGGTGCAGGTGCCGCAGCCTTGATGGCCGGTGCCGTCGTTGCTGCTGTTGTCATGCGAACCGGCGTGGTCCGCCATGCCCATCTGCATGTCCATGCTGCTGCCGGCATCCATCGCCTCGTGGCAATGGGCTTCGGTAGCCGCAGTCGCCATGGACACGGCTGCCTCAGCCGCCGGCAGCGAATGCCGCACCATCTCGACCGCCATGGCATCGCCGAGCCAGCCGCGGATGGGCAGCAGGGCGATCATGAGGGCGAGCAGCAGGGTGCGCATGGGCGGGATGATAAACCTGCGTCCTAAGACATCAGTTCAAGACACCAGCTGGCCCCGGGCCTTGTCCACCCACACCTGCAGGTTGTCGAGCAGGTCTTTCTGGCTGAAGGAGCAGCTTTCCTCGCTGAAGAGCGCGCTCGACTCCAGCCGGTCGAGCAGGCTCAGCAGCACCTCGCCGTAGCGCGGTGGCAGGGCGCCGAGCAGCTCGGTGCTGGCGCGGGCTTCGTTCGACAGCGTGGTGACGGAGCCGCCGCCGTCGGTGCGCAGGGCCGCGATGCGCGCGGCGATGGCATCGAGTTGCTGTACGGCGCTCATTGCTTGTTCTTTCCGGGCGGCGGCAGCGACAGCCCGCGCTCGCGCATCAGGTCGCGCAGGATGTCCGGGTAGTCCGTGATGATCCCGTCCGCCCCCCAGTCCATCAGCCGCTGCATGTCGGCGCGCTGGTTCACGGTCCAGGGCAACACCTTCAGGCCCAGCTTCTGCCCTTCCTTGATGACGGTAGGCGTGAGGTCGGCAAAGGCCGGCGACCAGATCACCGGGCCCGGCGCGTTGGCCGAAGCGGCCCTGACCATTTGCGGCACCGAGGCGAAGCCGGCCGCATCGATTCCGGCGGTCCAGCGACTGTCCTTCAGCGTGCGGGGCGTTGTGAGGTAGGCGCGCGGCAATTGCGGCGCGAGCTTGCCGACCAGCGCCAGCGTGCGCCAGTCGAAGCTCTGGATCGTCACGCGGTCGGCCATCTTCGCCTTGTCGATCTCGGCGAGAAGCGCGCGCACCATCGGCTCGGGCGCGGCGGTTTCCTCAGGCTTGGTCGGGTCGATCTTGGTCTCGATGTTGAAGCGCACCGTGGCCGCGTCGGCGCCGCGTGCCTGCACCTGCGCGAACAGCGCGGCCAGAGTGGGAATGCGCTCGCCGTCGCGCGGCTGCTGCAGCGCGAACTGCTTGCCGTAGTTGCTCGTCGGATTGAGGCGGCCCACGTCGTAGGTCTGCAGCTGCGCCAGCGTGAGCGAGCGGATGGCCGCGCCGGTGTTCGGCGCCAGCCATGCGCCGCTCGCATCGCGCGTGTGGTCGGGGTTGAGCGAAGTGTCGTGCGAGATCACGACAACGCCGTCGGCCGTGAGCCCGATGTCGAGTTCGAGCGTGGTCACGCCAAGGTCGACGGCATTGGAGAACGCGGCCAGCGTGTTCTCGGGTGCCAGTCCGCGTCCGCCGCGGTGGGCTTCGAGGTCGAAGTGCTGCTTGGCCGTGGGCAGGACGGCGGCGCAGCCTGCCATGAGCAGGGCGGAAAGGGCAGCAGAGAGAAGGGTGTATTTCATTTGAGCTGCACTTTGATCCCGTTGTCTTGCACCGTGATGTCGCCGATCTCGTAGGTCTTGCGCCCGACCGTGAGTTCGTCGGCCGTGAAGCTGCGCAGCACCTGGCCCTGCAGCAGTTCCTGCGCGACCACCGCGCCGATTTTCTGCAGCCGCTCGGCGTCGCGGCCTTCGACGCCCTGCAACTCGAGGCGCTCGGCCTTGGGCTGGTCGAGCCGCAGCGCGCGCGTGGCCGGGTCGTACCTCAACGCACTGCTGACCGACACCAGGCCCTGCACCGGCGAGGCCGCCAGCAGCGGGCTGGCGATGGTCAGCGTGGCCGTGATGGCCGCGCGGTTGCCGCGTGCGTCCAGGCCCAACTGCGGATCGCGCAGCCCGACCATGAAGATCTCGGCATAGCGCTCGGCCACCGGGAAGCGCTTGGCGATCTGCGTCTGCAGCTCGTCGCGGGTGGCGGTGTATTCGCTGGTGAAGAAATTGAAGCCGGCCAGCGCCGCGAAGGGCGCCTGCAGGGCCGCGGCGCCCAGCAGCGCGCGCAGCACCCGGCGACGGGAGGTGAGGGACGAGGTGCGGAGGTTCATACCGGCCCGAGCTTGCCACAGCCGCAAAGGTTCCCGCCAGCCGCCCCTCGGGCGGTGCCTCAGAGCAGCCGGCGACGGGCGTAACGCACCACCGTCACACCGGGCTTGGCCTGGCGCGTCGAGGGCATGACGAGCACGCAGTCGTCGTAGGGCGTGACCACGGGTTCGCCCTCGTTCCAGCCGATCACGGTGCCCGCGCGTTCGATCACTTCCAGGCCGGTGAAGGGCTGCGCGAAGCGGAAGTCCTCGCCGCGCGCCACCACGGGGCCGGTCACGTCCAGCGCCCACTGCCGGGGTGCGTCGGGCTGCAGCCAGCCGGGCAGTTGCTGCGCGATGGCGGCATCGTCCAGCGTGCCGGCCGCCCGCAGGAAGCGCGCGCACTGGTCTTGCGCCACCGTGCGGCTGGCCGGGTCGCCATGGAATCCGCATTCGACCAGCAGCGCGAGGGCGTCGCTTTGCGCGTCGGCATCGGGCGCGCCGAACCGGCCGAAGTCGCGCATGCGCACGCCGTCCTTGTGGCCCGCGTCGATGACCACGTGCTCGGGGCTGCGCATTGCCTGCGCCAGCCGCAGATTGCGCGGCTGGATGCCGGTGAGCGTCAGCGGCGCCGAGGGCTCGTGCATCGAGTGCAGGTCGAGCAGCCAGTCGGCCTGAGTCACATAGGGCAGCAGCGCCGCGGCACGACGCCTCTCCCGCGTGCCACCGGCCTCGATGCGATCGGGCAGCCACTGGCGGTTGAGGTCTTCGTCGACAAAGCGCGAGGCATCGTGGTCGGCCACGTCGAAGGTGTCGAAGGCTTCCAGGTTGCAGAACGCCAGCGTGAGCGTGCCGCGCTGCGGGCGCACGCCGGCCTCCAGCAGGCCCTTGAGCGCCCAGGCGCCGCAAACTTCGTTGCCGTGCACGAGCGCGCTGATCATCACGTGCCGGCCGGGCGCTTCGGCTTCGAAGTGCCAGACGCCTTCGACGCCGGTGTTGCCGGCGCGCCAGGCAGAGAGGTCGGGGGCGGGGAGTTGAAACAGCGTGGACAAGCTCATTCCTTGATGTTGGCGAATTTGACGATGGTCTTGTACTTGGCGGTCTCGGTGACCAGGAATTTGTCGATGTCAACGTTCGACGTCGGGACGACCGAGCTGGCGGCTTCCATCTTCTTGCGGAAGTCGGGCGACTGCAGCGTCTCGTTCAGTGCCGTCTTCAGCCGGGCCAGCACCGGCTCCGGCAGCTTCGCCGGCCCCAGCAGCGCGAACCAGACGCCGATGTCCAGGCCCTTGAGGCTCGGGCTCTCGCTGAGCGCCGGCAGGTCGGGCGTGATGGCCGAGCGCCTGGCCTCGGTGGTGCCCAGCGCCACCATCTTGCCGCTGCGGATGTAGGGCAGGGCGCTGGAGAGGACGAACACGCCGAAGTCGATGTTGCCGCCCAGCAGGTCATTGGTGAGCGGCGCCACGCCGCGGTAGGGCACGTGCGTCATGAACACGCCGCCCTGCTGCTTGAGCATTTCTCCGGCCAGGTGCAGCGAGGTTCCGACGCCGGAGCTGCCGTAGCTGTACTTGCCGGGGTTCTTCTTCAGCAGCGCGAGGAATTCGCCGGTGTTCTTCACGCCGGCGCCCGGGGCGGCCACCAGAACCAGCGGCTGCGAGGCAATCAGGCCGATGGGGGTGAAGTCCTTGGGCTCGTACTTCACGTTGCTGTTGACCAGCCTGTTGATCGCCACTTCGTTGCTGGCACCGGCGAGCAGCGTGTAGCCATCGGGCGCGGCATTGGCGACCTTCTGCGCGCCGATGGCGCCACCGGCACCGCCCACGTTGTCGATGATCACCGGTACGCCGAGGCGATGGGACAACTCGACGCCGAGCGCACGCCCTGTGAGATCGGTCGAGCCGCCCGGCGGGTAGGCCACCACCAGCGTGATGGGCTTGTTCGGGTAGGCCTGGGCATTGGCCGGGCCGGAGGCGGCCCAGGCAAGGCCGCACAGGGCCACGGCGACACAGGAGGAGAAAGCACGGGGAAGACGCATCGTTGCCTCGGAGTTGTAGTAATCCTGAGGATTCTGCGGGGCAGATTGTTCTTGCATGGTGCCGTGCTGGCACGAAGTCGTGCTGATTGGATTGGGCTAGCGCGGCGTCATTGCCCGCCACACATCCTCGGCCAGCGGACCCAGCCGGCGCTTCGGCCGATAAAGCCGAACCTCGAAGCGCACCTCCATGCGCCGGCCGCCCACGGCCACCAGCCGGCCGGCCTTGCAATCGCCCTGCACCATCGACCAGGGCAGCCATGCCACGCCCAGCCCTCTCAGCACGTACTCGTAGAGCGCATCGGCCGAATCGCATTCGATGCGACGCTGGAGGCGCGGCGCCTGCGGATTGTTGGCAAGCAGGTCTTCCACCATGCGGCCCATGGCGAGCGTGCGGGCATAAGAAAGAAACGGCACCTGGCCGGTGCCGTCGAAGCTGTGCCTGGCAAGGCCTTGCGCATCGGTGCGCGACACGGGCACAAGCTTGTCGGACGCCACCGTCACATGGGAAAACTGCCGCCCATCGAGCCGGAAAGTGAGCGCGGCGTGATGAAAGATCAGCGAGAAATCCACCTCGTTGAGTTCCAGCATCCGCACCGTTTCCGCCAGCGCACCCGTCAGCACGCGCACCTCGCCATCGCGCAGCACGGGTTGCAGCCGCACCAGCCAGTCGGCCATCACCGTGCGCGCCAGCGTGCGGCCCGTGACCAGCGTCACCGTGCGGGCCTGCCGGCCGGCCACGTTGTGCACCTCTTCACGCGAGCCCTCGACGCTGCGCACCACTTGGCTGGCGTTGTCCAGGAAGCTCTCGCCTGCCGCCGTCAGCACGACCGGCGAGCTGCCGCGTTCGATCAGCGTCGCGCCGGCCCACGACTCGAGTGCGCGGATGCGCCGCCCGAAGGCCGGGTGCGTGACATGGCGAAGCTCGGCCGCGCGCGTAAAGCTTCGCGTCTGCGCCAGTGCGATGAAGTCCTCCATCCATTTGAATTGCATGGTGCGGAGCGAGGTTGGCTAGTTGCCCAAGGGGAGTTCGTAGCGGGCAAAGGACGAGGTGCCTTTTTGAATCTCACTGTGCAGCAGGAAACCGAAGCGTTCGTAGAGGCTTCGCAGGGCCGCCCTGTCTGCCACGCAATCGAGCCGCAGATGCCTGCGCCCGAGCTCGAAGGCGCGCTCTCGTGCAAAGGCCAGGAGGGCGGTCGACACGCCGCGCCCGGCCCACGCCCGGCGAACAGCCAGCTTGTGCACGAACGCCGAACTGCCCGGTTCGATTTCGGGCCAGAAAAAGGGGTCTTCCATGTCGAGCCGCATCACGCCGGCCACGTCGCCGTTCTCGCGTGCGATGAAGTAGCGCCCGGCATCGGTGTCGCGCTGCACGCGCTCGAGGCCGACGTCGGCGGCCGACCACAGCGGACGGCCATCGGCGGCGAGCCATTGGGCGGCTTCGTTCAGAACGGCGGCAACTGTGGCCGCTTCGGAGGGTGTTGCTTGCTCTATGTACATCGCGGTGGCGGAGGATAGCCGACCGACCGCAAGACCCCTCTCGGCCTCAATCACTCAGTCATGCAGCGACGACAGGAACTGCTTGAGCTCCGCCGTCTGCGGATTTCCGAACAGTTCCGCCGGCGGCCCCATCTCGTGCACGCGGCCCTGGTGCATGAAGATCACGCGGTCGCTGACCTTGCGCGCGAAGCTCATCTCGTGCGTGACCATCAGCAGCGTCATGCCCTCGTCGGCCAGCGACTCCACCACGCGCAGCACCTCGCCCACCAGTTCGGGGTCGAGCGCCGATGTAATTTCGTCGCACAGCAGCACGGCCGGTTCCATCGCCAGCGCGCGGGCGATGGCCACCCGCTGCTGCTGGCCGCCAGAGAGCTGGTCGGGCATGGCGTCGAATTTTTCGGCCAGGCCCACGCGCGTGAGCAGCTTGCGCGCCTGCGAGGCGGCTTCGAGGCTGCCGCGCTTCTTCACCAGCGTGGGCGCGAGCATCACGTTCTTGCCGACCGTGAGGTGCGGGAACAGGTTGAAGCTCTGGAAGATCATGCCCACGCGCTGGCGCAGCTCGCGCATGGCCATGGCGCTTTCGTGCAGCAGGGGCTTGCCGTCGACCGTGAGCGAGCCTTCCTGGAACACTTCGAGTCCGTTGATGCAGCGCAGCAGCGTGCTCTTGCCCGAACCGCTCTTGCCGATGATGGCGATTACCTCGCCGCGCTTCACGTCGAGGTCGATGCCCTTCAGGACTTCGTTGGTGCCGTACGATTTGCGCAGCGCGGTGATGCGCACGATGGGAGCGCCCACCGAGGTGGCGGGTTGTTGCGGTTCAAGCACGGCGGCCATGGGTTTTCCTCTCGAGATTCTTGGCGTACAGGCTCACGGGGAAGCACAGCACGAAATAAAGCAGGGCCACGCAGCTGAACACCACGAAGGGCTTGAAGGTGGCGTTCGAAATCATGCTGCCGGCCTTGGTGAGTTCGACAAAGCCGATCACCGACGCGAGCGCCGTGCCCTTGATGACTTGCACCAGAAAGCCGACCGTTGGCGCAATGGCGATCTTCACGGCCTGCGGCAGGATCACGTGGCGCATCTGCTCGCCGAAGCTCAAGGCCAGGCTGCCCGAGGCTTCCCACTGGCCCTTCGGAATCGAGGCCACGCAGCCGCGCCAGATCTCGGTGAGAAACGCACTGGTGTAGAGCGTGAGCGCCACGCTCGCGGCCGTCCACGCAGACACGTCGATGCCGAACAACGCAATGCCGAAGTAGGCCAGGAACAGCTGCATCAGCAGCGGCGTGCCCTGGAAGAGCTGCACGTAAAGGCTCACGGCCCTGCCGATCGCCTCGCCGCCGCGCATCCGCAAAAACAGCAGCAGCGCGCCCACGAGGCCACCGCCGATGAAGGCGATGAGCGACAGCACGACGGTCCAGCGCAATGCCATCAGCAGGTTGCGCAGGATGTCCCAGAGAGAAAAATCAGCCATGGTGAAAAAGGCCTCGGTATTCGGTCAGCGGCCGAAGAAGAACTTCGGACCCGCCCAGTCGAGCAGCCGCCGCAGCGCCACCGACAGCGCCAGGTAGATCAGCGTGGCGATGATGAAAGCCTCGAAGGCGCGGAAGTTGCGGCTCTGGATCAGGTTGGCCGCGTAGCTCAGCTCCTCGGTCGAGATCTGCCCGCACACGGCGGAGCCCAGCATCACGATGACGATCTGGCTCACCATCGCGGGCCACACCTTCTTCAGCGCCGGCGGCAGCACCACGCGCAGGAACACCTGCGACTTGCTCAGCGCCAGGCTCACGGCCGCCTCGATCTGCCCCTTGGGCGTGGCCTCGATGCCGGCGCGGATGATCTCGGTGGAATAGGCGCCCAGGTTCATCACCATCGCGATCACCGAAGCCACCTCCGGCGAAAGCTTGACGCCCGCCGCCGGCAGCCCGAAGAAGATGAAGAACAGCTGCACGATGAAGGGCGTGTTGCGGATCAGCTCCACATAGGTGCCCACGATGGCGCGCAGCCACTTCGGGCCGCCCGAGCGCGCCCATGCGCAGAAGGTGCCGACGATCATGCCCAGCACGGTGCCCACGGCGGTGAGGCCGACGGTCCACGCCACGCCGCGCAGCAGCAGCGGCCATTCGGCGAGCACCGCGCCAAAGTCAAACTCGATGTTCATGGCCGCGCAGTTCGATCAGACGGGCAGGTCGCCGGCTGCCTTGCCGAGCCACTTCTTCGACATGGCGTCCAGCGTGCCGTCCTTCTTGGCGGCGGCAATGATTTCGTTGACCTTGGTCTTCAACGCGGTTTCGCCCTTGGCAACGCCGACGAAGCAGGGGCTGTCTTTCAGCAGCAGCTTGAACTCGGCGCTCACCTTCGGATTCTTGGCGAGCATGTCGCCAGCAACCGCCGCGCTGGTCGCGAGGGTTTGCGTCTGGCCGGCCACGAAGGCGGCGATCGTCGCGTTGTTGTCCTCGAAGCGGCGGTAGTCGACGTTCGGCGGCGCCACCTTGTTCAGCTCCTGGTCTTCCATCGCGCCGCGCGTCACGGCGACGGTCTTGCCGGCCATGTCGGCGAAGCTGGTGAGCTTCATGCTCTTGGCGGCGTACACGGCCTGGAAGAAGGGCGCATAAGCCGACGTGAACTCGATCACCTTCTCGCGCTCCGGGTTCTTGCCGAGCGTGGAGATCACCAGGTCGGCCTTCCTGGTCTGCAGGTACGGAATGCGGTTGGCGCTGGTCACGGGCACCAGCTCGACCTTCACGCCGAGCTTGGCGGCGATGAGCTCGGCCATTTCAACGTCGAGGCCCTGCGGCTTCATGTTCTTGTCGACCGAGCCGTAGGGCGGGTAGTCGGTGGGCACTGCGATCTTGATGGTCTTGGCCTTGAGCACGTTGTCGAGCGCGTTCTGGGCGTACGCGCCGCCGGCCGAAGCCAGCATGGCGACTGAAGCAAGCGCAAGGGCGAGGTGGCGTTTGGATGCAGAGAAGGTCATAGCAAGGCTCCTAGGTAAGTCGAAGAATCTGAATCGGGGGACGCGGCGTCGGCAGCCTTGCGGCGCTTTTTGGCCTTGGGCGCCGGGGCGGCATTGGTGTTGTGCAGCGGCGCCAGCGCATCGCGCAGCTGCGCCAGCGGATCGGTGGGCGCCTGCACGCGCAGTGCCGACTGCACCGTGCCGATGTGCGCGGCCATCAATGCTTCGGCGGCGGCGTGGTCGCCGCGCTCCAGCGCCGCGACGATCTGCACGTGGTCTTCGCACGACTGCACCGCGTCGTGCGTGGACTGGTAGAGCATGGCGATCAGCGTGGTGCGCGCCGTGTAGTCGCGCAGCGTGTCGGCCAGCAGCGTGTTGCCCAGGCATTCGGCCAGGCACACATGGAAGTCGCCCAGCAGGAAGCTGCGGTTGCCGACGTCGCTTTCTTTCAGTGCGGCCTTTTCACGCTGGAGGTGCGCCTTCAATTGGCGCAGGGCGGTCTTCTCGATCCTTCCGGTGCTGCCCGCACTGCGGATGAGGCCCAGCTCAATGACGCGCCGCGCCTCGAAGGCCTCGCGCGCCTCGTCCTGCGAGGGCTCGATGACGAACCAGCCGCGCCGCGCGCTCACCGTGACGATGCCGCGCGCCGCCAGCCGCGTGAGGGCCTCGCGCACGATGGTGCGGCTGCAGTCGAACAGCATCGCCAGCTGCTGCTCGCCCAGGCGCGAACCCGGCGCGAGCTTCTGCGCCATCACCGCTTCGACGATGCGTGCACTGATTTCGGATGCGGAGATGGCCATAGGCCTGCATACCAGCAGCTTCTGTGCCAACTGGTATGCAAGATCTGTGCACCTAAATGGAACATGACCCCGAAAGGGGCGCGCGGGCTCAGCGCCGGGCTTGTCCCCGGCCCAGTGCGCTCGCCGGCAAGGCCACAAGCATGAGCAATGCCGACAGCACCAGGGCCCCGCTCAGCACGTAGAGGCTGAGGGTGAAGCCGCCCGTCAGCGTCTTCAGCGCGCCGACCATCATCGGCGCCACCAGCCCTGCGCTCCCGCCGATGGTGCTGATGAGCGCGATGCCCGCGGCCGCGGCGCTCTTCGACATGAAATTGCCGGGCACCGACCAGAGCACTGTGAACGCGGCGGAAATGCCCATGGCCGCCAGCGCCAGGCACAGCACGGCGGCAAAGGCGTTGTGCATGAAGAGCGTGGTCAGCGCCAGCCCGGCCGCGCCTACCACTGCGCTCAGCGCAAAGTGCCAGCGGCGCTCCTTGCACCGGTCCGAATGCCGCCCCACGACGATGTTGGCCGCAATGCCCGCCACCGCCGGAATGACTGAATAGAAGCCGATCTGCAGCGCGCTGAGCCCCATCGACTTCAGGATCGTGGGCTGCCAGAACGACATGGCGTAGATGCCCAGGATGATCAGGAACGACATGAAGCCGATCAGCCAGACCCGGGCGTCGCGCATGGCCGCACCGAAGGTGTGGCGCCCGGTGGCGCCGTTCGCGGCCTGGTCTTCGGCCAGCAGGCGCGCCACGCGCTGCTTCTCGGCTGCGGACAGCCAGGCCGCCTGCGACGGATTGTTCGACAGCCAGCGGAACGCCGCCACGCCCAGCAGCACGCTCGGAATGCCTTCGAGCAGGAACAGCCACTGCCAGCCGCGCAGCGACAGCACGCCGTCCAGGTAGGTCATGGTGAGCCCGGCGATCGGCCCTGCCACGATGGGCGCCGCGCCGAAAGCCATGAAGAACAGCGCGGTGGCCTGTGCGCGGCGGTGCGACGGGAACCACAGCGTCAGGTAGAACAGCACGCCCGGCGCGAAGCCGGCCTCGAACACGCCGATGAGAAAGCGCAGCACGTAGAACTGCGTGGGCGTGGTTGCGAACATCATCGCCGCCGATGCCAGCCCCCACAGGCCCATGATGCGCAGCAGCGTCGCGCGCACGCCGATCTTCGCGAGCATCAGGTTGCTCGGAATCTCGAACACCGCATAGCCGATGAAGAAGATGCCCGCGCCCAGGCCGAACACCGCGTCGCTGAAGCCCAGCTGGTCCTTCATCTGCAGCTGTGCATAGCCGACATTGGTGCGGTCGAGATAGTTCAGCACGTAGCAGGCGCACAGCAGCGGCATCAGGCGCCAGGTGATCTTGCGGAAGAGCGCGGCGTCGGTGGTGTCGGCCGGCGTGCGTGCGTCCGCGGCATCGAGGGTGGCGGTGTTCATCGTCTGTGTCTCCTTCTGTGTTGTTCCTGCGGCGGCGGCGTTTCAGGCGACGGTGGGCGTGCCGAAGCAGGTCTCGCCCCACAGGTGGCTGGCCGGCGCGCCCGGAAACAGCCAGTGCGGCGAGCATTCAGCCGACGGCACCACGTTGCTGAACCCGTGCGAGGACGAGGTGCCGGCGAGAGTCTTCTCCAGCACCATCGACAGGTACTGGTCGTTGCTGCTTTCCTGTGTGTTGCCGTTGAGGATCACCTCCGCGCCGGTAGCCTGCGCGTAGCGGCGGATGCCGTTGTGCCGCGACTGCAGCGGCGCCCAGCTGTCGGCCGCCACGCCGTTCTCGCTGCTCACGCGCAGGCCGTCGGCGATGCGGTAGACCAGCGAATGGTTGCCCTCTGTGTGGCCCGGCGTATGCACCAGCGCAAGGCCGCGGCCCAGCTGGATGCTGCCGTCGAAGGGCACGATGCGCTCGGCCGGCACGCCTTCGAGCCCGTGCGGGCAGTACCACTCGGCCTGCACCGGCAGCAAGCCTTGCACGCTGGCGAGTTCCTGGCGGTGCACCAGCAGCCTGGCGTTCGGCAGCAGGCCCGGCATGGCGGCGCTGCCGAGCCAGCGGCGTACGTCCTGCGTGTGCAGGTGGTCGTAGGTGATGAAGTCGACTTGCTCCGGCGCGACGCCGCAGCTTGCCAGCGCCTGCAGGACAGTCTGGTAGACCGGTGCGATGGCCTTGTGCAGAAATCTCGGCGTTTGCTCGCCCAGGCGCTTGAAGTAGGGCGTTTCGTTGCCGGCCTCGAAGTCGGCCGGCGTGAACAGCAGTGTGCGCAGGCGGCCCTCGAAGTCGTCGTACTGGATCAGCACGGTGCGCGCCAGCAGGTGGACCATGTGCGGCTTGAGCAGCTGCTGCGAATACACGCCGGTGAAGGCGAACCATGCGGGGTACGGAATGCGCAGCAGGTTGAAGCTGCGCGCGAAGCGCACCGGCGGCGCATCGAGCAGGCGTTCGCGCAGGCCTTCGGCTGAGCGGCGGATGGCGCGCAGGCGGTCTTGCGGCATGGCGGCGTCGCGGGTGCCGTCGAAATCCGCCAGGTGTGCGAAGCCGGTCGGGTCGGGGTCTCGGGTCATGGGAAGTTCTCCTTGGCTTTTGGTGCGCAGGCTCTCAATACATCGAGCGGCCGCCCGAAATGTCGAACACCGCGCCGGTGCTGAAAGAGCAGTCGTCCGACGCCAGCCATGCGGCCATCGCGGCCACCTCGTCGACCTCGACGAAGCGCCCCATCGGCACGCGCGAGAGCAGGGCGGTGCGCAGTTGCTCGCGGTGCTCGGCTGGCACAGCCGCGAACACTTCGGTGTCGGCCGCCGAGGGCGTGATGCAGTTCACCAGCACGCCCGATGCAGCCAGCTCCTTGCCGAGCGACTTGGTCAGCGAAATGAGCCCGGCCTTGGAGGCCGAGTAGGCGGCGTTGAAGCCGTTGCCCTCCTTGCCGGCAACCGAGGCGATGTTGACGATGCGGCCACGCCGGCGGGCGAGCATCACCGGTGCGACCGCGCGACAGCACAGCCACGCGCCCGTCAGGTTGACGTCGAGCACGTTGCGCCACTGCGCGGGCGTGTGCTCCCAGGCAGGCACGGTCGGGCCGAGCACGCCCGCGTTGTTCACGAGGATGTCAATGCCGCCGAAGCGTTCCTGCGACTGGGCGGCGGCACGGGCGACCTGGTCTTCGTCGCGCACGTCGACGACTGCCGAGGTGGCGGTGCCGAGCGGTGCGAGCGTTCGCAGCGCATTTGCCAGTACTGACGCATCGAGGTCCCACAGCGCGACGCTGGCGCCGGCCGCCAGATAGCGCCGCGCTATTGCAAGGCCGATGCCGCGCGCGCCGCCCGTCACGATGGCGTGGCGGCCTGCGAGCGCATCGTTGCGCAGCGCAGTCATGCAGCCGCCGCCTCGGGTGCGCGAGTTGCGGCTGGCTGCCCCAGCAACCCGCCTACCAGCGCGGCGACATGCTCCGCGGGCACACCGGCCAGCAGCTGCCGAAGCATCGTCAGCGTGTCGAAGTACACGCGCTCGCACACCAGCCGGTCGCCTTCGAAGATGAAGAACGCGTTCATGCGGCAGCGAAAGCTGTTGCCTGTCGGCGGCAGGCCTTTGAGCGGACCGCGGTGCGTGCCCAGCAGCCAGAACTCGACGACCACCGAATCGTCGGCGTGCCGCAACTGGATGATCTCGTGCCGCTGGTCGGGAAAGGCGCGGCGCGTGTCGGCGTAGTACTGGCGCACGTCGGCAATGCCGTCGTGCACTTCGCCGCTGGGAATCAGCTCGTAGTGCGGATGCGGGAAGGTGCCGAGCACGGCGTCGAAGTCTTGCCGGGTCTCGTCGGCGAAGTGATCGAGCACGAGGCGCTCGCGGCGGGCTTGAAGTTCGGTGCGTGGGGTGTTGTTGTCGTTCATCGGGGTGTGCTCCATGTGACAGGGATGACAGGTGACATCGGGTTGCTGCGAATGCGCAGGTCCGGGCTCGCTGCTTACTATCGGCACGCTCCCGCAACAAGACTGTCCGGTGTTGGCAATCGCCGCTCGGGACAAACCCGCGATGCCACGCACGCCCCCTTCATCCAACGCCACCGGCGCCGCGCCGGACGCGCAGCCGTCACCGGTGCACAACAGCGACATGCGGCTGGCCGGGGACGTGCAGCAGCGGCTGCTCGCCGTGGCGCACCGGCGCATGCTGGCGCGCGGCGAGTCGCTCTTTCACAAGGGGTCGTCGCCCGATGCGCTGTTCGGCGTGGTCAGCGGTTCGTTGCGCGTGAGCGTGGTCGCGCCGGGCGGGCGCGAGGCGGTGATCGCGATGCTCGAACCCGGCCACTGGTTCGGCGAGGTGTCGCTGCTGGTCGGGCGCGAGCGCGTCTACGACACCTGCGCGGCCGACACGACCGAGATGGCGGTGGTCGCGGCGGCCGATTTCCACCGGCTGGTGGCCGAGCACCCCGACGTGCACATGGCCTTCACCCGGCTGGTCTGCCTGAGGCTGCGCCAGGCGCTGGCGTGGATCGACGACGTGATCCTGATGCCGCTGCAGGTGCGGCTCGCGCACCGGCTGCTCACGCTGGACGCGCGCGCCCAAAGCCCGGGCGAGGGCGGCGGCACGCTGCTGGGCATGTCGCAGGAAGACCTGTCGTTCATGCTCGGCGTGTCGCGCCAGAGCGTGAACCGGCAATTGAAGCTGTGGGAAGAAGACGGCACGCTGCGCGTGCGCTACCGGGGCATCGAACTGCTGGACCGCGCGCAGCTGGAGCGGCACGCCGCAACGCCGCGCTGAGCCGCGCTGAAGGCGTGCGGAATCAGTCCATCCGCGCGCCCGACGCCTTCACGGCCTTTTCCCAGCGCGGCGTTTCCGTCGCCAGGAAGCGCCCGAAATCCTCGCTGCCCAGGAAGGCCGGGTCTGCGCCCTGGCTCACCATGCGGTCGCGCACCTCGGGGTTGTTCAGCACCTGCCTGAATGCGTCGCTGAGTTTGGCGACCACGTCTTTCGGCGTGTCCTTCGGCGCGAAGAAGCCATAGAAGCCCACCACCTCGAAGCCCTTGACGCCCGACTCGATCACGGTCGGTACGTCGGGCAGGGCGGGGTTGCGCTCGCGGCTGGTCACGGCCAGTGCGCGCACCTTGCCCTGCTTGTGATAGTTGGCGGCTTGCGGAATCGACTCGGCCATGAACTGCACCTGCCCGCCCATCAGGTCGGTGAAGGCCGGCGCACTGCCGCGGTAGGGGATGTGCACCATGAAGATGCCCGTCGCGGTCTTGAACATCTCGGGCACCAGGTGGCTGATGCCGCCGTTGCCGGCCGAGCCGTAGTTGACCTGGCCGGGCCGCGCCTTGGCGTAGTCGACGAACTGCTTGAGGTTCTGCACCGGCAGCTTGGGCGTGACCAGCAGCGCCAGCGGCTGCATGGCGGTGCGCGCGATGGGCACGAAGTCGCGCTGCGTGTTGTAGGGCAGCTTGCTGTAGAGCGCGCCGTTGATGACGGCCACGCCGGTGTTGGCCAGCATCAGCGTGTAGCCGTCGGCCGGGCTCTTGGCGACTGCGTCGGCGCCCACCGAGCCGCCCGCGCCGGGCTTGTAGTCGACGATCAGCGGCTGGCCGAGCACGGCCTGCAGCTTGTCGGTTAGCAGGCGCGCGTGCTGGTCGAGCGGGCCGCCGGCCGGAAAGCCGATGACGACCTTGATCGGCTTGTCGGGGTAGGCCGCCATCGCGGCCGTGCCGAGGGCGAAAGAAAGGACCGCGAGCGCGGTCCGGGCAGGCTTGTTCATGATCCGTCTCCTTTTTATTGGGAGACGATCATAAGCAGCGCACTCAGCTGGCTAGCGTGGCCTTCAGCGTGATCTCGGGCACGCTCGCCAGCGCTTTCGACAGCGGGCAGCCGGCCTTGGCGGCAGCCGCGATCTGCTGGAACCTGGCTTCGTCGAGGTTCGGCACGGAGGCGTCGAGTTCGAGCGCAATACGGTCGATCTTGAAGCCGTCGCCGTCCTTGGCCAGCCGCACGGCGGCCCTGGTGTCGATCTTCGTGGCGGCCAGGCCTTCTCTTTCGAGCGCGAAGGCGAAGGCCATCGTGAGGCAGGCGGCATGCGCCGCGCCGACGATTTCCTCGGGGTTGGTGCCGCGCTTGTCGTCCTCGAAGCGGCTGGCGAAGCCGTAGGGGTAGTCTTTCAGGGCGCCGGTCTCGGTGCTGACCTGGCCCTTGCCGGTTTTGCCGGCGCCTTCCCAGTGAACGCTTGCGTGCTTTTCTGCTGCCATGTGAGTTCCTTCATTCGGTGGGTGGGAGGCTGACAGGTATCGCGCGGAAGGCGGCCCGTGTCTGTAGTCGCAAGGCGCGAGAGCAGAAGGTTGCGCATGTGAGAAGAAATGGCGTCACCTAGGCGACGCTCCGGGGGCTTCCCCGATGGGAGCGGCGGCCTTGGCGGCTTAGGCTGGCGGGCTGTCGCGCTTTTCTTTGTCCCGCCTGTACTCACCATGCAACAACGCCCGCATTACAAGTTCTGGCCCAAACGCCTCCCGCATTCGATTACCGTCCCCGCCACCTCCCTCTGGCACAACCTGGCCACCTCGGCCGCACGCTATCCCGACAAGCCCGCGCTCGTGTTCTTCGGCCGCGTGATCAGCTACCGCGAGTTCGCCGCCCAGGCCGAGCGCCTGGCTGGCACGCTGCATGCGCTGGGCGTGAAGCGCGGCGACCGCGTGATCCTGGACATGCAGAACTGCCCGCAGCTGGTGATCGCACATTTCGCGATCCTGCGCGCCAATGCGGTGGTGGTGCCGGTCAACCCGATGAACCGGGCCGAGGAGCTCAAGCACTACATCACCGATCCCGACGCCAAGGTGGCCATCATCACCGGCGACCTGGCGCCCGAATTGGCCAAGGCCAGCAATGCGCTGCCACCCGAGCATCGGCTCGCCCACATGATCGTGACCCAGTTCACCGACGCCTTCGACGCCGACGCGTCGGGCGACGACGCCCCGGCCCCCGCCTGGAAAGACTGGCTCACCACCCGCCATCCGCTGCCCGCGCTGGACGGCGGCAAGGTCATCGCCTGGACCGACGCGCTCGAGGCCGGTCATCCGCCGCCCGAGCACGTGGTGGGCGCCGACGACATGGCGCTGCTGCCCTACACCAGCGGCACCACCGGCCTGCCCAAGGGCTGCATCCACCACCATTCGAGCCTGATGCACAACGCGGTCTCCGGCCAGATGTGGGGCGGGTCGACCTCGGAGACGGTGGTGCTGGCCGTGGTGCCCATGTTCCACATCACCGGCGTGGTGAGCATGATGCACACGGCCATCCTCGCAGCGGCCACGCTGATCATCATGCCGCGCTGGGACCGCGACGTGGCCGGCCGGCTGATCTCGCGCTGGAAGGTAACGGCCTGGACCAACATCCCGACCATGGTCATCGACCTCATGGCCAGCCCCAACTTCGCGAGCTATGACCTGTCGAGCATGACCTACATCGGCGGTGGTGGCGCGGCGATGCCGCAGGCCGTGGCGCAGCGCCTGCTCGAGCAGTACGGGCTGAAGTACCAGGAGGGCTACGGCCTCACTGAAACCGCCGCGCCCTCGCACACCAACCCGTCGGACCATCCCAAGCAGCAATGCCTGGGCATTCCGTTCATGAGCACCGACGCGCGCGTGGTCGACCCCGACACGCTGAAGGAGATGCCCATCGGCGAATCAGGCGAGATCATCATCCACGGCCCCGAGGTGTTCCAGGGCTACTGGAAGCGCCCCGATGCCACGGCCGCCGCATTCGTCGAGTTCGAGGGCAAGCGCTTCTTCCGCTCGGGCGACATGGGCCGCATGGACGAGGACGGCTACTTCTTCATCACCGACCGTCTCAAGCGAATGATCAACGCGAGCGGCTTCAAGGTGTGGCCGGCCGAGGTCGAACTGCTGATGTTTCGCCACCCCGCGATTCAGGAGGCCTGCGTCATCTCGACCAAGGACGACTACCGCGGCGAGTCGGTCAAGGCCGTCGTGGTGCTGCGCGCCACGCACAAGGACACGACCGAGCAGCAGATCATCGACTGGTGCCGCGAGAACATGGCTGTCTACAAGATTCCGCGCAAGGTGCAGTTCGTCGATGCGCTGCCGAAGAGCGGCAGCGGGAAGGTGATGTGGCGGTTGCTGCAGGAGGACGAGAACGCGGCGAAGTGAGCGCGCTTCACTTGATGAGGCCCAGCGACTTCAGCAGCGCCCCCGCCTCCGTGCGTCCGTTCGGAGTGATGGACTGCGAGGCCACCGCCTTGCCCAGGTAGTCCACCACCTTGTGCCGATTCTGGTTCGGCCCTTCCCACAGGAAGAGCCGTCCCAGCTCCAGCGCCGCATCGCCGTCGCCCTGCGCATAGGCCTTCTCGAACCAGAAGCGCGCCCAGCGGAAATTGCCCTCGTCGCGGTAGCAGATGGCGAGGTTGGCGCACCCCGCCACGTCGCCCGCCTTGGCGGCCTTGCGGTACCAGTCGCGCGCGGCCGCGGGGTTCTTCTTCACGCCGATGCCATGGTCGAGGAAATAGCCGACGCTGTTGAGCGCGTGGGTCTCGCCCGCGGCCGCGGCCTTGAGGAACAGCGAGAGGGCCTTCTTGTGCGCGCCAGCGTCCCATGCGTCGTTGGCCGCGAGGAACCAGTCGTCCTGGGTAGGTTCTTGCATGGTGCGTGCTCTCCTTCGAAGCGTGGTTCAAAAGAAAAAGTCTGTGTACCGATCGGTTCCGCCGGGTGGATCACTTAGCCTCGATCGGTCCTGCCATTCTGCCTATCTCGCCGCTTCTTCATGCATTCACGCGCGCTGCTGCTTTCCTGCCTTCTTGCCTTTTCTCCCTTCCTGAGCCAAGCCGCTCCCCGTACCTGCCTCGTCGTGGGCATCAGCGACGGCGACACGCTCACCGCTCGCTGCGGCCGCATCGGCGCCTACGAGCGCGTGAAGGTGCGTATCGCCGCCATCGACGCGCCCGAAAAAGCCCAGCCCTACGGCCAGCGCAGCAAGCAGGCGCTGAGCAACATCTGCTTTCGCGAGCAGGCGCTCATCACCGAGATCGACACCGACCGCTATGGCCGCACGGTGGCCGACGTGCGCTGCAACGGTGAGGACGCCGGCAGCCGCATGGTGTCCGAAGGCTGGGCCTGGGTGTACGACTACAACCACCTGGCCACCAAACGCGGCGGCGGGCTGTTCAAGCTGCAGGACAGCGCGCGTGCCCGGCACGCCGGCCTGTGGGCCGACTCGAAGCCGACGCCGCCCTGGGACTGGCGCAAGCGCCAGCGCGGCGAGCAGCCGCATTGGGGCGGCTTCTTCTAAGTTCCTGTTACAGGCCCGTGTCATGCGGAATTCACGAGGCGGCGACACTATGCCCGGCTCCGTAACCCCACGACGACAAGAGCATGGCCAAAGACTTCGCCCGCATGGAGGACTCCAACCCGTCCGCCAATCCCACGATCCACGAAGTGTCCGACCCGAAGCGTCGCATGCTCGTGCAAGGCGGCCTCGCTGCCGCGATTGCGGGGCTGTTCGGCCCGCTGGCCGGGTGTGCGGCAACAGGCGGCACGGCGGGTTCGCTGGGCCGTGCCATCGGTTTCAAGAGCGTGCCGATGGCCGCCGTCGACACCGTGGTCGTGCCCGAGGGCTACAGCACCCAGGTGCTCTACCGCTGGGGCGACGCCACCGGCATCGCGGGCGCCATGCCCGCCTTCAAGACCGACGGCTCCAACACCGCTGAAGAGCAGGCGCTGCAGGCCGGCATGCACCACGACGGCATGGCCTTCTTTCCGATCGATGGCTCCAACCGCGGCCTGCTGGTGCTGAACCACGAATACGTCGACGACGGCCTGCTGCACACCGACGGCATGAAGACCTGGACGCCCGAGAAGGTGCGCAAGTCGATGAATGCGCACGGCGTGTCGGTCATCGAGCTGCAGCGCGACGGCGGCAAGTGGACGCAGCTTGCACCCTCGCGCTTCGCGCGCCGCATCACCGCCCTGACGCCGATGACGCTCACCGGCCCCGCAGCCGGCCACGCCATGCTGCGCACCGCCGCCGACCCGTCGGGCACGCAGGTGCTGGGTACCTTCAACAACTGCTCGAACGGCCACACGCCGTGGGGCACGTACCTGACCTGCGAAGAAAACTTCGCCGACTACTTCGAAGGCACCGACACGCCCGACGCCCACCAGAAGCGCTGGGGCATCAGGAAGGGCAATGGCGCGAAGTACCGCTGGCACGAGCATGAAGCGCGCTTCGACGTGTCGAAGAACCCGAACGAATCGAACCGCTACGGCTGGGTGGTCGAGATCGATCCGCAAGACCCCACCTCGACGCCGCGCAAGCGCACCGCGCTCGGCCGCGCCGCCCACGAAGGCGCCGCCACCGCGCTCACCAACGACGGCCGCGCCGTCATCTACATGGGCGAAGACTCGCGCTTCGAGTACATCTACAAGTTCGTGAGCCGCGACAGCGTCAAGCCCGGCGGCGCCGCGGCCAACCGAGACCTGCTCGACCACGGCACGCTGTACGTCGGCCGCTTCGACGTGGACGGCACCGGCGAATGGCTGCCGTTGGTGCAGGGAAAGAACGGCCTGGTGGCCGACAAGGGCTTCACCACGCAAGGCGACGTGCTCATCAAGGCACGCCAGGCTAGCGACCTGCTTGGCGCCACCAAGATGGACCGCCCCGAGTGGACCACCGTAGACCCGCTCACCAAGGAGGTCTACTGCACGCTGACCAACAACAGCAACCGCGGCGCCGCCGGCCAGCCCTTCATGGACGCGGCCAATCCGCGCTCCAACAACACGATGGGCCAGATCATCCGCTGGAAGGAAACCGGCGACCTCGACGCGACCAAGTTCGCCTGGAACCACCTCGTGCTCGCGGGCGACCCGAAGCAGACGCGCTATGAAGCACAGGGCAACATCAAGGGCGACACCTTCGGCAGCCCCGACGGCCTGATGGTCGATGCGCGCGGCGTGCTGTGGATCGAGACCGACGTGTCGACTTCCACGCTGGGCAAGGGCGAGTACGCCAACCTGCCCAACAACCAGATGCTGGCCTGCGACCCGACCAAGGGCGAAATCCGCCGCTTCCTGCTCGGCCCGGCCGGCTGCGAGATCACCGGGCTCACGGCCACGCCGGATCTGCGCACGCTGTTCATCAACATCCAGCACCCGGGCGAGCCGGCCAACGAGCGCAGCGACCCGGATCGTCCGCTCGCCGTGTCGAAGTGGCCCGACGGCGCGGGCCGTCCGCGCTCGGCAACCATCGCCATCACCAAGAACGACGGCGGCGTGATCGGGACCTGATGGAGTAGGGTGGGTTGGCGGTGCTCAGCAGGAGCCGCCGACCCAGCAGCGCAGCGAGGGCACGAACAGGCCCACGACGAAAGTGATGGCGCAGAAGACCAGCAGGATCAGCGCCGCCATGCGCAGCCCCTCGGCGCTCCAGCGCGGCGCGAAGTTGCTGACAAGGCCCGAGGCGAAACTGCCTTCGAGCCGTTCGGCACCGCCCCAGCGCAGCACCCAGAGGCAGAAGAGCGCTTCGGCGGCATGCACCGCGATCCACAAGGCCAGCGACATTTCGCGTGATCTCCTTCTTCAGGACTCGCTCTTGCCCTGCACGTCTGCCACCACGCGCGCATTGCGCTGGAAGCTCCAGTAGGCGCCTGCCCAGTCCATCATCACGACGATGCGGTTGCGAAAGCCGATCAGGAAGTACGCGTGCGCGAACAGCCAGAACAGCCACGCGAGCCGGCCACTGAAGCGCAGCGGGCCGAAGGGCGTGCCCAGGTCGACCACCGCCGAGTTGCGGCCGATGGTCGCGAGGTTGCCGTAGTCCGCATAGCGGAACGGCACCGTCGGCTGGCCCGCGATACGGCGCAGGATGTTGGCGGCCGCTGCGCGCCCCATCTGCTTGGCGCCGGGCGACACGCCGGGCACGGGCTTGGGCGGCTTGCCGGGCGCATGGCTCATGGCGGCGGCGAGGTCGCCGACCACGCTGATCTCAGGATGGCCCGCCAGGCTCAGGTCGGGCTCGACCTTGATGCGGCCCGCGCGATCGCATTCGACGCCGGTGGCCGTGCCCAGCATGCGGCCCAGCGGCGAGGCCGCCACACCCGCCGCCCACACCACGCAGCTGCTATCGATTCGGTAGCTGGCGACCGGTGCACCGTCTGCGCCACCACCGGTCTGCACTTCGAGCCCGGTGGCATCGATGGACGTCACGCGCGCGTTGAGCCGCACTTCGACGCCCAGTTTCTCCAGCTGTTCGAGCGCCTTCTGGCTCAGCGACTCGGGCATGGCCTGCAGCACGCGCGGGCCGCCTTCGACCAGCAGCACCTGTGCGCTGGCGGGGTCGATGTGGCGGAACTCGCCCGACAGCGTGTGCTTGGCGATCTCGGCCAGCGTGCCGGCCATCTCGACGCCCGTGGGGCCGGCGCCGATCACCACGAAGGTGAGCAGGGCGCGGCGGCGCTCCAGGTCGGCCGCGACCTCGGCGCTCTCGAACGACAGCAGCACGCGGCGGCGGATCTCGAAGGCATCGGCCAGCGTCTTCAGGCCCGGGGCCATGGGCGCCCATTCGTCGTGCCCGAAATAGCTGTGCGTGGCACCGGCCGCGACGATCAGGTGGTCGTACGGCACGCGGTCCCCATTGGCCAGTTGCACCGATCGCGTGGCCGGATCGATGCCGCCCACCTCGCCCAGCAGCGTCGTGATGTTCGGCTGCTTGCGGAACAGCGCGCGCACCGGCGCCGCGATCGACGGCGCGGCGAGCCCGGCGGTTGCCACCTGGTACAGCAGCGGCTGGAACAGGTGGTGGTTGGTCTTGTCGATCACCGTCACGTCCACGTCGGCGCTCTGCAGCTTGCGTGCCGCTTCGAGTCCGCCGAATCCGCAGCCGACGATGACGACTTTGGGCCTGCCCGAGGGGTTGGTCGTTTGCATCGCACGGATGATACGCAGCCGCCTGCAAGGCCTCGAATCTTGTGCCACAGTGGCTGCCCTTTGCCGAAGTGCCGGCGGCAGGGCGGCGGCGTTTTGTCCTACGCGCCGCCGCAGCCCGGATGGGCTAAAACTTGCGGCTGACCCGACTGGAGACCCCATGACGCTTTCCCGGCCGATCACACAGGCGGCGAGCACACTGCGCGACAGGTTTCGCGAGGTGCGCGCTACGAGCCTGGCGCTTGCCGCTCCGCTTTCCGCCGAAGACCAGTGCATCCAGTCGATGCCCGACGCGAGCCCGACCAAGTGGCACCTCGCGCACACCACGTGGTTCTTCGAGACCGTGCTGCTGCAGCCGCATTCCGGCGGCTACCAGCCCTTCGATGCACGTTTTCATTACCTCTTCAACTCGTATTACGAGGCACTCGGGCCGCGGCATCCGAGGCCGCAGCGCGGACTGCTGACGCGGCCTTCGGTAGACGAGGTGCATGCCTACCGCCGGCACGTTGACGAGGCTGTGGTCGCGCTGCTCGAAGAGAGCGGGCTCGACTGGGCTACCGTCGAGCCCATCGTCACGCTCGGGCTGAACCACGAGCAGCAGCACCAGGAACTGCTGCTCACCGACATCCTGCACGCGCTGTCGTGCAACCCGCTGCTGCCGGCCTACAAGCCCGCGAGCGGGCCCGCGCTGCGGCTGGCTGCCGTGCCGCCTGCGGTGCGCTGGATCGAACAAGCCGGCGGCGTACTCGAAGTGGGGTTCGCGGGGCCGGGCTTTTCCTTCGACAACGAGACCCCGCGCCACAAGGCCCTGCTGCAGCCCTATGCGATTGCCGACCGGCTGGTGAACTGCGGCGACTACGCGCAGTTCATCGCGGACGGCGGCTATCAACGGGCCGAGCTCTGGCTGTCCGATGGCTGGGCTGCCGTGCAGGCGAACGGTTGGAGGCATCCGGCGTACTGGCTCGAGCCGGACGATCCACGCCTTGGCCTTGGCGCACAGCAACAGCAGGGCAACGCAGGCTGGCAAGTGTTCGGCCTGCACGGCGTGCGGCCGATGGAGGCCGATGCACCCGTATCGCAGCTCAGTTTCTATGAAGCCGCCGCGTACGCCGAATGGGCCGGCGCGCGACTGCCGACCGAATTCGAATGGGAAGCCGCGTTCGACGCACCCGGCATCTCGCAGATGACGGGGCATGTCTGGCAATGGACGCGTTCGTCGTACGACCCGTATCCCGGCTTCCGTCCCATGCCTGGCATCGCGGCCGAATACAACGGCAAGTTCATGGTGGGGCAACTGGTGCTGCGAGGCGGCAGCGTGGCCACGCCGGCAGGGCACACGCGGCCCAGCTATCGCAACTTCTTTCCGCCGGCGGCGCGCTGGCAGTTCTCGGGGCTGCGGCTCGCGAAAGACCTTTGATCATGCGCAATCCAACTTCTTCCTCGTCGCTGTCGTTCGCGCCTGCTGCGCAGCCGCGTGTTTCTTCTTCTTCCACGGCCGCGACGCCGTTGTCCGAGTTCGGGCGGGAGATGCAGGCAGGACTTGCGCGGTCGCCACGCAGCATCTCGCCGAAGTTTTTCTACGACGCGGCGGGGTCGCAGCTGTTCGACCGCATCTGCGAGCTGCCGGAGTACTACCCGACGCGCACCGAGCTGCGCATTCTTGGCGAATGCGCCGGGGAGATCGCCGAACAGATCGGGCCGAACGCGGAGATCGTGGAGTTCGGGGCGGGGTCGCTCACGAAGGTGCGGCTGCTGCTCGATGCGCTGCAGGCGCCGAAGCGCTATCTGCCCATCGATATCTCAGGGGAGCACCTGGAGGCTGCGGCCGAGCGGTTGAAAGCGGACTATCCGAAGCTGGTGGTGCAGCCCATTGCTGCGGACTACACGATGCCTTTGGTGCTGCCTGCGCCTATGGCTGGTTCGGGGCGGCGAGTCGGGTTTTTTCCGGGGTCGACGATCGGGAACTTCGAGCCTGAGGAGGCGCTGGCCTTTTTGCAGCTGGCTGCGCGGATGTTGCGTGGGGGTGGGCTGCTGATTGGCGTGGATCTGGTGAAGGATCCGGGGCGCTTGCATGCGGCCTACAACGATGCGCAAGGGGTTACGGGGGAGTTCAATCTCAATCTGCTGCGTCGGGCGAATGCCGAGCTGGATGCGGACTTCGATGTCGATGGGTTTGCGCATGCGGCGTTCTACAACGCGCCTCGGCAGCGGATCGAGATGCATCTTGTTAGCCGGCGGGCTCAGAGCGTTTCGTTGAATGGGGAACGGTTTGGGTTTGAGGAGGGCGAGACTATTCATACTGAGTACTCGCATAAGTTCACTGTTGAAGGGCTTCGGGCTTTGGCTGCTCGGGCTGGGTTTCGGCCTGCTGCGGTTTGGACGGATCCTGAGAAGCTCTTTAGCGTTCACTGGTTGGCTGCCTAGTTTTTGTTCCGGGGCCGGGACTCGCCCCGGCGGGCGACCTACTTTTCTTTGCTTCGCCAAAGAAAAGTAGGCAAAAGAAAG